>CADBSB010000140.1 GCA_902797235.1 uncultured Ruminococcus sp. | reverse complement strand
TAAGCTCGCGTCAGCGAATTTAGCTTGCGACAGCAAATTTAGCTATGCGGAGCATAATTTAGCTCGCCGCTCGCGGCGAATTTAGCTTATTTTATTGAGGTACGCGAGCTTTGCGCAGACGCATATGACGTGTATCGCCGCCGCAAGCTCGTCAAGCGGCGGATACGACGGCGCGAGGCGCAGATTCCTGTCGCGCGGGTCTTTGCCGTAGGGGAAGGTCGCTCCCGCTTTCGTTATCTTCACGCCGGCCTCGCTTGCAAGTCTGTACGTTTCCTTCGCGGTGTCGTCCGCGACGTCGAGCGAGATGAAATATCCGCCCTTCGGCCTCGTCCAGTCGGCAATTCCCGTCGGCTTCAGCTCCTTTTCGAGCGTGTCGAGCACTACGTCGAATTTGGGCTTGAGCACCATGCCGTGCAGGCGCATATGGTCGATTATGCCCTCGGCGTTCGTAAAATATCTTACGTGGCGTAGCTGGTTTATTTTATCGGGACCTATCGTCGCCGCCTCTATTATCTTCGTCGTCGCCGCGAGGTTTCTGTCGGACAGAGCGAGAAGCGCGACGCCCGAGCCGGGGAACGAGATCTTTGACGTTGAGAAAAAGTAGTAAAGCTGATCCTCGTACTTTGTGCCGTGCATGAGTGAGAAGATGTTCAAAAGCTTATCGCCGTGATCGTCAAGATCGTGCACGGCGTAGGCGTTGTCCCAGAAGATGCGGAAATCCTTTGCCTTGCAGTCAAGGCGGGCAAATCTTTTTACCGTCTCGTCCGAGTACGTTATGCCCTGGGGGTTCGAATACTTCGGCACGCACCAGATGCCCTTTATGCTCTCATCCTCGGATACGAGGCGTTCGACGGTGTCCATATCGGGTCCGTCCGGCGTCATATCGACGGGGATCATCTCTATCCCGAGCGATTCGCAGATGTGGAAATGTCTGTCGTATCCGGGCGAGGGGCATAAGAATTTTATATGCTCCTGTTTGCACCACGGTTTATCCGATCCGGGCACGCCGTAGAGCATGGCTCTCGCGACCGTGTCGTACATCATATTGAGCGACGAGTTGCCGCCTAAGATTATATTGTCCGCCGGGATGCCGAGCAGATCGGAGAAAAGCACGCGCGCTTCTTTAAGTCCGAAAAGCTGTCCGTAGTTACGGCAGTCTATACCGTCCTCCGTTTTACAGTCCGCGCCTTTGTTCAGTATATGGAGCAGCGATTCCGTAAGCCCGAGCTGGTCGTTGCTCGGCTTGCCGCGCGACATATCGAGGCTGTAATTTTTCGCCTTTATATCTAAGTACTCCGCCTCCGTAAGCTTTTTCTCGCGCTCGAGCTCCTCTTTTGTCATTTCAGTATATTTTTTCATGCAATTTACCCGTATGTAATAAATTTTTGCATTGTGGATATTTGAAAAACTGCAAATTTGCGGTATTTCTGATATATTATATACCTCAATTTGCAATTTTGCAATACTAATGATTGAATTTTTTTAAAACACGGGGATTTTGTTTTGCTTTATATAAAATAAAATTATTATTCAAATTTACGCGCAATTATTGAAATATGCAAATATTTGTGATATACTATGATATAAGTATAAAGAAAGGGGCGGAGACGGTGAAAGAAAAAGTCAAAAAAATATTGTTCGGACTCTTCTGCGCGGTATTCATCGCGCTCGTCGTCTATTCCGCCGCCACCGCCGGCGCCGTGTCGAAGACGACGCACAACAACGAAAAGGCGTCCGAAAAGATACTGGGCGACCCGGAGATACGCGCCGGCTGTCTGTACTTCAATATGCTTGACGCGCGCGGCCAGTACGTTTACGACGTGCTGAAAGAAACGATAGCCAAGGGCAATAAATACACGGAGCTTATGCCGATACTTCTGACGGAAAACGAGCTTTCGCGCATAGTCCGCGCGCTTACGTACGACGATCCGTCGCTTTACTACATAAACGCGGACGCGTTCGATTTGAAGAGCCACGGCTACACGGATTCCGGCAAAAAATCGGGCAAGCTGGTGATTTTGCCGTCGATCGTCGACGGAAAATACACGCGCGTGTGGATACCGTACACGGCGAACAACGACGACAGCTCGCGTTTCCTTGAAAAAGCCGCGAACAGATTCAAGGCGTCCGTCAAAAAGGCGGATTCGCTGATCGCGGACGTGCACGATCCGTTCCTCGTCTGCCAGCTGCTCCACGATTACCTTTGCGGAGTGTGCGAAAAGGTCGAATCCGGCGGCGTTTACGCCGACACGGCGTACGGCGCGCTGGTCGAGGGGAAGGCGACGTCGCTCGGCTACGCAAAGGCGTTCAAGCTTCTGTATGAGAAGACCGAGGGCAAGACCTCGTTCATCGTAAGCGGCGGGAAAGACTACTGGAACACGGCGCTTATAAACGACAAATATTATAACATTGACATATACGGCGACGATCTTGACGGAGTACTCAACGGCGTGGAGCTGCGCGGCGCCTCGTCGCATCTGTATCTCTGCCGCGACGACGAAACGTTTTATCTCGAACACGACAAGAGCATAGGAAACGTGCCGGTCTGCTCCGACAAGACGACTTACTATTCGCATAACGGCTTCGATCCGTCCACGCCGTCCGAGTTATACGACGCGATAACGAGGCAGGTAGAATCGCAGCGTCAGTCAAAAGGATATTATTTCGAGATAAGCACAAAGCTCGATAACGCGCCGGCAAGGATAAGAGAGGCTACGATACGCGTCTTAGCCACCAATTACCCGGATTACGCGTACGGCTGCGAGATATACCGCCAGTCGGACAAGCTGCCCGTGTATATAGTGAAAATGTTGAAGAAAACGGCGACAGAGGTGGAAAACAATGGGTGATCTCATATTTGAAAAAGCGGTGGAGCTGCTGACGGCAAAAAAACTTACGGTAACGTTTGCGGAAAGCTGCACGGGCGGTCTGCTCTGCAAAAGCGTGACGGACGTGCCCGGCGCGTCGGCGGTGCTCCACGGCGGCGCCGTTACTTATTCAAACGACGTAAAAATGAAACTGACGAACGTCAAAGCGGAGACGATAGATAAATACACGGAGGTCAGCCGCCGCTGCGCCGTCGAGATGGCGGAGGGCGCGAGGCAGCTGTTTTCCGCGGATATAGGCGTGTCCGCCACGGGCTACGCGGGCCCCGGCGGCGGTACGGACGAAAACCCGGTCGGCACCGTTTACGTCGGCGTCAGCGTGCGCGGAAAACGCACGGCGTACCGGCTTTACTACCCCGACAAGAGCCGCGACGAGATACGTCATCTTGTCACCGCCTTCGCCGCGTACATAACGGAATGCGAGGCGGCGCGGCTTTGAAGGCGTGGCAGAGATTTCTTCTTTTGCTCGGGCTGTTCACCGCGTTTGAATTGATTTATCAGCTGTTTTTGTACCTGGAACGCACGTACTTTCCGAACACTCCCGTCTGCACGCTCGTGCTCGGTATCGTCACCGGCGGCGTGCTCATCGCCGTGGTGGTATTGAACCGCGGATTTGACAGTAAGCCCGTGACGACGGATCAGCTCGACTTCACGCTGCCTTATGAGGAGCGCGTAAAAAAAGCCGAGCGCATAAACAAAAACAAAAAGACGGCGAAAATACTGATGAACGTTTTTATCCCTCTCGCGTTCGTTCTGAGCCTCGATCTGCTCGATTTATACTTTGACATATTTGACAGGATCGGAGGCTTGTTCGGCTGATGGCGGTATCTGCTTACACTTTGTTCTCCTCTTCAAAGGGAAACAGCAGCTTTATAACGGACGGCGTGACGAGCTTTTTGATCGACGCGGGCGCGAGCGCGAAAAAGGTGAAGGAGGCGCTCTCATCGATCGGTCAGAGCGTTGACAGTCTTTGCGCGATATACGTCACGCACGAGCATACGGATCACATATGCGGCATAAACTGCCTCTGCAAAAAATTTGATTTCCCCGTCCACGCCGTATCTGCGACCGCGGCGAAAATAGACGCGAAAAACGTCGTCGCACACGAGATGCGCTACACGGAGACCGCCGGGGATTTTATAATTACGAGCTTTCCGACGAGCCATGACAGCAAATCGAGCTGCGGCTACGTGATAGAACATAAAAGCGGCATGAAAATCGGCTCTATGACGGACACGGGTTACGTTACGCCCGATATGACGGACGCGCTTTGCGGCTGCTACGCCGTCATACTCGAATCGAATTACGACGACGAAATGCTTATAAACGGAATATATCCGCCGGATCTTAAATCCCGCATAAGATCGAACAGAGGTCATCTTTCAAACAGTCAGAGCGCACAGATCCTGCCGCTGTTATATAAAAACGGGACGCGGCGGGTGCTGTTGGCGCATCTTTCGCCCGAAAACAACACGTATGAAAAAGCGCTTGACACGGCTTTGTCGGCAAAAGATAAGTACGGTTTATACGATATGGAAATAGCCTGCGCCGACAGGTACGGGATAACGAGGCTCATATGAACGTAAACGTGATATATACCGGCGCCTTGAAAGAAAAATACTTTGCCGACGCCGTAGCCGAATACGAAAAGCGCATGGGACGGTTCTGCAAAGTAAAAAATACAGAGATAAAGGAAGCGAAGCTCTCACCGTCGCCGTCGCAGAGCGAGATTTCCGCCGCGCTCGAAGCCGAGGGCAAACGGATACTTGAAGCCCTGCCCGACAAATCATATAAAATAGCCCTTTGTATAGAGGGCAGGCAGATGTCGAGCGAGGAGCTTGCAAAGACGATAGAGGACGCGGCAAGGGATATAACGTTCATCATCGGCTCGTCCTACGGGCTGTCGGAGGACGTGAAAAAAGCGTGCGATCTGCGCCTCTCGTTTTCGAAAATGACGTTTCCGCACAGGCTCATGCGCGTTATTTTGGCGGAGCAGATATACCGCGCCCTGTCGGTAATATCCGGTTCCGAATATCATAAGTGATATGGAGCATTTTTACAAACCGAAAAAACGCGCAGGCAAATACGCCGTCATATGCCTTTTGGCGCTTATACTGTCTCTTTTCTGCGCGGCGCTCGGCGTCATATTCAAAAAGGCGTTTTTATACGTCGGCTCATTTGCGCTTTTCTGCCTTTCGTTACAGATCTTCACGGTGTTCATACTCACCTCGTACGAATACGGCGTGACGGACGGGCTTTTCGTGATATACCGGGTAACAGGAAACAACAGGCAAAGGATCTTCGACCTCGATCTGAACTTCGCCGAGCCTCCTTTGCCTTATAAAGAAGTAAAAAAGAAAGCGAAGAAAAGCGGGATAAAATACAGATATTTTTACTGCACCTCCGGCAATCCGCGCAAAAAATGCAAGGCGCTTAAATACGACGCGGGCAAGCCGTGTATCCTCTGCTTTTACGGCGACGAGGCGCTCTGCTCTATAATCTGTACGCACACAAGCTCCCGTCGGGAAGAGTGACGACGTACAAAACGTCGCCCAAGGCGTAATCGTACAACGTGTCGCGCGGGCGCGCGCGGCGTACTTCTCCCATATACATGATATATCCGCCGTCTCTGTCGGTCTTTGTCAGCGCTATGCCGTTCGGCTCAACGCGGTCAGCGGCGCGGCGAGTGACGAATATCACGCCGTAAACGCATAAGACGTATGAAAAAAACGCGGCGGCCTGTATATACACCGGCAGATCGAGGACGGAAAACGCAAACGCAAAGCAAGACGCTCCGCACCCGATAAGCATAAGCCGCATACGCGACAGCGCGTATAACACAAAAAACACAAAAGATAAGCAAATAAACGCGGCGGGCATAACGTCGTGTAAAGTCATAAAAATATAAGAACGGCTCGATTAAGAATTACCGTTCCTTCTCCTCCTCGCTAACAATATTTACCAAAAAGGGCGGTTTTATTCAATGTGTTTAGCAAAAAAACCGAATTATGAGTTTCTGCTCGTCTGCCTCGGCAATCCGGGCAAAGCATATGCGCGCACGCGCCACAACGCGGGCTTTCTGTTCGCGGCGTGGCTGCAAAAGAACAAAGATATAAAGATCAAAAAAAGCAAATTCAAGTCCTTATACGGCTATATAAAGCTCGACGGCAAAAAGGGCTTGATCGTTTTGCCGCAGACTTATATGAACTTGTCGGGCGTGGCGGTAAAGGGCTTTGCCGTGTCCGAGCGCGTTTCGCCGTCAAACATAATAGTCGTCTGCGACGATATAAATTTCAACGTAGGGCAGATGCGCATAAAGCGCAAGGGCTCCTCGGCGGGTCAGAAGGGCGTCGGCAGCATTATCGAGCAGCTTGAGACGGAGGATTTTCCGCGCATAAAGCTCGGCGTCGGCGACAAGGCGGAGCGTCAGGACTTAAAAGACTACGTCCTCTCCGACTTTACGGACAAGGAGATAAAAGCGCTTGACGCTATGTTTTCCGACGTTTACGACGCGGTGACGCTCATCGCGAACGGCAATATAGACCTTGCCATGCAGAAATACAATTGATGTAACGATAAGGTGCCTTCCGGTATAAACTTATGAATGAATTTGAGAGCATTTACAACGAATATTTCAAGCGGATATACGCCTTTTTATCTAAAATGTGTCCCGACCCGTTTTTGTGCGAGGAGATGACACAGGAGACGTTTTATCAGGCGTTTATTTCGTTCCACCGCTACGACGGATCGTGCGAGATATTCACGTGGCTTGCCGCGGTGGCGAAGAACACGTACTTCAAATATCTGCGCAAGAACAGGATCCAGACGGTCGACATAGACCTGATCCCCGACGGAGACGGCGGAGACGCCGACCCCGCGACGGTATATCAGAGGAAAATGACGGGCGAGGCGGTGAAAAAAGCCGTTTCACAGCTGCCGAACAAATACCGCGACGTCGTTGTTTTACGCATTTACGCCGAGCTCTCGTTTGCGGATATAGGCAAAAGTCTCGGGATAAGCGAGAATTCCGCAAAGGTAATATTTTTCAGAGCAAAAAAGATGCTTAAGGAGGCTTTAAATGAATATCAACTGTGAAATGGCAAGGGATCTGCTCCCCATGTTTAAAGATAAATGCCTTTCCCCGTCGTCGGACAAGGCCCTGCGCGAGCATCTTAAAACGTGCCCCGCGTGCAGAAGATACCTGCACGAATACAGAGCAAGACAGAAAGACGATATTTTAGAGCCCGCGGGCGATTTTTCAGAGATAGCGAGACGTATGCGCAATCACCGCACCGTAACCGAGCTCGCGGTAGGCCTTTCCATCGCCGCGCTCGTTACGTACGGCGTATTAAAAACTATAAAGAGGGAAAACGTATGAAAAACAATTCACTTAACACGGCGGCGGGACGCCGTGTTTTCGGTAAAATTACCGACGCTTTCGAAAATTTCCCGTTTAAATTCACCTACGGCGGCAAAACTTATCACGGCTTTGAGGGGTTAGGCGCCCGCAGAATGACCGTCGGCGGCGCGGGCTTTCAGCGCGTTATACTGACGGCGGAGATCGGAAATCTGCTTGTCAAAGCCGATACGAAAATCGTCACCGAATTCGGTCAGGTCGAATATACCGTGTATTTTGAAAATCATTCGGATAAACCGACGGAGGTTTTGTCCGACGTTTACGCGCTCGACTGCGATTTTGAGGGCAGGGACCCCGTCCTTCGCGGCTGCATGGGCGACCACGACAACTGGTATTCAGCGTATGAGCAGGACCTGACAAAAGGCGACAAATATTTTCTGTCGCTCGGCGGGCGCGCCACGCATATAGTTTTCCCGTACTTTGATTTGTGCCACGGTAACGGCGGTACGATGATAGCGCTCGGCTGGGCGGGTACGTGGGAAGCGCTCTTCTCCGCGGGTGAGAATAAAACGCACATCCGCGCAAAAACGGACGTGTCGCTCAACGCCGCGCTTATGCCGGGAGAGAGCGTGCGTACGGGTCTCGTCGTTCTTCTGCCGTACAAGGGCAGAAATTACGACGACGCGACGAATTTGTGGCGTTCCTGGTTCATGAAATACAATCTGCCGAAGGCGGACGGCAAAGGCACGCAGCTTTCGCCCTTCTCCACCTCGTGCTTCGCCTCCGACACGGGTCTGCCGAATTCGGACGGCAGTATTTCCGAGCGCAGCTTCACGTGGAAGCCGACGCTTGACAAGCTGATAGCCGAGGACGTCAAGCCCGATTTCCGCTGGTTTGACGCGGGCTGGTATTACGACGCCGACAACAACACCGTGGAGGCGGACTGGTGGGGCACCGTCGGCACGTGGGAATTAGACCGGCAGAAATGGCCCGGCGACAGCTTTTTACAGTCAAACGAGGCGTGCCATAAAGAGGGCATGAAGGTCCTCGTCTGGTTTGAGCCGGAGCGCGTCTGTAACGTCCCGGCGCTGTGCAAAAACTACGGCTACAAAGAAGAATGGAGTATAGGCGACGGCCACGTCAGAACGAACGACCTCGGCAACCCCGAATGTCTTGAATGGACGCTTAACAGAATTACGAAATTTTTGGGCGAGCACGGCGTCGATATGTACCGTGAGGACAACAACAGCGATCCCGGCTTCGCCTGGCCTTATAAAGACGGCGTCGAGGCGAAGAAATTCGGCGTGCCGCGCGCCGGTATCACCGAAAACAAGTGTATCTGCGGCCACTACGCATTGTGGGACGGCATTATAGAATACTGTAAAAACAACGGCAAATGCACGTTCGTCGATTCGTGCGCGTCGGGCGGCGGAAGAAACGATATAGAGAGTATGCGCCGCGGGATTCCGCTGATGCGCTCGGATTTTGACCGCACAACGTCCGCCATGCGCCTGTCGCAGACGTCCACGTTCTGCCGCTGGATCCCGTTCCACGGCTCGAGCACGAAGGACACCGTCGGTCAGCTTGACACAAGCAAGGGCGCGGGCAGCTCGCCCTACGTCGTGCGCGCGTCGTTTTTACCGATTTACAACTACGGCGAGGAGTTCACGCACAACAAAGAGCTCGACTACGGCCTGATGCGCCGCAATTATAACGAGTGGAAGAGTGTCAAGCACCTTTTGACAAAGGATATATACGTTCTGACCCCGTGGCGCCACCACGACGATAAAACGCACTGGACGGCGTTTGCCTACGACGATCCCGATATAAACGAGAGCATACTCCTCGTTTTCCGTATGGAAGAAGCGAAGGAAGATAAATTCACCGTCAAGCTCCCATTCGCCGAATCCGGCGCAAAGTACGAGCTGAAAGACGCCGACAGCGGCAAAACGGGGGTCAAAGACGGCGAGGAACTGTTAAAAGGAATAACCTTAACGCTCCGTGAGAAAAAAACAAGCGTTTTGATATATATTAAGAAAATGTAATTCATGTTCCGCTTTGGCGGAACATCGCATTCGGCGCCACCCCCCCTCCGGCGCCCGAATGCGCACAGCGCGGATGTTAAAACGGAAAGGAAGTATAATGTCCGATAAAGAAAAAAAGCCCGGGATATTCTATCACGGCTCATACGTAAAAGGTTTAAAGACGCTTCAACCATATTCAAAATCACATAATACTATAAAAAAGCCGGTCATATATCTTACGCCTAACGAGACGCTGTCGCTGTTTTACATTTGGAAGTTGATATATAAATTCGTCACGTTTTCCGAGGACGAAAACGGCGTTGTTATATACAAAGAATGGTATAATAATCAGTTTGAAGATTTTTATGAAGGTTTGTCCGGCAGCGTATATGAATGCAAAGACGGTCCGTGTATATACGGAACGCATATCGCAGGTGTTTACAACTGCGACATACCGCTTGACGTTAGCAGGGAAACCGTCATAGACGACGTGTGTAAAGAAATAAAGAAAAGAATAAATGACGGTAGTGTGATACTTCAGACATACTCTTCACTTAGTCCGGAAGATAAGGAAAAGATAGAAAACGACGTCGTCCGCAGCATACATATGCAGCGCCTTTTAAATCCCGGCGGATCGGAATATAGTACGGCGTCTGCCGCATTTTATAGAGAGCATTTCCCGGTTCTTTGGAGAAGAGCCGAAAAGATGAGTGAAGATGAAATTAAAGCTATGTATGATGAATGGAAAAAATCAGTAGGTATTTAAACTGATTAAGGTGTCGCTACGCGACGATTTGTTTGGGGAAGTGCCCACCCTTCAAACTCCCCAAACCCCTCTTACCCCTCCCGTCAGATCAAAGATCTGAGGGGGCAGCGCGCGTGGCGGTAGGGGTTCCCCGCCGCGTCCAGCGGTGGGGGGACGCCGACGCGCGCGGCTAAAGCCGCAAAACAATGAAGACGGGCTATCCGCGAAACCCACCGCTGCCCGCAGCGAGGAACCCCTTAGAGCCCGAATGCGCATAGCGGAGACCGTGAAAACAAGAGGAGGCTGAAAATGTCAAAAAACAAAAAAACAGGGCGCATCATTTCAATCGCGGCGACGGTGTTAAACGCTGTATTGTGGCTCGGAGCTTCGGTATATTTTGCGCGGCCGTTTATAACGGACAATGAGAATTTAGAAGGCCCCGGGGTATTCGTATATCTTGTTTTTCTTGTATGCTGCGTTATGGGTTTTGTAAACGCGGTGCTTCTTCTGCCCGGTATAGTTTTGTATCACAAGTCGCACGGAAGATCCGCTCTGATATGCGCTCTGCTGCTCTATATATGTCCTGCAGTAATAGCCTCCGTATTTTTCGGTTTGATACGAGCAGTATGGCTCGTATCCGTTGTATCAATATTATGGATTTTAGGCGTTAACGCCTGTATCGTCCTTCTGATCATCGGATTTATAAGAAGCAGAGGCGATCATTGATCGACCCTACAAGGCGGGAGGGGAGACCCCTCCCCTACAATACAATATCAAAATTAAAAGGAGCACACCTATGAACGGCATCTGGATACGCGTAAACGAGCGTCCCACCCAAACACATTTTTACTATTTCAAAAAGAAGATCACGGCGGGGAAAAACAACTCCCTTATCATCGACGTATGCGCGGACACGCGCTATCAGTTATACGTCAACGGCGCGCTGTGCTGTGAGGGGCCGTGCCAGGGCTCGTGGTATCAGAGATATTACGAGACGGTCGACGTCTCGGACAAGCTGCACGAGGGCGAAAACGATATTACCGTAAAGGTGTTGTACTGCCACGACGGCGCGTTTATCTCCACGTTCAAGCGCGACCGCGCGGCGCTGTGGTGCAGGGCATCGTTTACCGCGGACGGCGAGGCGCGCGATTTTCAGTCCGACGAGAGCTGGGAGTGCTACCGCGACGATTCCGTTTCCTTTATGCAGGGGCGCGGCGTACACACCTCCATACCCGAATTTGAGCGTCATACCGCCGAAAAGAAGCTGACGAAGGTTGAAATTTCAAACTATTACGAAGCGCACACGGAGAGCGGCTGCTACAACCCCTGGGGCTTGAACGAGCCGTACATACTGCAAAAGCGCCCGATCCCCGGGATGCAGACGTACCCGCCGAAGCCGTTTTCATTTGACAAAAAAGAGCCGAGGTGCGTTGAGCTCGACGCGGGCAAATATACGACGGCGAAAGTGAGATTTACGCTCAAATCAAAAGAAAAAACGACCGTTAAAATAACGTACGCCGAATGCCGTCTGACGCCCGACGGAAAAGGCGGCTGGTACAAGAATATGCGCGACGAGAAGGACGGTCTTATCGCCGGCATTTACGACGAAGTTGAGGTCGACGGCGAGTACGTTTTCGAGCCGTTCTGGTACCGCGCGCTCCGCTTTGTAAAATTCGAATCCGAGGGCGAATTCGAGGTGACGGCGGCGGAATACTCCGAATACTTCTACCCGATGCACGATATTGCAAAATTCAGCTGCTCGGACGAAAAACTCAATAAAATGTGGGACGTGAGCATAAACACCGTCCGCTGTTCCATGCACGAGATATACGTCGACTGCCCGTATTACGAACAGCAGCAGTATGATATGGATTCCGCAAACGAGGCGATGTTCACCTACCGCTTCACAGCCGACACGGCGATGCAGAAAAAGTGCATCACAGACCTTGCGCATTCTCAGATCCCCGACGGTATGATACAGGCGAACTATCCTTCGACCTCGATCCAGATCATACCCGATTTCTCTCTGTTCTTCATCTTCATGGTGCGCGATTATATGCAGTATTCAAACGACAAACCGTTCGTGCTTTCAATGACCGGTTTTGTCGACAGAGTTTTGGAGGGCTTCAGAGGCTTTGAGGACGAGCGCGGACTTTTCGGCACGACGCCCTACTGGCCGTTTGTCGACTGGTGCCCCGAGTGGCCGAACGGCGTGCCCGTGGGCGGCCTTACCGAGCCGTTGACCGTGTCGAATCTTATGTACGCGGCGGCGCTGAACGCGGCGGCGGAGATCTGCGAATACTGCGGCAAGCCCGGCGCCGCCTCCGATTACAGAGCGCGCGCAAAGCGTCAGAACGAACTGACCGTGAAATACTGCTACGATAAAGAAAAAGGCCTGTTCAAAAACACGCCGACAAGATCCGATTACTCCGAGCATACGACGCTCTGGGCGATCCTCTCCGACGCGTTTACGGGTGATGAGGCGCACGCGCTTATAGAGCGGACGCTTGAAGCCGACGTTTCGCGCTGCACGTTCTCCATGAACTACTTTATGTTCCGCGCACTTGAAAAATCGGGCCGGTACGACAGAGCCGACAAGCTGCTTGACGGCTGGCGCAAGATGCTCGATATGCACTGCACGACGTGGTGCGAAAACCCCGACAGCCCGCGCAGCGAATGCCACGGCTGGTCGAGCGCCCCGGCGTACGAATTATCCGCCGTCATACTCGGCGTAAAACCCGCCTCTCCGGGCTACGACACGGTGACGATAAATCCGTACACAAAAACGCTCGATTTCGCGGAGGGCGAGGTTCCGACGCCGCACGGCAAGATTTACGTAAAATGGCGCAAGGACGGCGGCGACGTTAAATTACAGTATTCTTTACCCAAGGGAGTTAAGCTTATATAATGCGTTTTGATCATGACGTTATAGTCGTCGGCGCGGGCAACGGCGGACTTACCGCGGCGTCGCGCGCGTCCGGCGCGGGCTTGAAGACGGTGCTTCTTGAAAAGCACAATCTTCCGGGCGGCTTTGCGGCGAGCTTTGTGCGCGGACGGTTTGAATTCGAGGCGTCGCTTCACGAATTATGCGACGCAGGCACGGAGGATGAGCCGAGGATAATAAGACGGCTTTTTTCCGAACTCGGCGCCGATATAAAACTGTATAACGAAAAATATCTGTTCCGCACGATAGTGACGGGCGAGGACGGCTACGACGTGACGCTCGAGGCGGGCGTCGACGGCTTTAAAAAATCGCTTCTCGCCGTCTGTCCCGGGGAAGAAAAAAGCATAGACAAGCTCTATGCGCTCCTTGACGAGACGCTTAACGCGCTTGAATATAACAAAAAGAAAAACGGTAAACCGAACAAGCTCGTCGCGGTCACAAAGTACGGCAATTTCTTAAAATCGGCCTCGCATTCGATAGAAGACGTGCTTACTTATCTCGGCTTTTCCGAAAAGGCGCGGCGAATAATAGAAACGTACTGGCTTTATATCGGCGTGCCGGTAGAGGAGGCCAATTCCCTGCACTATCTTGAAATGCTGCGCGGCTACATAAACGGCGGCGCGGGCATACCGTATCACAAATCGTACGAGCTGTCCCTCGCGCTTGCCGACACCGTATACAAAAACGGCGGCGAGATACGGTACAACACCGAGGTCAAGGAGTTTATCTACGATAACGGCCGCGTGACAGGCGTAAGGACGGATAACGACGAATATTACGCGAAAGAGGTAATATCAAACGTAATACCGCACAACGTCTTGAATATGTCGGGCAAAAACACGCGCGAAAAGGACAGAAAGCTGTGCGGCGCGCGTAAGCTCGGTATGTCGTTCGTCTGTATATTTTTAGGGCTCGACTGCGACAGAAAAACGATCGGCTTTGACGATTACACCGTTTTTATTGCAAAAAACGCGTCGTCAAAGCGCCAGTATGAAGACGATATGGGCATATACGTTGTAAACTGCTTAAACTCAGCCGTGCCGGACGCTACGCCCGCGGGCACGTGCTCCGTCGTCATCACCGTGCCCGTTTTCAGGCCCGATATTTTTGATAACGTAACGGCGGAAAACTATAAAAAATTCAAATCCGATTTTGCAAAAAAGTATATAGAAGACTTTGAGGCAGTCACGGGCATCGGGGTCTTATCGCACGTTGAGGAGATTTCCGTCTCCACGCCCGCGACGAACGCGCGTTATTTCGGCTCGCCCGAGGGCACGGCGTACGGCTACGAAATGTCCGGCTGGGACAACCTTATGTCGAGGACTTTAAATAAAGAAAACGAGCTTGATATACCCGGTCTTTCGTTCTGCGGCGGCCACGGACCGAGCGGTCCCGGCTTCGGCGTGACGTACCTGTCCGGCGTCGATGCGGCGGACGCGGTGATCAAAAGGATAAAGGAGGGCGCACAATGAAAAAACCGAAGCTGAGCCTTCTTAACTTTCTGAAAATAGTCCCGGACAGAGTGGAAAAGATCGAAAACGCGCCCGATAAAGAGCCGAAACCGTCTTCGTCCTATAAGGCGAACGAGCTTGCGGCATCGCTTCATCCCGCGGTACAGTATCTCACCGTTTCAGCGATAACAAAGCTTTCCGATGACGTCAAGCTGTTCCGTCTCACGCCCGGCAAAGCGGCGGGAACAAAGCGCCTCGCGCCCTTCGGCGCGGGTCAATATATATCGGTTACCGTAAACGCCGGCGGATGCACGTACAGCCGCCCGTACTCGATCGCCTCTTCCCCGCTTGAGGCGGCGGAATTCTACGAAATAGCGGTCAAGCGCGTGAAAGACGGTATAGTATCAAATTATATACACGAAAACTGGACGGTCGGAACGGCCGTCACGGCGTCCGATCCGTGCGGCGAATTCGGTTACGAGCCGCTCCGCGACGCAAAGACAGTTGTCTGCGCCGCCGGAGGCGTGGGCATTACGCCGTTTTGCTCCATGGCAAAAGCGATAAACGAGGGCTCTGAGAGCTTTGACATGGTGCTTTTGTACTGCGCGCGCAAAGAGGAGGATCTGATCTTCAAATCCGAATTCGACGCTATGAGCGGCGTTAAGGCAGTTTACGTTCTGTCGGACGAGGAAAAACCGGGCTTTGAGCACGGCTTTGCCGACGCCGGTCTTATAAAGGAATACGCGCCGGACGGCGATTTCTCGCTTTTCGTCTGCGGCCCCAAGGCTATGTATAAATTCGTCGGATCGGAGGCGAAAAAGCTCGGTCTGCGCCGCAAATTCGTGCGGAAAGAGGTACAGGGAGAGCCGACCGACCCGCAAAACGAGCCGGACTATGAGCTCGCGGATAAGGAAAGCTATACCGTAACGGTCATGCAGAACGGAACGGTAAAAACCGTGGTCTGCGGCGCCGACGAGCCGATTTTGCGTGCGCTCGAGCGCGGCGGCGTAAGCGCGCCGTCAAGATGCAGAAGCGGCGAATGCGGCTTCTGCCACAGCCGCCTCGTATCCGGCAGATGCTATACCCCCGCCTCCTGCGACGGCAGACGCGAGGCGGACAAAATTTACGGTTACATCCACCCGTGTATAGCGTTTCCGAGAGAGGATATAACGATCGAGGTGCCGCCCGCAAGATAACGTTATCCGCAGGGGAGGGGTCTTTTCTCCCGCAGGTTCTGCAGCACGCGAAGAAACGGCGGTTGCGGTGTACTTCGTAAGGAAGTACACCGCAGCTAAATTCGCTTCGCGAGCTAAATTATGCTTCGCATAGCTAAATTCGCTCCGC
>CADBSB010000139.1 GCA_902797235.1 uncultured Ruminococcus sp. | reverse complement strand
TGCGACGCAGGATCGGCTCGGTCATGCAGAACGGAAAGATGTTCACCGGAGACATTTTCTCCAACATCACCATCTCCGCTCCGTGGCTGACGCTCGACGACGCGTGGGAGGCGGCGGAGATCGCCGGTATGGCGGACGATATAAGCCTGATGCCCATGGGTATGCACACCATAATCTCGGAAGGCCAGGGCGGTATATCCGGCGGACAGCGTCAGAGACTGCTCATAGCGAGAGCCGTTGCGCCGAAGCCGAGGATACTCATGTTCGACGAGGCGACGAGCGCGCTTGACAACATAACGCAGAAGCAGGTGTCCGAGGCGCTTGACAGAATGAAATGCACGCGTATAGTCATAGCGCACAGACTGTCCACCATACGCCAGTGCGACAGGATAATCGTACTTGACAAGGGCAAGATTGTTGAGGACGGCAGCTATGAAGAGCTTATAGCGAAGAACGGTTTCTTTGCCGAGCTCGTGTCGCGCCAGCGCCTTGACGA
Organism: uncultured Ruminococcus sp.; assembly: GCA_902797235.1. Classification (GTDB taxonomy): domain Bacteria; phylum Bacillota; class Clostridia; order Oscillospirales; family CAG-272; genus UBA1248. Next base: position 21,246 of record CADBSB010000139.1, on the reverse strand, counting down.
GGAAGAAAAGAGCGGAAAATAAAAAAATCCGGGATTTTTAAAAAAATTTTGCAAAAAGCACTGCCACCTTCGTTTTTGCAGCGTATAAATAAGTGAAAAGACAAAAACGACGGCGGCAAGGAGGAATGATGAATACGGAAAAAAAACTGTATCGGCTCTTTGAGTATCAGCGTTTTGCCAATAACCCTAAGCTGCAGAAGATCATCGACTCGGCGCACGGCAAAGACGTGCAGCAGCTCGACGACGAGGATCTTGATAAGGTAGCGGCGGCAGGCGAGATAAAGCCCCTCGACAAAAGGGAGCGCCGGTTATGACGGCAGCCGATAAAGAATTTCTTTATAAGGAATACCGCGGCAAGGTGCTCGGATACATTCGCACACGGGTAAACAACCGTGAGGACGCGGAGGACTTGTGTGAGGACGTATTTTTGAAAGCGTTTCAGTCCCCGTCGGGATATGACGCCGCAAAGGCGGCGCCGGGTACGTGGATATACACGATAACGAAAAACACCGTGATCGACTATTTCCGCAGACAAAGACCGACGGAGGAGCTGCCCGAGGATCTGGCGGACGAGAATTCGCCCGAGGACAGCGTGGAAAACGATGAAACGCTCGAGGAGCTGGCAAACGCTCTCGCGAGACTGCCGGCGGATCTTAAAGATATAATCGTAATGTGCTATTACGACCGCCGGCCGCTCACCGAGATAGCGATGATATCAGGCATCAGCTACGGAGCGGTAAAATTAAAGCATCAGAAAGCGCTGGCTTTATTAAGAGGCGCGCTTGAATAAATAAAAAATACATAAGGAGATTAAAAAAAATGAAAAAAGATAAGAAAGTAAACGAATTAACGGGCGAGGATTTAAACGAAGTATCGGGCGGAAATTTTATTCTGCAAAACACAAACGATAAGTCCAACGTAACGCCGATAAAGCAGCAGAAAAAACTGAAAAAAATTGAAGAGAATAAATTGTTATTAAAAGGTCATGTAAAAGAGTTAAAGGACGAGGAGTCCGACAAAGCGGTCGGCGGATTTAAAGAGCTTGAAGTAAGCGTCAAAAACGAGAAGTTCATAAAAGAAAAACAGGTAAAGAGGGACTTGGAAGAGAAGACCTTTGTTGACAAAGGCGTAAGAGTTAATAAAGTCGTTTACTAACAAGCTTGGTAAAGATTAAAGGCTTTTGCACGGTAAACAAACTTACGGCATAACCTTTCCATAAGGAGAATGAAAAAATGGCAGATAAGAAGAAAGAGCTTACAAACGACGAGCTTAACGAAGCTGCGGGCGGAAAAATGGATTTACGCGTGTTTGAGGTCAAAGAGCAGAAGATTCTGAGACAAATAAAACAGCAGAAAGGCATTGCGGAAACCAAGCAGACAGTCGACATGGCGGGTAAAATACCGAAAAAAAAGTATTTATAAAAAAGGAGAATAAAGAAATGGCGGATAAGAAGAAAGAGCTCAAAGGAAATGATCTGGAAAAAGTATCCGGCGGTCTACCTTACAAAGTTTTAAGGGGGAACAAGGAAACAAAAGACATCAGCGAACTTAAAACCGAAAAAAGATCGAAAAAAATCTGAATGATAACAAGTTCCTTGTAAACAAAGGCGAAAAAAATCGGAAAATAAATTCTTAAACAAAACTAAAAACAGTATACAAAAAGCGGCGGGAAAAGATTTGACGGATAACAAGTCCGTTGTAACCTAAGGCAGAATAAAGCCGCAAGGCGTAGTTTAAATAAAAAAAATTATATAAAGGAGAAAATTAAAATGGAAGACAAGAAGGTTTTAAAAGCGGAAGAACTGAGCGAAGACGAGCTCGATCAGGCAGCAGGCGGATTCACGGCGGATGCCATAACGAAGAGTCAGAAGACCGTTAAGAACATCGTTACCAAAGGTAAAGCAGACGCTTCAAAGTCAGTAAAGTCCCTTACCGACAACAAGTCCATGGTTAAGAACTTTGTCAATAAGTCTGTGGAAAAAGACTGAGCCGTAAGTCAAAACGATTAACAAAAAAACAAACAGCCGGCCGTAAACGGAGATTCCCGGAAGCCCCGGGGATCCCGTTCGGATACGGCAAAATCAGGGTGTGATCTAATGAACGATAACGAAAAAAAACAACTTGAAGAAAAAGAGCTTGATGAAGTAAGCGGCGGATTATCCAATCCGTTCATGACCGGAAAGTTCGTATGGAAAAAGTGCAAAAGCTGCGGAGATCAGTACAGGACGATCAAATCGGACACCGTAGGAATTTGCCCGGACTGTAAGAAAAACCCGAATAAAGGAAAGATCCTTTAAAACCGGAAAAAGCAAAAGGACCGTAACGGCCCTTTTGCGGCGTAAATATATAGAATAATATATATAAAGATCAAAAAAGAAAAATAAAACCGCGTAAAGCGCGCCGGGCTCCTCGATTCCGACAGAGGAGTGTTTTGGCGTTATACCGGTTTTGAAATAATATATAAAAGATAATTTTTTGAAAGGATAAACACTATGAACATCACAAAAACACAAGACGGATCAAAGCTTACGATCGCTTTGGAGGGAAGACTTGACACGACTACCGCGCCCCAGCTTGAAACAGAGCTTCGCAGCTCCGTTACAAACGTCACGGAGCTTGTATTCGATATAGACAAGCTTGATTACGTATCGTCCGCCGGTCTGCGCGTTCTGCTTTCCGCACAGAAGGTAATGAACAGACAGGGCGAGATGAAGATTAAGAACGTAAAACCCGAGATCATGGAAATCTTTGACGTTACCGGATTTGTGGATATTCTGAATATCGAATGATATTACGTCTTTTATGATTCTGCCAGTCATATCTTCAAACCGGAGAATTGAATTATGTCATTAAACCACCAGCCGATCAGATTTACTCATTTAACGCTCTCTCAAATGAAAACTGCGGAGGCGATACGTATAAGATCGGGCAGCACCATGTATTTTTACACGTTTGCCTCTCTTTACGCGTGGCAGGAGCACGAGGGTTATGAAATACATATTTCAGACGATGCTTTTGTTATAAAGCACGGCGTGCGGGGTGATAACGCGTATCTGCTCCCCTGCGGCACGGAAAGCGGCAAAAAGCGGCTGACAGACGCGCTTCTTTCAAGCTGTCATCCGGTTTTTTCCTTTCTGACCGACGAGGATAAGCTGTTTTTGCAGCGCAACTATCCCGGAAAATTCGCGTTTTCAGCCTGCCGCGACGATTACCTGTATCTTTACGACAAGGACGCTCAGATCGCCCTTGAGGGAAAGGATTTCAAGACGCTTCGGTCTCACGTCAGAACGGGACACGCCTCCGCCAACGTCTGGACCACGGAGCTTTTGTCGCCCGACAACGTCCCGCGTGCTCTCGAATTGACCCGTGAATGGGTGAGAGGGCGCGCTGACGGCGATCTCGGTGACGCCGCTGCCGCCGAAACGGCGCTTCTTAATTTTGAAGCGCTTAAAATGTGGGGCGTGCTTTTCAAGGCGGACGGGAAAGACGCCGCATACATAGCGGGCGTTTTCGTGACGCCTGAAATCTTTGACACCGCTTTCTGCAAAGTGCTCGATAAGCGCTGCGACTGCTTTGTCAAATGGGAGTTGTGCCGCTGTCTGCCGCCCGAAGTGAAAACGGTGGATTCCGAAGAAGATATGGGACTTGCAGGCCTCAGAACTCATAAGCTGATGCGCTGCCCCAAAGAGCTTGTCCGCGTATGGAAAGGAGAAGCGATATGAGCGATAAAACGACAGACTTGATAAAAAGCAAATCGTTTACCGACAGTATGTTCCGCAGGCTGTTCTGGCCGACGCTTCTTTCGGCGCTCGGACTTGCGCTCGGAGACGTCGCCGACGCTCTTTTCGTCGGTATCCGCATAGGAAAGACGGGACTTGCCGTAATGTCGCTCGTCGCGCCGGTCTATATGATATATAACGTGCTTGATATCGGCATCGCCGTCGGCGCGTCCGTCCATTATACAAGAGCGATAGGCAAGGGCAAGGTAAAAGACGGGATCAAGGTCTTTTCTCAGATGCTTACGGTCGCCGTGTTCATCAGCGTACTGATAGCCGTGCTCGGCTCGCTTTTGATGCCGTTTATACTTAAAGTGCTCGGAGCGGGGGAAGAGGGCACGGAGCTTTGGAATTATACGAAGGATTATTTGCAGATAATGTTCTGGGGCGCACCCTTGACCTTCGTATACTTTTTGCTGTACTACTGCGTACGCTGCGACGATAACGAAAAGCTTGCAAGCGCGGGCTATCTCACCGGATATTTATCGGACGTAGCCGCAAGTGCGATCTTGATCCTTGTTTTCAAGCTGGACGTACGCGGCGCGATAATCGCCACGATATTGGGTAAATTTATAGGTATCGTAATTTTTTCAATGCACTTTACGCGCAAATGGGCGATACTGCGCTTCAAATTTTCAAAACCCGATTTTAAGCTCATATTCAGCGTGATCAAAACGGGAATGTCGTCTTCCTTCGGCTATATCGGTCAGTTTTTCGCGCTTCTTATCGTAAACAATATACTGCTGCGCCTCGGAGGCGAGGGCGCTCTGGCGCAGATGAACGTCGTTCAGAACGTGTCATATTTTGCGCTTGCGATATATATGGCTCTCGGAGACACAGCTCAGCCTCTGTGCGGAACGTTTTACGCGGAGCACAATAAGGAAGCCGTCAAACGCGTCATGTTTCTCACCGTCGGTATCGGCGTCATATGCGGCGCGTTAATATCCGGAGTTTTCGCGCTGCTCGCCCCGCACGTCTGCGCTCTGTTCGGACTTACGGGCGAAACCGCCGTCGACGGAGCGTTCGCCATACGTCTGTACTGCCTGTCGGTGATACCCGCCGGATTGAGCGTGGCGTGGAGCTCATGCTTCCAGGCGATAAACAGAGAAAAAGTCGTGTTCTTGATTAATCAGCTGCGCAATTTCGTCTGCTTTACGGTGTTTGCGGCGCTGTTCTCGGCGTTCGGTCTTAAATGGTTCTGGTTTGCATTTCTGGCGGCGGAGCTCGGAGCGCTTGCTATATGGATCCCCGTCTGCCGTATAAAAAAGCGGAAAGAAACGGACGTTGTTTTCTCCTATCTGCTTGACGCCAATTCGTCGGATATTGCCGATCTGATAAGCAAAGCGGAGGGCTTTTGTGAGGAGAACGGCGCCAATCCGAGGCAGATATACTTCATAACGCTGTGTGTGGAAGAGGTTTGTCAGGCGATCATAGACAACGCGTTCCGCAAAAAAGGTGACGAGTATATCCAGATCACGCTTTGCATGGAAGACGACGGTACTGCTGTGTTCCATCTGCGCGACAACGCCGTGGACTTCAACCCGTTTGCTATGAAAACGGGACGCGATTACGAGGACGAGGAGAGCCTTGCCTCACTCGGAATACAAATGGTCAAGGCAAAATCAAAACGCTTTTTCTACCGGCGTTACGCCGGCTTCAATACGATGACCGTGGAGGTTTGATAAATTGTTTAACGGAATACGCACAGCGGAAGAGCGGGATATAGAGGCGCTGTGCAGAATATGGAACGTCTGCTTCGGCGACGGGGAGGATTACGTCAGATTTTTTTACCGTGAGAATCTCGGTCATATAATGACGGCGGTCTATGCGGTAGACGATCAGCCGGTGAGTATGCTGCATTGGTTTGACGCTTTATTTGCCGACGGGGACGAGGCGCTTGACGCTAAATTCCTGTACGCGGGCGGCTCTCTTCCCGAATACCGCAAACACGGATATTATACCGCGCTGTTTCATTACGTCGAGGAATATGCGAAAAACAATAACTGCGCGCTTTTCGGTAAGCCCGTTCGGCGCGACATAATACCGTATTATCAAAAACTCGGCTTTGAAAAGGACGCAAGTCTCAGGCTTGTGACCGTATACCCGCAAATAAAAGAAACCGTCGGTTTTTCGCCGATTTCGCCCGAGGATTACAACAGGATGCGCGATGAAGCCTTTTCCTCTCATCCGTACGTAAAATGGTCTGACAGGCACGTTCGCTTTTGTATTAACGAGACCGCGTTTTTCGGCGGCAGGACGCTTAAAGTCAAACTTGACGGATGTGAATATTTTATCATGTGCGCGCCGCAGAAGGACGAGCTGAAGGTGATAGAAACAAATCTGTCTCTAAACCGGTTAAATAGAGCTGCCCATGCTTTATGTGAAACGTTTTCCGTGAAGTATTTAAAGGCATATCTGCCGGATTATTTATACAGCGAGGGCGAGGACGTCGTTTCATCGATCGTATATAACGCTCCGCTTCGCAATACTTACGTAAATCTCATCCTGATCTGAAAGGAAAGTGTACAATGTCAAACAAAGAAAACAAAAAGAAAGTAAGGCTTGTTTCGCTTCGTTTTAAGGTCGTCGTGGTTATCATATTAGCGGCGCTGGTACTGTCGGCTATTGCCGTCACGATCAGTTATCGCGTTTACAGCGACACGATGGACGAGCACTACAGAACGCTCTCATCGAATCTCGCGAAGACTGCGGCGTCTCAGCTCGACACTGACGATCTTCTTCGTTATTACAACGCCGTCAAGCAGATCGGGACGTACGACGATGACAAATACTGGAACGACGAGGAATACAGAAAAGAATTCGACTCAAAGGCAGACGCCATAAAGGACGATCGTTACTATGAGATGCTGAACGTCCTTTTTGACATCAAGAACAGCAACGGTATCACCTATCTCTATGTGCAAAAGCTCGAGGGCAACACCGTCACTTACATTATGGACGCGGACGAAAGTGAGGACCAGTGCCAGCTCGGAATGGTCACTCCGGTTTCGTCAACTGCAGAAGTCGAACATCCGGAAAACGGCATACCGGCGTTTATTTCAAGCGGCAACTTCGGATGGCTGGTTACGTCCGTCGAGCCTGTGAGGGACGATGACGGAAACCCCGTCGCGCTGGTCGGCGTGGATATCTCTATGAACGACATAATGAAAGACAGGGCGGATTATCTCAGAATCGTAATGATCTTCATGAGCATCGCAGTCGTCTTGATTATCGCCGTCATCCTTTTCGGCGTCGCAAAGGCGCTGATCAAGCCGATAAATATGCTTTCAGATGCAGCGCGTTCGTTCGTGCAGGATAAAAGCGGAGGACAAAACGGCGAATCCGCGATCTCACGGCTTAAGATCCGCACCGGCGACGAGGTGGAGACGCTTTGCGATTCCGTAAAGCAGATGGAAAGCGATATCAACAGATACATCGTCAACCTGACGGCCGTAACGGCGGAGAAGGAGCGTATAGGCGCGGAGCTGAACGTAGCGTCGCAGATCCAGGCGGATATGCTGCCGAGAATATTCCCGGCGTTCCCGGACAGACCGGAATTCGATATTTACGCGACGATGACGCCGGCAAAAGAGGTCGGCGGAGACTTCTACGACTTCTTCCTGATCGACGACAATCATATAAGCCTTGTAATGGCCGACGTTTCCGGCAAGGGAGTTCCCGCCGCTCTGTTCATGGTCATAGCCAAGACGCTTATCAAGAACCACGCGCAGCAGGGCGAGACGCCGTCCGAAATATTGCAGCACGTGAACGAGCAGCTGTGCGAGGGCAACGAGGCTGAGTTGTTCGTCACGGTATGGCTCGCCGTAATAGAAATATCGACGGGTAAGGGCGCGGCGGTCAACGCCGGCCACGAGCATCCCGTCATACGCCGCGCGGACGGAAAGTACGAGCTTGTCATTTACCGTCATTCTCCCGCCGTCGCGACCATGGAGGGCATGAAATTCAGACAGCATGAATTTGAGATGAAGCCGGGCGACAGCCTGTTCGTATATACCGACGGCGTCGCCGAGGCGACGAACAAGGATTCCGAGCTTTTCGGCACCGAAAGGATGCTTGAAGCGCTGAACAAAGACCCGGACGCCACGCCCGAGCAGCTTCTTAAAAACGTGCATGATGGCATAAACGGCTTTGTGCAGGACGCCCCGCAGTTTGACGATATTACGATGCTCGCGTTCAGCTACCTCGGCGCTCCGAAAACGGAGGAAGAGGATAACGGCGACGAGATAACGCTTGACGCCACGGTCGAAAATCTTGACGCGGCGCTCGCATTCATCGACGAAAGGCTCGAAAAGCTCGACTGCTCAATGCCCGCGCAGATGCAGATAGACGTCGCGGCGGAGGAGCTGTTCGTAAACGTCGCGCATTACGCGTACGCGCCGAACACCGGCTCCATAACCGTCCGCTTTAAGGCGGCGGACGATCCAAAGCGCGCGATAATCACGTTTATAGACGGCGGTGTGCCGTACGATCCGCTCGCCAAGCCCGATCCGGACGTAACTCTGTCCGCGGAGGACCGTCCTATCGGCGGCCTCGGCATATTCATGGTCAAAAAGAGCATGGATAAAGTCTATTACGAATATAAAGACGGCAAAAACGTCATGACCATAGAGAAAAATTTATAATATATCGGAGTAATGACTTGAAAAAGAACGATTTTCAGACCGACGTGGCACTTTTGTCTGTTACCACTACGGAGTTCAAAGCCGTAATGCACTTTCACGACTGGAGAGCGAAGACCTTTACGGGAGATGATCAGATATACGACGTGTCAACGTTTGAGCGCGACGGAAAAGAGCGCACCATAGTTCACGCGAAAATCGGTGAAATGGGCATGACCGCCGCTGCGGCGACGTCCATGAAGGTGATCTTCACGTTCCGTCCGCGCTATCTGATAATGGTAGGTATAGCCGCGGGTGTCGTCAAAGAGGAACTTGAGGATCAGCGCTACGGCGACGTTATAGTGCCGGACGTTATATGGAATTATTCCGCCGGAAAATTCGTATCTCCCGATATGGCGGAGATACAGTACGGCAACATGGGCTTTTTGCCGCGCTCTACCTCGGAATACATACCGGAGGAGATATTGCCGTATTTGCGCCGCGCGGCAAAGTCTGAGGAAAATCCCTGTCACGTATATATCGGTCCCATGGCGTGCGGAAGCACGGTCGTCGCAAACCGCGAGCTGCTTGAAAAGCAGATATATACGCAGTACCGTCACACGGCGGGGCTCGATATGGAGTCCTACGCCGTGGCCTATGCGGCAAATCACGCAAACGATCCGAGACCGGTGCCGATAATCGTAAAAAGCGTATGCGATTTCGCGGACAGTCAGAAATCAGACGAATATCAGAGATTCGCGGCTTATTCAAGCTGTGAATTTGCCAAATTCTTATATCAGAAAATATTACCCATGGATTGAATCTTTATCGGAGTTGTTTATGATCTTCAACGTTTCAGTTGCCAATTTGATAAATCTTATCTTCATAGCGGCCGGAATCGGCGTCTGCGGTCTGTGCTTTCTGCAGATCACGTCGTCTTCGCATCTGCGCCGTGAGGTGCGCCGTTATTTTCAGATATTCTTTGCGCTTATAACCGTATATATTTCCGCACATCTGGCGCGTCAGCTCATGGACGGCATCGCGGGCGGCGGCGTAAGGTTTGCCTTGAATACCGTAACGTTTCTTGAAATGACGGCGGCGGGCTTTATGGCGTATATGATGTCGATGCTCATTCTGACCGTGTCAAAGCCGGAAAAATTCAAAAAACAGCTTGAAGTACTGCTTTTGGCGGTCCTGTGCGTGCACGTCGTTTTGATGGCAGCGGACAGATTCGGCAATTTCATATTCTATTTTGACGATCTGAACGTATATCACAGAGGTACTTTATATCTTTTATCGAACCTCTGTCCCGTCATAATGCTCGTCACGGATATCGTATTGCTTATAAAATACAGAAAGAACATAGACAAAAAGGTAAATCTGGCGTTCTGGATATACATGATAGCGCCGATAGCCGCCATAATAATCCAGAGCTTTTCGTACGGCGTGCAGTTCATAATTTTTGCAACGGTCGGCGCCGCGGTGTTCATGTTCTCCGTGATAGTGAGAAATCAGAACGATATATACGAAAAACAGCAGAAGGAAAACTCACGTATCGAAACGGAGCTTTCAATGGCGTCGAGCATACAGTTCGATATGCTGCCGAACATCTATCCGGCTTTTCCGGACAGACCGGAATTCGACATTTACGCGTCAATGACGCCCGCGAAAGAGGTGGGAGGCGACTTTTACGACTTCTTCCTCGTTGACGACGATCATCTCTGCATGGTGATGGCGGACGTTTCGGGCAAGGGCGTCCCGGCGGCTCTGTTCATGATGGCGTCAAAAATCATTTTGGCAAACAACGCCATGCTCGGCAAAACGCCGGCACAGATATTGACGGACACGAACAACGCGGTATGCTCAAACAACCGCGAGGAAATGTTCGTCACGGTGTGGCTCGGTATTCTGGAGCTTTCCACGGGAGAGCTTTCGTACGCGAACGCGGGTCACGAATATCCGGCGCTCATGCAGGCGAACGGCAGGTTTGAGCTGATAAAGGAAAAGCACGAGCTTGTTTTAGGCGGCGTGGAGGGCCTTAAATATAAGGAGCACAATCTTAAAATGGAGCCGGGCTCAAAGATATTCCTTTACACGGACGGCGTTGTAGAGGCGACGAATCTGAAAAACGAGCTGTTCGGCACGGACCGCCTTATATCGGCGCTGAACGACGATCTTTCCGCGGAGCCCGAGGATATATTGAAGTTCGTAAGAGAAAAGGTCGACGTTTTTGTCGACAAGGCGGAGCAGTTTGACGATCTGACCATGCTTTGTATCGAATATAAGGGCAATTAAAGCTTTATCATTTTCCTGCCGCAAATAAGGCAGGCGCAGTTGATAAAAAGCATAACGGCAAAAACAACGTCGGATAAATGCCATAAAAACGACGGCGAGATGACGGCGCCGAGCGTTAAAGAGGCGGAGAACAGCAGAACGTACGCTTTCTCCGCCGACTTTTTATTCGTTATATATTTTACCGCCTGACAGCCGTAATATGACTGGCATATCACCGCGGCAAACGCGAAAAACACTGTAAGAGTGCATATCATATAAGAGGCGGCTGTGCCGAAAAAGCGGGCGTAAGCGGAAATGGTGTACGACATTCCGTCGTAACCCGCGCCGTCCTCGCCCGACAAAAGCAAAACGAGCGCCGTCATGCCGCCGAAAACGAGAGTATCGGTGAGGACCTCGACAATACCCACCGCGCCCTGAGCGACGGGCGACGACGCGGAGGAAGCGGCGTGCGAAAAGGACGACGTGCCGCACCCCGCCTCGTGTGAGAAAACGCCCTTTGTCATCCCCTCGCGCACGGCGGACGCGACGACCGCGCCGGAAAATCCGCCCGCCGCGGCGGAAAAGCCGAAAGCCTCCGTAAATATACGCGTGACGACCGCGGGTATTTCGGCTGTTCTCATAGATACGGCGATGACCGACATGGCGAAAAAAACCGCGCAGAAAAGCGGCATTGCGGCGGAAGTGAAGGAGGATACGCGCTCACACCCGCCAAGCACTATAACGGCGCACAAAACGGCGAACACCGCGCCGCAGACTATCTTCGGTACGCCCAGCGTCAGATATAAGGACGACGCCGCGGCGTTGGTCTGGATGAACGAGCCGGACACCGCCGACGCGCAGACGCACAAAACGGCGTATACAACGCCCGTTTTTCTTTTGCACAGTGTTTCTATGTATATAGGCGCCCCGCCCGAGCGGTCCTTTTTTCTCGTCTTTATTGTCAGGTACGCCTCGCAGTATTTGAGCGAGGCGCCGAGCAGGGAGGAGACTATCATCCAGAACACCGCGCCCGCCCCGCCGACCGAAACGGCGACCGCCACGCCCGCTATGTTTCCGACGCCGAGCGTGCCGGCGAGCGCCACCGTAAGTGAGGAAAACGGAGATATACCGTCAACTCCCTTGTCGTTTTTCAGCGCGGTAAACGCGTATATCAGCTTTTTCGGGTCATATAACCGCAGCTTTTTCGTAAAATACGCGCCGCAGCATATCATTACCGCGGTCAGCGCCGGTGAGGTCAGATATTCGTTAATAAAGCTTATGACGTTCATCATTTTTCTTCTTTCATATAAAAAATCCGGCATTTTTATAACAAAAACTGTTATTATAAAGGATGAAAGTCTGTCGCCTTTGTCCTTTATTTTATTATATTTAAAAATTTCTGTCGAAAAAGACTTGACTTGAACATAAAAATAGGATATAATTACTCTGAACGTTTATTTTTATTTATAAAAATATATGATTTTTTATGCCCCGGTATGACGGGGCGGGCAATGTAATGAACAAGGTTATTAAAAACATTTTCAATAAATCCGAATTAAAAAGCAGGCTTCCTTACGCTCTGCTCGGCGGTTTTACACCGTGTCTGATGTATCTGTTTTTCGGTATACTCGATATTTTCTCGGGCAACAGGGACGAGTTTATGTTCGCCGCCTCGGATTTCACGCTTTATATCGCGCTTATCGCGCTCGGTGCGTCAGTCGTAATATCGGCGCTTATCATGTTTATGCCCGAACCCGTGTCGGTCGCCGTTTTCGGAATTTCCGTGTGGTTTTCGGTTATGGGATATATACAGGTCCTGTTTCTTAACGGTCCGCGCTCGCTCGGAGGCGACACGGGTCAGAAAACAGACACGGCGCTCGCGGTGGTGGACGCGATAGTATGGGTAATTGTCGGATTCATTATTTTATTCGGGGCTTTTATGATGAAGAAAAAAGGGATCCTCAAAAAAATCTATCTTATAGCGCTCGTCGTTATCCTCGTTATGAATATCACCGGCTGCGTAACGCAGATCGGCACGATAACGAGCGAGCCGGGAGAAAAAACGTCCGAGGAAAGCACGTCAAACGTAAATACGGACGAAACAACAAACGGTAAAGATACGATACCGGGTCTTGACACGCCGGACGATACGACGGAGGAGCAGACAACTGAGCCGGTTACGAGCGCGGAGGATATAACCGTGCCGGACACGTCGGATCCCGACGAGACGACGGAGGCGGCGACAAATCCGCCCGATACGAAGGAAGATACGACGAAGGCGGAGACTACGGCGCCGACGACATCCTCCTCCGGCACAGGCGATTCGTCCAAGATATATCTTACAAAGGCGGGGCTCGATCAGGTCTCGACCGGTAAGAATATCGTTATATTCATACTCGACAGATTTGACGTTTCGTATTACAACGATCTTATAAAAAAGACGCCGGACTTCTTTGACGATCTTGACGGATTTACGTATTTTTCCGATAATATATCGCTTTATTCGCGCACCTGGCCCGCCGTCCCGACGATGATAACGGGCGTAGACAACGATTTCCGGCAGACCGCGAGCACTTATTTCAAAAAAGCGTATACGGAATCTCCGTTTTTGAACGATCTTAAAAACAACGGCTATCGGATAAAACTGTATACTCAAAGCTACTACTGTTACAGAGACGGCGCGCCGCTCGTAGGCGTTGCGGACAATATCTCAACTTCAAAGGGATATACTATAACGAACACGGGCGCGCTGATCGGCAACCTCGTCAAGCTTTCGGCTTACAGGTACGCGCCGAACGCGTTAAAGGACAGTATAGACATCACGTCCGCGTCGTTTTCCGGTATCGTGCAGATGAAGGGCACGGCGCCGATGTACGAGATGAACGACCCGGAGGTCTGCGGACAGATACTGCAAAACGGTCTGTCGTTTGACTCTGACGGAAATTCGTATATATTCATCCACCTGAACGGCTGTCATTCACCTTACAATATGGACGCAAACGCGCAGAAATCAAACGACGCGAGCGCGGATTCACAGATACGCGGCTGCTTCAAGATGATAAAATTCTATCTTGACGAGATGAAGAAGCTTGACGTTTACGACGACGCGACGATCGTCATAACCGGCGACCATCCACGCGCGAGAGACGACGAGGCGATCCCCACTCAGCCGAGGATAACGGCGCTGTTCGTAAAGCCGACGGGCTCGCGCGGGGCGCTCAAATATTCGACCGCACAGGTAAGCCAGGACAACCTCATACCCACGCTCGTAAAATCGGCGGGCATAAAGACCGAGCTTTATTACGGTCAGTCCTACTTTGAGATCGAAGAGGGCGTTGATACCGAAAGATACCATAAATTCGAGCTTTCGGGCGAAAAGAAAAACCAGATAGTTACGTTTAAGGTCAAAGGCAAGGGCTCCGATTTCAAAAACTGGCAGATAGTCGAAACAACGGATCTGCCCGGATCGTTTTACAGATAACGGGAGAATATAATGGACTACATTTGCATTCCCTTCGGTTATCTTATGAAATGGTGCTGGGAGATCGTAAATAATTACGGTCTTGCGATCATCATTTTCACTGTCCTTATAAAGATAGTCATGCTCCCGCTTTCGGTCTGGGTGCATAAAAACTCCATAAAGCTCGTAAAGATACAGCCCGAGGTAAACTTTTTAAAGGTCAAATATTTCGGCGACAGAGAGCGTATAATGGAGGAGGAGAACAAGCTCCACAAGCGCGAGAAATATAATCCGCTCATCTCCATAATACCGCTTGCGATACAGATAATACTTTTGTTCGCGGTACTGTATATAATAAAAGAGCCGCTCACCTACATCCTCCGCATCGACGACGACGTGTTGAAGGTCCTTGCGAATACGATGGGCGCGGGGATAGATTTCAGAGCGGATCAGCTCGCCATCATACGCGCCGTGCAGGACGGCACTATGCCGGCGGTATCCGTAAACCTCGCGGGCGTGACAGAGGCGATAGAGCGTATAAAGGACTTCAATTTAAGCTTTATCGGCATCAGGCTCGACGCCGTTACCACGGAGGTCTGGGGCTGGTATATACTCTCGCCGCTCGCCGCCGCTTTCTCGTCGTTTCTGATGTGCTACGCGCAGAACAAGGCGAACGTCATACAGGCGGAGCAGACTAAATTCAACAAGTACGGCCTTATGATACTGTCCGTCGGATTGTCCCTGTACCTCGGCTTCGGCACTTACGCCGGCGTCGTGCTTTACTGGGTGGCGGGCAACCTGCTTGCGATAGTCCAGCAGTTTATTTTGAACGCCGCGATAAATCCGAAAAAATACGTGGATTACGCGGAGCTTGAAAGAAGCCGCGTGGAACTGAAAAAGATAGAATCCCTCGGCAAGACCGACAAAAACGACAAAAACCGCAAAGCAAATCAGAAGCGCGAAAGAGCCGATTACAAACGCTTTTTCAAGGTGATGAACAAGCACCTCGTCATCTGGAGCGAGAGGAGCGGTTTCTATAAATATTTCGAGGCGCTGATAGACGAATTGCTGCAGCGCTCCAACATAGTCATCCATTACGTTACAAACGATCCGAACGACGCGATCTTCAAGCTCTCTGAGGAAAATCCGCGCATAAAACCGTATTACATCGGTCAGAAAAAACTCGTAACGCTTATGATGCGCATGGACGCGGATATAGTCGTTATGACTACGCCGGATTTGCAGACGCAGTACATCAAGCGCTCGCTCGTGCGCAAGGACGTTGAATATATCTACGTTCCGCACGATATGATGAGCGTCCACATGGGCTTCCGCAAGGGCTCGCTCGATTATTTCGACACCGTTTTCGCAACCGGCGCGCACGTTGAGCGCGAGGTACGCGCGACGGAGCGGGTATATAATTTAAAAGAAAAAACGATAATAAAATTCGGCTATCCGTTGGCGGAAAAGCTTGAAGCGTCATATGAGGCGGAGCCCGAGGCGGAGCGTGAGGTCAAGGAAATACTTATCGCCCCGTCCTGGCAGGAGGACAACCTGCTTGACAGCTGTATAGACACGCTTTTATCCGCGCTTTTGCCGGAAAATTATCATATCACAGTAAGACCGCACCCCGAATACTCAAAGCGTTACGCGGAAAAACTGTCAGCGTTGACTGAAAAGTACAAGGACGCGCCGAAGGAAAAGCTCACGTTCGAGCTTGACTTCTCGTCAAACAGATCGATTTACACCTCCGACCTGCTCATAACGGACTGGTCCGGCATAGCGTATGAATTCGCGTTCGCGACAAAAAAGCCCGTCCTGTTCGTCAACACCAAAATGAAGGTGGAGAATGAGGACTGGCAGGAAATAGGCGAGACGCCTGCGGAAATTTATTTAAGACCGCAAATAGGTCACGCACTTGAAAAAGATGAGCTGCCCGATAAAACGTCGGGAGCCGTCGCCGATCTTTTGTCCCGCAAAGCGGAGTATCACGACAAAATAAACGCATTGAAGCTCAGTCACCTGTATTCGTACGGGACGCACGGAGCGGAAGGCGCGAAATATATCTTAAAGAGATTATACGACATACAGAAACAAAGAAAGGAAGACAAATAAATGCGGCTTTATATCGATCCGAGCGCGGTTACGTACGTCATACCCGCCATCGCAGGCGTTGCGGTCGTTGTTGGTTCATGGCTGTTTTTACATTTCCGCCGCGCAAAATCAAAGGTCTCCAAAAAGCTCGGTATTGACGAAAACGCGGGCAAAGAGGTAGAGGAAGACATAGTCATCAAGGAAGAGGAGAAGACGGAGGAAAAACCGTCCGATACCGATAAAGTACAGTAACGTTCAATCAACAGGAATTACCGTGCGTTTAATGAACGCAAGGTTTTTCTTGCCGATTTTACTCCGTTTTAAAAGCTTATACGTTCAAAATAAAATCCGGAAAATAAACAAACTGAACAAAAGGAGAATAAATGAAACTTAACAGAAAACAGTTCGATCTGCTCGTTCTGTCCGCCGGCAAACCGCTTCCGTCACAGCGCTCGCTCGCCGAGACGCTTGACTGCTCCGTCGGCACGGTGAACAAGCTGATAGGGGAATTGACGGCAGCCGGCTGTCTGTCGGACGGCAGCATAACGCAGACCGGGCTTGAAGCGCTCGAGCCGTACCGCGCAAAACGCGCAGTATTTTTAGCCGCCGGCTTCGGGACGAGGCTCGTGCCCGTAACGCTCAACACGCCGAAACCGCTTGTCAGGGTCAACGGCAAAAGGATAATAGACGGGCTGATAGACGCTGTGCTCGCCGCGGGGATCGAAGAGATCTACATCGTCAGAGGCTATCTTGCGGAGCAGTTCGATCAGCTCTTATACAAGTACCCGATGATAAAGTTTTTGGAAAACCCGGCGTACAACGAGGCGAACAATATCTCCTCCGCCATGTGCGCGAGATACTTTTTACAGAACGCGTACGTGTTTGAGGCCGATCTGCTTATATCAAATCCTAAGATTATAACGAAATATCACTATACATCCGATTTTCTCGGCATTAAAAAGGACCGCACGGACGACTGGTGCTTTGAGGTCAAAAGCGGCGTCATAACCGAGGAAAAGGTGGGCGGCGTCGACTGCTGGCAGATGGTGGGAATATCATACTGGAACGAGGCGGACGGTCACAAGCTGTCGGCAGATATACCGGACGTTTACAATTCGCCGGGCGGAAAAGAAAGATACTGGGAGCAGGTCCCGCTCGTCTACCGCCGCGATAACTACTCCGTTTCGGTGCGCGAGTGCTACGAAAGCGATATAGTTGAAATAGATACGTACAGAGAACTGAAAGCCATAGATAAAACATACGATGTTTAAAGGAGAGGAAAAATGAAAAAGATCATAGCGGTATTATTACTGTTAGCCTGCGCGGTAACGCTTTTATCCGCGTGCGGCGAAAAAAAGGAAAAGGTCGTTATCTGGACAAGCGGCGAGGATTACAGAAACCAGTATTATCTTGACGAGTGCAAAAAGAAATTCCCGCAGTATGAAATAGTGCTTGAATACAACAACACAAGCGTAATAGCGACAAAGGTCCTGGAAGAAAAGGAGCTGTGCTCTGCCGACATCCTCGTATCCGAGGAATATCAGTATCTTGAAAAATGCTCCGATCATTTAGCGGTGTTGTCCGACTTTGATTTCTCGCCGTTTTTACCGGAGCTCGTACCGGAGAGCAAAAAATACACGCCGGAATGCAAAAACGCCGGCTGCATAATACTGAATACGAAGGTCCTCTCCGACAAAGGTCTTGATGAGCCGACAAGCTATGAAGATCTTTTGAAGCCCGAATATAAAGGGCTCGTTTCCATGCCGTCGCCGAAGTCTTCAAGCACGGGATATATGTTTCTGCGTCAGCTAGTAAACGAATGGGGCGAGGAGCAGGCTTTCTCCTACTTCGACAAGCTGTCCGAAAACATCCTGCAATACACGTCTTCCGGTTCCGGTCCCATGAAGGCGCTTGAGGCGCGTGAGGTCGCGGTAGGTCTCGGTATGACGGCGCAGGCGATAGTAAAGATCAACGGCGGAAACAACGAGCTTAAAATAGTGTACTTTAATGAAGGCTCGCCTTACAGCGTACTCGGCAACGCCGTGCTGAAAAAGAGCGCGTCGCGCACCGCGGTCATGGAGGTTTTCAATTACCTGTCGACAGAGCTTTGCCGCGGCAATAACGAAAAATTCATACCCGACCAGATATATAAGGACTTTATACCCGAGGTCAAGGGATTTTCACCCGACGTTAAGTACGGAAACATGGCAAACGATACTTTGACTGAAAAAGAAAGACTGCTTTCAAAATGGGATCATTAAACGATAAGCTTATAATAGAGAACGTATCAAAGCAGTATAAAGAAAAAGAAGTCTTAAAAAGTGTCAGCTTTACGGTAAAGGACGGAGAGTTCCTCTCGATCCTCGGCCCCTCGGGCTGCGGTAAAACAACGCTTTTGAGGATCCTTATAGGTCTTTTGTCCGCCGATACGGGATCGATAACAAAGGACGGAGCCGACATAACGAAAGCCGCGCCGGACAAGCGCGGTATGGGCATAGTTTTCCAGAATTACGCTTTGTTTGAAAATATGACGGCTTTGCAGAACGTGGAATACGCGATGAAAATAAATAAGGCCACAAAGCCGACGGCAAAACAGCGCGCATATGAAATGCTGTCCGTCGTGGGATTATCCGATCAGGCCAAATCCCTGCCGAAAAACCTTTCGGGCGGTCAGCAGCAGAGAGTTGCGATAGCGAGAACGCTGGCGCTGAAGCCCGATATAATCCTGCTCGACGAGCCGATGTCCGCGCTCGACGTGGCGACGAGGCTTTCGATGCGCAGGGAGCTTAAAAATCTTCAAGCGTCGTTCGGCACGACGATGATATACGTCACGCACGACCAGGAGGAGGCGTTCGCTTTGTCCGATCGGATAATGATAATGGACAAAGGCGAGATAAGCCAGCTCGACACGCCGGAGAAAATATGCGAGCATCCGGCAAACGACTACGTCAAAACGTTCGTGCTCGACAATCTGCGCGCAAAAATCGACAGTTTATCCAAATACGCGCCGGGGCTCAGATGATGAAGAAGAGAAACGTAACACGCACCGTGATACAGGTGTTCATCGCGCTGTTTTTCATATACGTGGTGATTGCGCCTATAATCACGATGTTCACGCGCATAACGCCGCAGAGCTTTAAGTCGCTTACCTCGTCTGCCGACTTTGTGCCGTCTATTATCAACTCGGTAACCACGGCGCTGACAGCGACTGTCATTTCAATGCTTTTAGCTCTCGGAGCATCGTTTTCGCTTTGCCGCACGGACATACGCGGCAAGGGAGTTTTCTCCATACTCTTCGTTATTCCGATGCTCATACCGTCCATATCGCACGCGTACGGATTGAAGGCTCTTATCGGCGTAAACGGCTCGGGAATTTTAGCAAATCTGCTCGGACTTAACATAAGCGTGCTCGGTTTCGGCGGTATAGTCGCCGGCTCCGTCATGTACTCATTCCCCGTGGCGTTTCTTATGCTGCAAAGTATTTTGCAGTATGAGGACGGTATGCCATACAAGGCCGCCGCGGTGCTCGGGATCCCGCCGCACAGACGGTTTTTCGGAATAACTCTGCCGTATATGAGAAAAACGCTCATATCCATGTTTTTCGCAACCTTCACTATGATAATAACGGACTACGGCGTGCCGGAGGCGCTCCATAACCGCGATTTCGGCTATACTCTGTCGATTTTGATGCTGCGCGACGTGGAGAATTCAAACTACGGCGCCGCGGGAATCGTCGGCGTAATGCTGCTTGTTCCCGCCGTCGTCGCGTTCGCGGTCGATATGCTCGTGCCGGAATTAAGCCAGGCGGGCTTCGTTTCCGAGCCCGTGGAGCAGAGCAGAAGCAAAATTTCAAAGGCGCTCGCGTACGTTTTCTGCATAGCCTTATCGGTCATGATACTTATGCCGATAAGCGCGTTCATAATCCAGGTGTTTTCAAAATCTTACCCGACGGATATGTCGTTTTCACTGTCACATATAACGGACACGTTCAGAAGCGGCGCGGACGGATTTTTGCTCAATTCGCTTTTGTATTCCGTTTTCGCGGCGGTATTTGGTACGATACTCGCGTTTATCTGCGCCTATATGACGTCAAGGGCGAAAAGCGGAGTGTCCCGCGCGCTGCATCTTATGTCTATCACGTCTGTCGCGATCCCGGGCCTTGTCCTCGGTTTGTCTTACGTCATATTCTTCAAAAGCTCGTTCATATACGGAACGGTGTTCATTATAGGCTTTGCAAACGCCGTCCACTTCTTCGCCTCGCCTTATCTTATGATGTATAATACGTTAGGCAAGCTGAACGGTGAGCTTGAAGCCGTGGGCAAAACGCTCGGCATTAAGCGGATAAGGATAATAGTTGACGTGATAGTGCCGAAGGTAAGATTTACGCTGTACGAGATGGCGCTATATTTCTTCGTAAACTCGATGATGACTATATCCGCGGTATCGCTTCTGGCGCCGCCCGCGCCTCAGCCGCTGTCGCTGATGATCTCGCGCGCTGAAAGCCAGATAGACATAGGCAAAGCCGCGACGGTATCGCTTTTGATACTCATAATAAACCTCGTTATAAAGCTGATAATCACGATGATAAACAGGGTAAAGAACAAAGAATAAAGAACAAAGCAGGGGACTGTCGCGTTAAGCTTCAGCCCCTTTAACGTCCCGTAAGGGACAATTCATGTTTGATAGGACAACTCATGCCGACAGGCAATTCATGTGTAAAAAGACACAATTCATGCGCCGCTTTGCGGCGCAATTCACAACCTGCGCGGATTTTACATTCAAATGAATTGGCTTCGCCGTGAATTGATGCTTACGCATCATGAATTGACGGTAAACCGTCATGAATTGAATTGCACCGTGGCGCAATTCATTAGGGCTGCCGCAAAGGGAAAAGCCCGATAAGTAAGTTTTTCACTGCGCGTAAACGTGGTGAGTAGGTGCGCAATTATTGAAAAGAACAGGCTGGAAATACTTCAGTCTGTTCTTTATTGTTTGTCAGAGCTAAATTGCCGCGCAAAGCGCGT
>CADBSB010000138.1 GCA_902797235.1 uncultured Ruminococcus sp. | reverse complement strand
CAGACTGTAAAGCAGGGAAGTGACGTTTCCGAACAAAAGAAACGACAGTAGTATGCGCATAAGCGACACCGCCGCCGCGTACGGCAGACCGAGCGTGTATAAAGCGGCCATAACGACGAGGTTTGCAAAGCCCGGTTTTATGCCGGGTATGCCGAGCATATCGAACGGTATGAGAAATTCTATGTATGAAAACGCAAGCGCAAGCGCGGTGAATACGCCCGTGAGCGCGATCTTCTTCGTCTTCTTCATATCAGATCACCGCGTCCGCATCAGTCTCGCCAAGCACGCGAATCACAACGCTGTTCGGAAGACAGATTATGCTCTCGCCGCTTTTGCTGATCGGCTTATGCTTTACGCAGTCGCCGCCCTTGCAGGTCGAGCTTTCCATATAAACGGCGCCGTCCTTTACGCGCACGACGCAAAGCCCGTCCACGTCTACCGTTCTGTCCTCCGATAAAGAATACGTGCCGTAGACCCTGCCGCCCACGCTTATTTCAAACTTATCGCCGTTTTTTTTGTTTACCGTTGTGACTATAAGCATTACGGCGGCGATCAACACGACGGAGCAGACAAGTATTATATCTGCGATCGTTTTTTTATTCATAGATTTTAAATCCGTCTGTTTTTTCATATTCGCCGTTTTCGTATATCCAGAGAGCCTCCGCGTTCTTCTGTTTCAGAAGTGCTTTTCCGTCAGATACGGACATACAGAACAAAGCGGTGGAAAGAGCGTCGCCGTCCGCTGAGCTGCCGCACAGAACGGTAACTGAAACGTACCTGTCCGACGGGTAAAGCTTTTCAAGATCTATAATATGAGAATATCTTTTCCCGCCGTATTCAAAAAATCTTTCGTAGCTGCCGCTCGTTACTACGCTTTTATCCTTGACCGCGACAATGAAGCGGTATTCGCCCGTCTGCTTTGCCGGGTCCTGTATTCCTATCTTCCATTCGCCGTCCGGCTTTTTGCCCTTTGATACGACGTTGCCGCCTGCGTTTATAAGATAATCGCTTATACCGTTTTCTTCAAGCACGGCGGCCGCACGCTCCGCCGCGTAACCCTTTGCCGTCGCTCCGACGTCGAGCTTGATCTTTGGATCATCAAAGGAAAGCGTGCCGTTTTCAAGCTTTACGGACTTGTATGAGATATGTTCTTTTGCTTTGATCAGCGCCTCGTCCGTCGGAAGACCCGTACCGTTTGCTATGCAGTCGTGCCACAAGCACGTTAAATTGCCCGCGGCTATATTCAGCTTACCGTCTGTAAGAGCCGCGTATTCAAGACCTGATTTTATAAGTATCTCAATATCTTTGCCGACCGGCTGCGCGGATTCACCGCACAAGCGGTTGAGCGTCGCTAAATTCGTAATCCCGTCGTATTCGTTATATATATCGTACAGCTTGTGAAGCCGTAAAAGCTCGTCGTGCGCCGCGTTTGCCGCTTTGTTGAAGACCGCTTCACTTTTCGCGTAAGCCGTTATAACCGTCACCGTGTCGAACACGTCCGTATAAGTAACGCTGAAACGCGACAAGCCCTGACCGCATGACGTCAGGGCGGATATTGAAAATATCGCTATCAGCACGGCGGCGAGCAGTTTTTTCATTCTAAAACCTCTTGATGATGATCTTGGACGGGCATTTTTCCGCGCATTTGCCGCAGCGCGTGCATTTATCCTGATTTATCCTTGCAATATTGTTCGCGACTGTTATTGCTCCCTCCGGGCAGGCTCTCACGCATATACCGCAGCCTATACAGCCGTCTGCGCACGCGTTTTTGACGACCATGCCTTTTTTGAGTGAGGAACAGCGCACGACGTACATCGCGTCGCTCGGTATTATGTCAATAAGTCTGTTCGGACAGACGGCGACGCATTTGCCGCACGCCTGACACTTTTCGCTGTCAACTATCGCCAGCCCGTCCGTTATCCTTATCGCGTCGTACGGACAGACCTCCGCGCACGTACCGAAGCCGCAGCAGCCGTAAGGACATTTTTTCGAGCCGTGGCCGGGGGCGAGGTACGCTATCCTGCAATCGTTCGTATCGTCGAAATTGTAGTTCATATTCGTCTTTACGCAGTTGCCGGAGCAGCGCACGTACGCGACCTTTTTCTTTCCGCCCGTTACGCTGACGCCGAGTATCTCGCTGATTTTTGCCGGGTCGGCGGCGACGCACAGACCGGGGTCCGCACCTTCATATACGACCGCCTTTGCGTAGGCGTCACACCCTGCGTAGCCGCAGCCGCCGCAGTTGGAGCCGGCGAGCACGGAGCGGAGCTTTTCCTCCTTCGGGTCGATTTTTGATTTGAATTTTTCCGACAGCACGCTTAACAGTACGCCTATCACCGCGCCTATCACCGCGATAACGGCGCACGCCGTCAATATGGGTACAAGCATTTATTTTGCTCCTTATATCAAGTAAATGAAACGCCCTTGAAGCCGAAAAACGCGATTGCCATAAGCCCCGCCGCAAGCAGGACTATCGGCATACCCTTAAACGCTTTCGGTATTTTGTTGTACTGTATCCTTTCGCGTATGCCCGCCATAATGACGATCGAAACGAGAAAGCCGACGGACGTGCCGACAGAGAACACCATCGTGTCAAAGAAGCCGAAGCCCTTTTGTGAGCAGTCTATCGCAACGCCTAAGACCGCGCAGTTTGTCGTTATAAGCGGCAGATAAACGCCGAGAGCCTTGTATAGGGACGGCATTTTGCGCTTCAAAATTATCTCTACGGTCTGAACGAGCGCCGCTATTATCATAATGTACGCGATCGTGCGCATATATACGAGATTCAAGGGGATAAGCGCGTATTTGTTTATAAAATACGTTATGGCGGAGGATAAGGTTATGACAGCTATGACGGACGCGCCCATGCCGACCGCCGTTGACGTCTTTTTAGATACGCCCAAGAAAGGACAAAGGCCGAGGAAACGGCAAAGCACGACGTTGTCGATCAACGCGTAATTTATTATCCCGAGGATAAAGGCGGTAACGTAATTCATTCTTCCTTTTCCTCCTTTTTGCCTATACTGCACGTGTCGTCCATACATTCGGTACAGCAGCCGTTACAGAATTTCTCCGGCGTCGGCTTATTTTTCTTCTGCCGGATCTTATTCATCACGGCGGCAAGCGCCGCAAGCACGAAGAACGCGCCCGGAGCCATTATCATTATAGATACCGGCTCGTAAAACGACGGCATTATGTTGAAGCCGAATATGCTGCCCTTGCCGAGTATCTCGCGGAACGACCCGATAAGCGTAAGCGCGAGCGTAAAGCCCAGGCCCATGCCGAGCCCGTCGAACAAAGACGAAAGCGGCGGGTTTTTGGAGGCGTACGCCTCGGCCCTGCCTAAAATGATGCAGTTAACGACTATAAGCGGGATAAAAAGCCCGAGCGACGCGTAAAGCGAGCGCACGTACGCCTGCATCAAAAGCTCCACCACGGTAACGAGAGATGCAACTATGACGATATACGCCGGCATTCTTACCTTGTCGGGTATGATTTTTCGGAGCAGGGAAATGATGAAGTTTGACATCATAAGGACCGCGCAGGTCGATAATCCCATTCCGAGACCGTTTATCGCGGAGGTCGTGACGGCAAGCGTGGGACACATACCGAGCATCAAGACGAAAGTCGGGTTTTCCTTTATCACGCCGTTATAAAGTCTTTCCAAAGGCTTGTTCATTCTGCCGCCTCCCCTCTTATATACTCCTGTGAAAACAGTAATCCCGCGTTCGTCGCTTCAAGCACGGCTCTCGTCGTTTTCGTCGCGCCGGTCAGCGCGTCGACCGTATCGCCCTCCGGCTGGCCCTTCTGCACGTAGGACAGCGGATAGCGGCTTAAACCGGCAAACTGCGCCGCCCATTTTTCGTTCTGGCATTCGGAGCCGAGACCCGAGGTCTCGGACATATTCGTGACCATCATCCCGGTTATAACGCCGTTTTTATCGACCCCGAGAGAAAGCGTTATATCGCCGCCGTAGCCGTTCGGCGATTTGGCGGACACGACCACGCCTATCTCGTTTTTGTCGCCGTCATACGCTTTGAACGCCGAAAGCACCGTGCCGCCGAGCGTTTGTTTTCCGTTCCAATCCGAAATTTCCGCCTCCGGTATCTGCTCGAATTCCTTTGCGTTTTCCATAACGGTATAAAAGGAATCCATCCTCTCTTTTTCCTCCGCCTCCGCGATTTTGTTCTTCGTCACGGCGTAGGTGACGGAGAGGAGAAGCGCGGCGGAAAGCGATATGGCGACGAGAATAAGCGTGTTTTTTATAACAGACTTCTTCATTTTTCCGCCTTCTTTCCGTACGTTCCGAGAGGCTTCGGATACGTCAGCTTTTCGATTATCGGCGTTAACAGGTTGGCGGTGATTATGGCAAACGATATGCCTTCAAGCGAGCCGCCGAAGCACCGTATGATCGCGGTTATAAGTCCGATCGTCGAGCCGTAGATTATGCGCCCGTACGACGTCACGGGAGACGTAGTATAGTCCGTCGCCATGAAGACCGCGCCGGCTAAAAGACCGCCGCCCATTACCTGCACGGCTATGAAGTTCGGCGTCACCGCGTCGCCTTTTATATAGGAAAACAGTATTATAAAGAATATGGACGAGCTTATGACAGCCAAAGGTATCCTCGGACTTATCACGCGGCGGATCACCAGATATACCGCGCCTATCAGTATGGCTATCGCGGAAGTCTCGCCTATGGAGCCCGAATGGTTGCCTATCAGCATTTCAATGTAGCTTACGTGCTGGCCGTTTGCCGCAAGCGACAAGGGCGTCGCGCTCGTTACGCCGTCCGCGAGCACCGGATAATCCGTCATGATGCGGGAAAACGACAGAAGTAAGAAGCACCGCGCCGTTAGCGCCGGGTTCATAAAGTTCTGCCCGATGCCGCCGAACAGCATCTTTACGACGAGTATGGCGAAAACGCCGCCGACCGCCGGTATCCAGAGCGGAGCGGTGGAATATAAGCTCATCGCGAGCACAAGCCCCGTAACGACGGCGGATAAATCCCCTATCGTTACCGGCAGCTTCATCAGTTTTTCGTATATGAATTCGGTCAGAACGCACGAAGATACGCTTATAACGCTTATCAGAAGCGCCCGCCAGCCGAAATATATATACCCGAAGATCATCGCTGGCGACATGGCGATTATCACGTCGAGCATGATCTTCATAGTCGTGTTTGACGATCTTATATGCGGCGATATGGATACGTTTAATGTTTTCATTTTTTCACCGCCGCTTTCTTCTTTTTCTCCGCGAGAATAAACTGCTTCGCCGCCGTTATCGACTGCGACAGCCTTCTTTTTGCGGGACAGATGTACGTACAGCAGCCGCAGCCTATACATTCAAGCCCGTTCAGCTTTTCAAATTCGCCGTAATCGCCCGCGTCCGCCGTGTTTTTGAGCTTTATCGGCATAAGATGCTCGGGGCAGACCGTAAGGCACCTGCCGCACCTTATGCACTCGTGCGGCTCGGGCACGGACATATTCTTCTTTAAAAGCAGTATGCAGGACGTCGCCTTGTTTACGGGAACATCGAGCGTGTAGACCGCCGCGCCCATCATCGGGCCGCCGAAAATTATCTTTTCCGGCTCGCACTTGAAGCCGCCGGCAGCATCCACTAATTCGGCGATATTCGTTCCGATAAGGACGTCAAAGTTCGACGGCTCGTTCACCGCATCGCCCGTTACGGTGACGATGCGGTGTATCAAGGGTTTATTGTAAGCCACAGCCTCCGCTATCGCGGTCATGGTGGAGAAGTTCAGGACTATGCAGCCCGCGTCCGCGGGGAGCATTTTTGAATTTATGCGCCTTTTTGTAAGAGCCGTTATCATAACGCGCTCGCCGCCCTGCGGATATTTCTTTTTCAGCGGTACGACGGATATGTTTTTCTCATCCTTACACGCCTCGGCCACCTTTGCGATACCGTCCGGTTTGTTTGCCTCTATGCCGAAAATACCGACGGCGCCGTCAAACAGAGATAAAACTATCTTCATGCCGAGAGCCGCAAGAGACGCGCGCTCAAGCATCAGTCTGTAATCGCAGGTGATATAAGGCTCGCACTCGGCGCCGTTACAGATAACGTAATCTATTTTTTTGTCGGGCTTTACGGACAACTTTACGTGCGTGGGAAAGCCCGCGCCGCCCATGCCTATGATGCCCGCGTCGCGTATGGCGTCTATTATCTGCTGCTTTGTCATTTGCGTGTAGTCGCGGTAATGAACAAAATCCTCGATTTGCTCGTATTTGCCGTCATTCACCACGGTCACGGCAAGCGCCGTGTCGCCGTTATAGCACTCATGTCCGCCGACGGATTTAACGGTGCCGGAAACGGAAGAGAACACGGGCACGGAAACAAAGCCGTCCGGATCGGCTATACGCTGACCGACGAGCACACGGTCACCCGCGGCGACGCACGGAACGGCCGGCGCGCCGATATGCTGGTTCATCAGATAAATTATATCGCCCTTTGGAAAGTGGTCCTTTATGGGTTTGTCTTTTGACAGGTCTTTTTCGTCTTTGATATGGACACCGCCGCGAAAAGACTTTTTTTGCACGGACACTCCTCCTTATACTATCTTTATTGTATTTATTTTAATACAATTATAAGTAAAAGTCAAGCGTTTATTGAAGAAAAGAATAAATAAAATAAAAAAAGAAAAAATGATGCAGAGCATAGAGAACAAAAAACTGTTCAGATCGGCTTACGCCGGTCTGAACAGTTTATGTTAGTTATTCAGTTATTTATCTGACCTATTATAAAGCGTGCTTTTTGCGGCGAATGATTATCGCGGCAAATGCAGGGCAGGCAATCAGCGCCGCGCCGGCAACTGCGATCCATACGAACGACTCGCCCGTGGGAGGCGGAGGAGTGAGGGTAACGACCTGTTTGTCGGTGTAAACGGTGCCGTTGAAGGTTACCGTCGCGGTGTAGGTGATCTTGTTGTTTTCCTTGTCTTCCTCGGAAGAGATCGTCGCGTCAAGCGTTACGCTTTCACCGCAGTCTTTGGTGCAGGTGAACGTCGCTGTGGCGGAGGAGAAATCATCAGCCCAGTTCCAGACGGGATCGCCGTAGGTGTGCTCGCAGGGGAAGGTATGATCGACCGATTTGGTATCGGTGTGTTCTTTTTCCTGGAAGGTTACCTTTGCGGTGTAGATGATCTTGTTGTTGACCTTGTCTTCCTCGGAGGTTACCGTCGCGTCAAGCGTTACGCTTTCGCCGCAGTTGTTGGTGCAGGTGAAGGTCGCCGTAGCGGCGGAGTAATCATCAGCCCAGTTCCAAACGGGATTGCCGTAGACGTGCTCGCAGGGGAAGGTGTGATCGACCGATTTGGTATCGGTGTAATCGTTGCCTCTGAACGTGACCTTGGCGGTGTATATGATCTTGTTGTTTACTTTGTCATCCCTGGAGGTTACCGTCGCATCAAGCGTTACGCTGTCACCGCAGTTGGTGCAGGTGAACGTCGCCGTGGCGGAGGAGAAATCATCAGCCCAGTTCCATACGGGTCCGCTGTAGGTGTCGCATTCGGATCTGACTTCATAGAGGTCAACGTCCTTTGCGGGCATTACGGTGACGGCCAGGTCTTCGTCAAACCAACCGTCGGCGCCGTGTCCCTGAAGCTCAGCCGCCTTGTTAAGGAAGGTAAGATCATAGCCGACAGGCATGAACGTCACGTAAAGCAGCTGGTTGTTTGTGTCATAGTATCTTACGCGGTAGAAATCAGCGATCTTTATGGTCGTCGTATTGTCGATTATATGTAAGTCTTTGCTGATCAGATCTTCCCAGCTCTCGGGCAGTCCGTTGCCGATGGAAGGATATCTTTCAACAATCTCTTCGACCGTCGTGATAAACGAGAACTCCTCGTGCATCGTGTAGGTGAACACGCCGTTGCCGAGATAGCTGTCCGCGATAGTGGTGAACGCTCTGACGGAATCGGACTTGGGAGCAAGTCTCTTCAGCTCTTTCTGAATCCTCGTGAGCAAACCTCTGAAGGATTCGATCTGTGCGGCTCTGTCTTCGCTTGCAACGCTGCCCATAGCAACCATCTCGTCGATGTCTTCGTTTACTATGGCGTCAAGCAGCTCGGTGCCGCCGAGGGTGTATATGCCGAGAAGCTCGAACTTGCGCGCTTCCGTGAATTTGTCGGAGTTGAGAACGCCGGCGTAGAAATCAGCGAATCTCTGATCAAACGTTACGGACACGTTGAGCGTGCCGCTGTCTTCGACAACGTAGCTTATCTCGTCAACGAATCTCGCCGCCTGCTTGTTTATGTAGGAGCAGTCGCCCGTGATGACGAATCTGAGACCGAATTCGAGGCTGATGTTCGGACCGGTCGTGCTGAACGCAAAATCAAGGACCGTGTCGCCGTCTTTGAGCTGAGATACTTCCTCAACGCTCGGCAGAGCTTTGAGTATGACGGTCTGAATCGCGTTGTGATCGAATTCCCATGTCGGTTCGCCTTCGAAGATCTGGATGCCGTTGCAGGTCATCGTGTCTACTTCGTTGAGAAGCGTCTGAATGAAGAATTTGCGCAGATCCTTGTTGAGCTTCGTTCCGCCGACAGCTTTGATGTTGTCGCAGACCTGATCCTGCGTCGCCTCACCGCCGCCGGGAGCGAGCCAGTATATCGGATCGAGGTACTGATCCAGTACGTCGCCCTTGTTGTTGAACAGTCTGAGCATTTCAGCGTGCGTCAGTATGTTCTTCTGTGCGAGAGTGCATAAGAAGTTAACGACGGACTCTTTGGTGCCGGTTTTGTATATTTGATAAAGACCGGAGGGGAGCAGCTCCACGAAAGCCTCTCTCGTGAACTCGCGGGTCTCTATGATCTTACCGATCCTGCCGCCGTCAATTTTGATGATCATCGTACCGGTGCTGTTGTCGTATAACAGATCGGTGTACTCCTCGTCGGAAACGACTATCTCTTCCGCGAAAGACGGAACGGAGAAAAGTCCTACCGCAAGGATAGTGACCAACAGCACGGCAACAAGTTTGAGGAATTTGTTGTTTTTCATATTTTTACCTACCTTTTCACTTGATTCCACATGATGTTATGAGCTCAAAAGCTTCATCTGTGCTATTATAACATATATTATTTATTTTTGCAAGAGGTTTTTTAAATTTTTTTATGGAAAAATTACCTTTTTTTCTTCTTTTTCCGCACAAAAACGATTATAAGCGCCGTCAAAGCCCCCGCTAAAAGCAGAACGCCGGCGATTTTCGGCAGAACTCTTGTGAAAAATCCGGTCTGCGGCGTCGTTTTGTAATCGTCGCCGCCTCTGCTCGCGCCGGCCTTGAAGACCGGGCGGTATTCGGCGTCAGCCGTGGCGGGCATTACCTCGGGGTTCCAGCCGGAGAAGGCGTAAACGGTTTTTTCATCCCCCTCCTTCGTCGGATCGTCGGGCAGTACGGGCATTTCGCCGTAAGAGAGGAGCTGTTTTGAAATCTCCTTCCCCTCGCCGTCATAGAAAACGATCGTATATCCCGTCTTTTCAAAGACAGCCGTGACCGTTACGTCGCCGCCGGGCATTACGAAGCTCCCGGTATCAAGCACTGTTTTCTCACCGTTTACGGTCAGATACAGCTCAATAAGCCTGGCGCCTAAGTCGGGCTGCACGGTCACCGTTACCGTTTCGCCTTTTTCCGCGGCTTTGCGATCGGTCTTCACGTACCCGGCGCCGACGCTTTCGGTATGGATCGAATAGCTGAAAGCGACGGTATAGGCGTTATTTCCGGTCGCGTGCAGAAGCAGCGCGCCGTCCTTTGTTTCGGCGGAGATCTCTTTCAACTCGTCCGCGCTCTTTTCGTAGACGTGCGCGGCGCTTATGTCTTTGTTATCGAAGCTGACGGATACCGTAAGGTCCATGGCGGGCGTGTTTCCCGCGGCGTCCTTAAATACGAGCTCAAGCTGTTTGTCGCTGCCGTATACGGCTTCAAAGCGATCGGGGGGATCGATGGAAGAGAGGTCGTTATTTGCGATCCAAACCGTTATTTCGCCGTATTTGAATGCGACGCCCTTTCCCTCCTGTTTTGCGTAGGCTGTTAGTTTTGATATATCCGCCGCGCCCTTGCCGGTGCAGTCCGCGCATATATAAGACGAACTTTCCGTCACCTCCGCGCCGCCGCCGCGTTCTGTCGGAACGGCGATATTTTTTGAGTATTCCGCGGTATATACGGCGATCCCCGTTACTTTCGTGATCTTCGGCGACCATCCGGAGAATTCATAGAGATATATACCCTCGATATATTTTTGGGTCACCTCGGGCGGTTTCGGCGTTTCGCCCGCCGCGATCCGGTAATCCGACTGTGTGCCGAGCACGTTGAACGATACGGTGAATCTACCGTCGTTTTCACGGTATTTCGCCGTATACGTCGTATCGCCCGTAACGAGCTCCAAAGACGGCGACCATCCGTCAAAGATGTATTCCTTGCCGTTTTCTTTGTATGACGACGCTTCCTTCGGGCAGACCGGGCGGTCGCCGTAGACGAATTCCGCACTGACCTTCTCATCGTTCAGCACAAAGCTGACGGTGTATTTTACCGGCGCCGCGGTGTAGGAGGCGTAAAAGCTTTTGTCGCTTTTTATATTCGTAAACGACGCCTTGTCCCCGTTTTCATCGACCCAGCCGGAGAAGGCGTAGGTATTTCTGGCATCCGCTTCGCGCGCGGGAGTTTCTCCTTTGTATGAAACGTCGCCGCCGCTCTGCACCTTTTCGCTGTACAGCAGCGTTTTGCGGTCGTGATCGAAAAAGCTAACGTAAAAGTCCGTGGAATATGACGCCATGCGCGAAACGGTTGTTCTGAACGTCAGAGGCAGCGTTGAGCTGAACGAGCGCTGTTTAAGCTTTCCGTTTTCTATCGCGGCTTCAAGCAAAAGCTGCTGCGCGGTGAAAACCGGTGTGTCCGGGCGCGTGACCGTCGGTTTTTTCGGCTCCTTCGGCTCTGTTATGGCGTCGGGAGGGCCTACGGGTTTTGTCACCTCGTTAACGTAATTGAACTGCGGTTTATCCACCTTTTTCGGCTCTTCGGGGCGCGTTGGCGCCTCCGGCAATTCGCAGTTTTCGGGGTAAATCAAGCCCGTGGGGTCGGCGGAGTTTCTGTCTGTAACGATCTGAGAGCGCTCTAAAACGTCATACACGGTGTAGCCGCGGACGTCCCATGCGTCGGATAACGTCACGTCGTCGTCAAGCCCCGTGCTTATCACGTATAACTGCGCGACGAACTGATAGTATCTTTCAAGCTTGTCTTTTTTGGACAGCTCCATACGTACGAGCCCGTTGTTTGCAAGCGAGTGAAGCGCAGCGTACAGACGAACGAACTGACTTTTTATCTCTTTGTAGTTTTCCTGATAGTACTCAAACCGTTCTTTTTCGGTTTTCAGACGGTTATACGGCGAAAGGACCGAGATCAGCCGGTTTGTCGACTGCGCGGCGTTGTCGATATCGACCTCGTTCACGCCGTACTCAATAAGCTCGCTTCTTTTTGCGACGACAGTCGCCACCGTATCGCCCTGCAGGGTGCCGTACATCGTGTGCCCCGCAGAATCGCGTATGAATATGCTTTCAAGCGCCTCCATGCTTTTGCGGCAGGCGCTCAGCGCGGCGTAAACCTCGGCGTAGAGCTTGTACTGCTCCTCGTAAACGGCGTTTTTCTCCTCAAAATCCGCAAGCTCGATTTCATACGCTTCATACGCTTCGGTATACGCAAGCCACGCGGCGTAATCCTTTTCGTACTGCTCCTTTGCCGCTGTATACGCGTCGTATTCCGCTTTTTCGGCGTTGTAGCGCGATAACGCTTTAAGATAAGCGTTGTATTCGTTTTTCTTCTTTAAATACGAGGCGTATTCCTTCTCGTATTTTTCCGTTTCACGCTCGTATGCCGCAAGCGCGTCGTTATACGCTTTTTTCTCGTTTATAACTCGTTTTCCCTCGTCATATCCGGCGTTGGCAAGCGTCGAAAGAACGGATTTCGGTACGATTATTTCAGCTTTGTACTCCGTTTTTATCTCATAGTTTTCCCCGTCTTCTAACCCGGTAAAAGACGCCTCGTACAACTTTTCCGAGAAGGCTTTTTTTGCGCCGTTCACAGTTACCGACGCGGGGATCCAGTTTACCGTTTCGCCGTTTGAGGCTTTATATGAATAGGGTGACGCGGTTATCAGAAGTCCGTCGTCCGTCTTTTTGCAGGAAACGGATCCCGACGGGACTGTATCGCTGTATTTGAACGTGATCTCGCAGATCGAAAAATATTCCTTTTCCGCGTCTGTGACGGTTATTCCCGTCGCGGAGCGGAGAAGCTCGGCAACGGAGAGTTCGTTATACGACCCTTTGCCGTCGGAATAGTTTATCGTCGCGTCGAGGTTTTTTTCCCTCTCGTTCGCGCCCGCCGCGGCGCCGTGGACGTACAGCGGAAGCGAGCCGAAAATCAGCATCACAGCCGTACATAACGCCGCTATTTTGTTTCTTTTGATCATAATTTTACTCTTCATAAATGTTTAAATAACCGTTGTATTTCCCGTATCTTAAATCGCGCTTACGTATCTGAAAAGCGCCACAACGTCCTTATTGTTCACCGCGCCGTCTTTATTGAAATCACATAATTCAAAGTTATCATAATCATCTTTCGATACGGCTCTGAACAGCGCCACAACGTCCTTGTTGTTTACCGCCTTGTCGCCGTTTATATCGCCGCGTATGAATCCGGCTGCCTCCGCCTCACACACAACGGAGGTTTTTAATGTAAGGGGCAGAGAAGCGTCGACTGTTCTCTGTGTCAGCGTACCGTTTTTGATCTCGTCTTCAAGTAAAAGCTGCTGTCCGGTAAATACCGGCTCCTCCGGTTTTTCCGGCGTTATCGTCTGATCGTCGTTTTCGGGATACGTCAAATCCCCGGGGTCGGCGCAGTCGTTGTCCGGTATTATCTGCACGTCCTCCAGAACGTCCGATACCTTTTTGCCGCGGACGTTCCAGTCCTCGGAATAAGTCAACTCATCGTCAAGTCCCGCACTTATGACGTATAACTGCGCGACGAACTGATAATATCTTTGCAGCTTTTCCTTCTTCGTAAGCTCCATGCGCACAAGTCCGTTGTTCACAAGCAGATGAAGCGCGGAGTACAGACGCATGAACTGGCTTTTTATTTCCGTGTAGTTTTCACGATAATATTCAAAACGTTCCTTTTCGGTTTTAAGCTTGTTATAAGGCTTGAGCACCGAGATCAGCCGGCTTGTCGCCTGCTCGGCGTTGTTTATATCCTCCTCGCTCACGCCGTATTCTATCAGCTGGCTTCTGTTTGCGATGACAGACGCGACCGTGTCGCCGATCAGGGTATTATACATCATGTGGCGCTCGGAATCGTATATGAAAGCGCTTTCAAGCGCCTCCATACACCTTCGGCAGGCGATAAGCGCGCTGTGTTCGCTTTCGTACTGTTCATATACGGCAAGCGCGTCGTCGTAAGCTTTTCTCTTTGCGATCACGCGCTGTCCTTCGTCATACGCGGCGTTTGCAAGCGCCGTCAAAGTTGAGAACGGAATTGCGATCTCCGCTTTGTAACAGGTCGTGATCTCATACGTTTGTCCGTTTTTAAGCCCGGTAAACTCCGCCTCGTATTTGCCGTCGGAGAACGTCACCGTAACGCCGTCCACGGTCACGGATGACGGGATCAGATCGACCGTTTCGCCGTTCTGCGCCGTGTATGAATACGGAGAAGCGTTGACGGTATATCCGACGTTCGTCTTTTTATAAGTCATCGATCCGTCCGGTATTTTATCGCTGTATTTGAGTTTAATCTCATTAACGGAAAGATATTCCTCCTCCGCGGCGGTCACGGTGACGCCCGCCGTCAGGCGCAGAACGTCGGCGGCGGAGAGCTCGGCGTACGGTTCGCCCGCGCCGTCCGTATAATCCATCATACCGTTTACATTTATTTCGTTTTCGGACGCGCTGTCCGCGATACCAAAGACGTACAGCGGGATAAACCCGAAAATAAGGGCTGCCGCCATACACAAAGCCGTCATTCTTTTTTTGCTGTTCATGATCCGTCCCTTCAAACAACACCGTAAACGTTACGGCGCGTGCCCCGATGCTGCAATCATCGTAATAAAACCGTGATAATTTGTGCTGTATCCCATATTATATCATATATTATAGTGTTTGTCAAGTTGGCACATATAATTTATAAATAATAAAAGTTAAAATATTTTACACCTAAATTATTCAATTGGACTTTCGCAGCATAGAAAAAACGGCAAAATAAAAAATCGAAAACGCTTTATTTCTGCGTTTCCGATCTTTCTTTCAGCGCCTCCTTCAGCTCTTTATAAACGGGGAAGCGGTATTGCTTCGGTACTTTATCCATCGCCTCGTTCACACGGGCAAGCTCCGTATCCGGTATTTTGGGGACGAGCTTTATCGCGTTTTTATACATCGCGGCGTAAACTATATCCTGCTCGCTGAATTTTTTTGTGTCTGGCTTGCTTAAAATAAGCAACACGGCGTTGTACGCGTCCTCCGCATCGCCCTCGTCCCTTATTTTATCCGTCTGCTCCTCAACGCATGCCATGAATTCCGTGTCCACGGGCAAAGCCTCCCTGCCCTTGCCGGAAAACCAGCCCTTGAAAAGCTCGCCGAAGCTGCGTTTTCTCGGTCCCGAGCCGATATTTGCGTACTTGTCGTACAATCTTTTGAATTTATCCGTTAATTCAGTCATATTTCCACCTTTTAATGAAAGGAGGCCGCCCGATCGGGCAGCCTCCCCGGGATCATCTTAATAAACTTTTTTCCACTCGGCTATGTTGGAGGGATCGAATTTGAAAGGCGGGCCGAGGATTATCTCGGACGCGTTCGTTCCTTCAACGGTGGTGAGCTTGTAGGTCGTTTCGCCCGCTTTGAACGTGCCGCCTGCCGTGCCGTCGATCTCACCCTTTACAAGCGCTATGGAAGCGTACGCCGCGAGCTTGCCTAAGTCGATCGGGTTCCATAAGAACATATACGGGCAGCTGTGGTCGGCGTCGTCGCCGATGTATGCGGCCATTTCGGACGGCAGTCCGAGACCGGTCAGCTTAACGGAGGATTTCTTGTCCTGGAGGACCTTTGCCGCCGCCGCTACGCCGACTGTGGTCGGAGCGCATATGACTTTAAGGTTCTGGTATTTCGTCAGAAGAGCCTGCGTCTGGTCGGTGGACTTCTGCGGCTCGTCGTCGCCGTAGGCGACCTCAACGAGATTCAGCTTGGAATATTTGCTGTCGGCTGCGGCGATCTTTTTCATCGCGTCGATCCAGGCGTTCTGGTTGGTAGCCTGAGAAGTTGCGGAAAGTATCGCGTAATCGCCCTCGCCGCCCGCTATATCGTAAACGGCGTCGATCAGAGCCTGACCGACCTCCTGTACGCCGGCCTGGTTGCAGAACGTGAGACGGTCTGCTACGGCTACGTCGGAGTCGAGCGTGAGGATCTTGATGCCCTTTGCTTTCGCGGACTTAAGCGTCGCGGAAAGGGCGTTCGCGTCGTTCGCCGCTATCGCTATGGACTTGACGCCCTGAGCGATAAGGGAGTTGATGACCTGGATCTGTGCGTCAACTGTCGCCTTTTCGGGGTGCTTTATGACGTAAGAGGTGATGCCCTGGGCGTCCATAGCCGCCTTGAAGCCTTCCGCCTCTTTTTCGTTGTAAGCGTTGCCCGCCGCTTTTGTGACGAGAGCGTATTCAACGCCGCCGCCGGTACCGGACTGAGTACAGGATGCGAATATCGCGACCGCCATAACTGCTACCAGTACGAGTGCTAAGATTTTTTTCATGGATTTCCTCCTTTTTTTATACGGTTTTACCGTAATATTTACGTTTTGTTTTTCAGTTTTCTTCTTGCCAGTATCTGACTGATTCCCGATATGAGGACGGAAACTATCAGAAGCACGCCAATGATTATCGTTATAACGTTGTCGTTGACGTTCACGAGACCGAGCGCTATACGTAAGCATACTATCGTCATACCGGCGATGAACGCGCCGAACAGATTGCCCTTGCCGCCCGTCGTTGCGATACCGCCGAAGACGCACATCGCTATTACGTTCATCTCAAAGCCCTTGCCGAACTCGTCGCTTTTGACGGCGGGTATCTGGGTGAGAAGGAACAGAGCACAGAGCGCCGCCATAAGACCGGCCAGCGCGTAGACGATGAAGCGCATACGGTTAACGCCTATACCGGCGTATTTCGCCGCTATCCTGTTGCTGCCTATCGCGTACAGTCTTCTGCCGAACGTCGTTCTTGATAACAGCACCATAAACAGCGCCGCGACGACGATGACGACGATGAAAACTATCGGAACGGGACCTAAATAGGTCGCAAACGGGGACAGGTTATCGCTGTCGTATTTAAGCGAGCTGCCCGCGCCGATAACTACCTCCGCTATGCCGCGGAATATTATCTGCGTGCCGAGCGTCACTATCATAGGCGGAAGCTCCGGCCATTTCGTCAGAACGAAGCCGTTCAACGCTCCGCACGCCACGCCCGTGGCAAGGCAGATGATTATGACTAACGGCAGCGGAAGTCCCGCGTTTGCCGCAAGACACGCCGTGGTCGCGGAAAGACAGGCGATGGAGCCGACCGAAATATCGATCTCTCCCATTATGAGTACGAACGCCATCGGGAACACGATGAAAAGCTGGCACAGATGCTGCGGCATCATGAACATAACGCCGTCAAGCGTAAAGCTCGGAGACATTATGCGGCCCGCGACGAGTACGGCTATGAAAATGACTACGAGAGCGCCTTCCCAGCTGAGCACAGTCTTTAAAAACGATCTGTTGGGGGTCGCGCTTATTGTTCTGCCTGATTTGCCCGCCATATTATATCTCCCTCCTTGCCAGAGCCTGACGTCTTGACAAACGCTGTGAAACAACGTTTATTATGACGACGGCTAAAATTATGACGCCCTTGATGAGGTTCTGCCAGATGGATTCAAGACCGACGAGCGGGAGCGCCTTATAAACTACGGCGTAGAATATGCCGCCGAGAAGCGTGCCGACGACCGTTCCGCGTCCGCCGCTCATTGAAACGCCGCCTATTACGCACGCCGCTATGACGTCCATTTCCTTGCCGTCCTGCATCGTGGGCTGAGCCGAGCCGTAAAGCGATACGGACAGGGCGCCGGCAAGACCGGCGAGCACGCCCATAAGCGTGTAAACGGCTATCTCAACGCGGTCGACGTTTATACCGGAGATCCTCGCGGCTTCGCGGTTCGATCCTATCGCGTAGACCTTGCGTCCGAACGGCGTCCATTTCATAACGACGAAGTAGATTACGAAAGCCGCGGCTAAGATTATGTAAGGCCCCGCCGTGTTTCCGAATTCACTCATCGCCGCGACGTTTTCGCCGCTCGCCCATTCGCCGTTGAATACGACGGTCGCAAGTCCGCGCCAGATATACATGGCGCCGAGCGTGCAGATTATAGGCGATACCTTGCCTTTCGCTATGATGAAGCCGTTTAACAGACCGCAGAGCGCGCCTATGCCTATTGCTATCGCAAAGAGAAGTGGAACGTTCTTTATGACGTTATACTTCATCAGCATACCGACGCTCATACCGGAAAACGCAAGCACGCCGGTGATCGAAATGTCTATACCGCCCGTTAAGAGCACGCACAGCATACCGAGCGACATTATAAGCGTCAGGGAGTTGTTTTTGAATATCTCGCCGATGTTGTTTATACCGTGGAACGTAAAGCCCGACAGTATATCCACGACGATGAAAAGTACGATAAGGATTATCGCAAGGCTGACTTCATGGTTGCCGGTGATCTTTTTCAAAAAGCCTTTCATGATACAGCCTCCTTTCCTTTTTCAAGCATTGCGAGGTTCAGTATCTTCTCCTGATCCGCCTCGGCTATGTCAAGACAGCCTGTGACGCGGCCGTTGCACATCACGTAGATCCTGTCGCACATACCGAGTATCTCGGGCATCTCGGAGGAGATCATTATTATCGCGTACCCCTTAAGCGCAAGCTCGCCTATTATGGCGTAGATCTCGGCTTTCGCGCCGACGTCGACGCCCTTTGTCGGTTCGTCGAGGATTATGACCTTCGTGCCGTTCTGCGCAAGCGATTTCGCGACGACGACCTTCTGCTGGTTGCCGCCCGAAAGAGAAGAGGCGGGGTCAAAGATCGAAACGGCTTTGGTGTCGACCGATTCGAGCAGGTCGCGCGACAGCTCTCTTTCACGCTTGTTGTCGTTGAAGATGCGGCCCTTTGCAAGCTCGTCCTGCACGGGCAGCGTCACGTTCATGCCGAGACCCCAGGTGAGGATAAGACCTTCCTTGTGTCTGTCCTCGGGCAAGAGTACTATACCCGCGTCCATGGCGTCCTTCGGGCATTTTACTTTAAGCTCCTCGCCGTTCAGATAAACCTTTCCGGCGGAGGGCTTCGTAATGCCGCAGACGCTTTCCATTACCTCGGTACGTCTCGCACCCACAAGTCCCGTAAGACCTACGATCTCACCGGCGCGGGCAAACATGGATACGTCCTTGTAATAGCCCATGCGGCACAAGCCGTCGATACGGAGCACCTCGTCCCCGATCTCGACCTTGGGCTTCGGGTACATATCCTTGATCTCGCGGCCGACCATGGCCTTTACGAGATCGGCGGTCGTAATGCCGTTCACGTCGTACGTACCTATGTACGTCGCGTCGCGGAAAACGGTCACTCTGTCCGCCAGCTCATACATATCCTCCATTCTGTGGGATATGAAGATAAGCGACACGCCCTCGTCACGCAGCTGCTTTACTATGCGGTAAAGCTCCTTTGATTCGTTTGCCGTAAGCGACGCCGTCGGCTCGTCAAGGATGATTATACGGGCGTTTGTGGACAAGGCTTTCGCTATTTCCACCATTTGCTGCTGGGCGACGCTCAGTGTTCCCATCTCAGCGTGCGGATCGAAATCCGCGTTGAGCCTGCCGAGAAGCTCGGCGGCTTTCTTGTGCATCGATTTCCAGTCCATAACCGGACCTTTTTTGATCTGATGCCCCATGAAGATGTTTTCCGTGACGGAAAGGTCGGGATAAGTCGTCGGATGCTGATAAACAGCGGCTATGCCGACAGCCAGGGAATCCCTGGTGCCCTTGAATTTTACTTCCTTCCCTTCAAGAAAGATCTGACCCTCCTCAGGCGGGAAAACGCCCGTGATGACCTTTATAAAGGTCGATTTTCCGGCGCCGTTTTCGCCCATCAGAGCGTGGACCTCTCCTTTTCTCAGCTGGAAGCAGACGTTGTTCAAGGCTTTTACACCGGGGAATATCTTGGTTATCCCTTTAAGCTCAAGAATCAGTTCTTCGCTCATAGCATACTTCCTTACACTTAAATTTGTGAAATTTCTACAAAACAGGAATATGAAATAAGCCCGCAAATGTATAAATCCCTAAAACTATTTTATTTTATAAATGTGGAATAGGAATTATTAAATTGTAAATATGGTATAAACCTTAAAATCAAAAAGCGTCTTTTATAGACACTTTGCACGATTTTAAAGATGAAAAAAGAATTAAATATAAATAATATAGAAAAAACAGAAGTGATTATCTTTTTTATTTTTATCTGATCCCAAAAAAACAACGCGGCGGGATTTGATCCCGCCGCGCAGCTGAATTCTTAATTCTATTTTGTCCCTTTTACGAAATTCACGTACTCTTCCGCTTTATAACTCCTTTAATTGACCGTCTTTTTTAATACTTCGCCTATCGGTTCGTTTATCTGAACGCAGTTTTCATATCCCGTGTGACTGTAAATCGGCGACTTGTTTATGATCGCCAGATATTTCCCTCTGAAATATCCTATGTACGACGCGGCGGGGTAGACGGTAAGGGAGGTGCCGCCGATTATCAGCATATCCGCCTTTGATATGGCGGTTACCGCGCCCGTCACGGCGTCCTCCGGCAGCTGCTCTCCGTAAAGCGTCACGTCGCAGCGGACGATACCGCCGCATTCGCAGCGCGGCACCGGTTCTTTCGATTTGAAAATATGATCCGCGGGATACTTTTTGCCGCAGCGCATACAGTAGTTTTTCGCCGTCGTTCCGTGCAGCTCAAACACGTTTTTGCTCCCGGCAAGCTGGTGCAGACCGTCAATGTTCTGCGTTATCACCGCTTTGAGCTTTCCGCGCCGTTCAAGCTCCGCGAGCGCCAGATGCGCCGCGTTCGGCTTGATATTCCGCGTATCGAGCTTCTGACGGTAAAACTCGAAAAACACCTCCGGCTCGTCGCACAGACACTCGTGCGACAAAAGATATTCCGGCTCGTACCCGTCAAACCTCACGTCGTGCTGATTGTATAAGCCGTCCGTGCTCCTGAAATCCGGTACGCCGCTCTCGGTCGAAACGCCCGCGCCGCCGAAGAAAACGATGTTGTTCGATTTTTCAATGAATTCTTTGAGTTTTTTTATCTTATCTTCCATAATTTTCTTTTATATATTCCGCGGCGGAGCGCGCGTCGGCGCATAAAGCGGCGCCGTTTATGCCGAGCAGATCGAGACCGGACAGTATTTTTTCTTTATCGGTTATCTCAAATTCGCCTACGGCGTTTGCAAAGATCTTGCCGTGAGCCTCGGCCTCGCTCATGCAAAGACCGCTTATCATATAGTAAATATCCTGCTTTACCGTCTTGATATCGCTCTTATCGGGTGAGACGAAAAGGGGCTTTAACAGATCCGCGGGCGAGATCTCGCGGCGGAAATACGGCTTTTCGGTCGTTATAATCCGATACAGCTCCTCCGGCGCGTCGTCAAGATAGCGCGTGCCGCCCTTAAGCTGGCGGAACCTTCCGGCGGAAAGCGAGAAATCAGCCGCCTCGTAAAGCTCCTTCTTCTGCGTATAGGAGAGGAGCGGAAGACATGACAGCATAAGCGTTTTGTCCGATGCGGGATATGAAATCTCTTGCTCCGGCACGGCGAAAACGGTTGCTTTGCCGCAGCCGTCGGACGCGGCGTAATAAAGCGCGGTCAACGGGTTTGAGGTGACCTTCGTCACTCTGCACGGACAGCCGCTTTGATACGTTTTTATAAGCCTGTGGTAATACGAGCCGCACGATGATATATCCGGCGCCATAACGCCCATTTTTATGTAAATTTCGTCTTCCTTCTTTGACAGATCTCCGCGTAAAATTTCAGGCACGGCGCCGTCTTCAAGGCAGAAAAACAGCTTTACGGAGCCGCCCGTCTTTTCAAATATGCCGGGGTTCCTTATGGCGTCGAGCGCCGCGGATTTTTCAGCGGAAACGTACTCAAAATACCGCTTTTCGGTGTCCGTAAGATCGCTGTTTTCAAGCGACGAAGCGTATGACGAAATGATCTTGTCCGCAGTCTTCATAACGTCAGAAAACCCGGCTGAAAATTCCGTCGTAAAGTCAGATATATCGGAAATTTTTATCGTGTGCATCATATCCCTACCCTCCGTTATAATACTGTTTCATTATATAATAAAACTATAAAAAAATCAAGATATAAACAAGAAATTTAACATAACTCTGCTTGTTTTTTATAAATCAAGATGTTATATTTATTCTGAATAACCAAACGGAGGAAATTATGACAAAGGTAGATATATTTTCGGGATTTCTGGGAGCGGGGAAGACCACTCTCATAAAGAAACTCATAAAAGAAGCGTACAAGGGCGAAATGCTCGTCGTCATTGAAAATGAATTCGGTAAAATAGGCATAGACGGCGGATTTTTAAAGGAAGCGGGCATACAGATAACGGAAATGAACTCCGGCTGTATCTGCTGCAGTCTCGTCGGCGATTTCGGCAAGGCGCTTGCAAAGGTAAAAGCGGACTATGATCCCGACAGGATAGTCATAGAGCCGTCCGGCGTCGGCAAATTGTCCGACGTCATTCGCGCAGTGCAGGACGCGGGCGTGGAAGGGCTCGAGCTGAACGCTTTTACGACGGTAATAGACGCGTCGAAGTGCAAGATGTATATGAAGAATTTTGAGGAATTCTACAAAAATCAGATAGAATTCGCCTCGTCCGTGATACTGTCAAGAACGGCGGGCATAAGAGAGGACAAGCTCAAAGAGGCGGTCGAGATAGTCCGTTCGCTCAACAAAGACGCCTCGCTCATTACGACTCCCTGGGATCAGCTCGACGGCGCGGTGATCTTGCAGACGCTTGAAAAGAAAAACACGCTTGAAGCGGAGCTTCAGCATCTTATCGAAGAAGAGAAAAAGAAGGACGCGCACCATCATCACCATCACCACGACGACGATGAGGAATGCGACGATCCCGAATGCGAATGCCACCATCATCACGATGACGATGATGACGAGGACGAGCACGAGCACGAGCATCATCATCACCATCATCACGATGACGATGACGACGATGACGACGAGTGCGACGATCCCGAATGTGAATGCCATCACCACGACGGCGAGCATCATCATCACCATCATCACGACCACGATCACGACGCGGACGAGGTCTTTACGAGCTGCGGCATGGAAACGTCCGATAAATTCACAAAAAACGATATAGAGGACTGCCTTGACGAGCTTATGACCGGGCGCTACGGCATGATACTGCGCGCCAAGGGCATAGTCGAGGGCAAGGACGGAGAGTGGATCCACTTCGACTACGTTCCGGGCGAAAAGGAAATAAGGACCGGCTCCGCGGACGTTATAGGCAAGCTCTGCGTAATAGGCACGGGCTTAGACAAAAAGGGACTTAACGCGCTGTTTTCACGCGGATAAAGGAGAATTGAATGGATATACCCGTATATCTTTTTACCGGCTTTTTGGAGGCCGGAAAAACGAAGTTCTTGCAGGAAACGCATTGCGATAAAAGCTTTTTTGATAACAAAAGGGACAGAACTCTCGTGATACAGTGCGAGGAGGGCGAGGAGGAGTTAGACCCTTCGACCTTCGCGTCAAAGGAAATATATCTTGAAATAATAGACGACAAAAAGAAACTCAATCCCGACAAATTAAACGCCCTGCGCGAAAAATACAAAGCCACGCGCGTCATGGTCGAATATAACGGTATGTGGCTCATACAGGAGCTTGTCAACGCCATGCCGGAGGGCTGGTTCATCTGCCAGGAAATGAATTTCAACGACGCATCGTCGATCGACGTTTACAACGCCAATATGCGCAACTTAGTCGTCGACAAGCTCACGAACGCCGACCTCGTTGTGTTCAACCGCTGTGAGCCGGACGAGGATATTCAGAAGCTGCACAAGCTCGTCAGAGGCGTTTCGCGCCGCGCGGAGATATATTACGAGAAGACGAACGGTCAGGCGGCGTACGACGATATAGAGGACCCGCTCCCGTTCGACGTCAACGCTCCCGTAATAAACGTCGAAGACCG
This sequence comes from uncultured Ruminococcus sp., assembly GCA_902797235.1. Taxonomy (GTDB): domain Bacteria; phylum Bacillota; class Clostridia; order Oscillospirales; family CAG-272; genus UBA1248. The sequence goes on along the minus strand of CADBSB010000138.1, from coordinate 6,599 downwards.
CGATTTCGCGCTTTTATACCGCGATATGGCTGAGAATATGATGCAGTACGACAAAAAGAAGGTCAGCTTTTTAGGGCTCGTAAACAACTACGCAAGGCTGCCGGAAAACGGCTTTATAATCGGCCGCCCGATAATGACGTGCTGTGTTGAGGATATACGTTACAGCGGCATATTCTGCGAAAACGGCGCCGATAAGGTGGTAACGGAAAAGTGGTACAGGATAACCGCCGAGGTGAACATCAAACCCTGCCGCATATACGGCAGAAAAGGGCCGGTGCTGAAAATGATCGACGTAAAGCCCGCTGACGCGCCCGCGAATCCCGTCGCAACGTTTTATTGATAAAGGTGACGTTATGTTATTTAAAAAGTATTCGGACAAGCTGAACGGCTACTGGGAAGCCAAATATGATTACTACGCCGAGATAAGAAACGGCGAGATAACTCTGCGCGACGGAAGCAAGCGCGTAATGTTCAAAACGAGCATAAAATACGATTTAAAGAAGCTCGAGAGCGGAGAAAAAACGGAGTTAAATATCGGTTATACGACTATCGCCGCAAATTACAAGGGCGAGCCTATGTGGTATATAACCGCGTTTTACTGTGAGAACGGCAAAATATATATGGATTCGTACTATACGATAACGGATAAGAATTATCACAACGAATTCAAAAAGGTCGACCACGACCCGTTTTACAATATTTTAGTGCTTGACGACAAGTATCTGAAACAGTTACAGGGCGAATGGGTAGAGTGGCGCAAGGACAAAAGCACTAACAGCACGATAGAAATAAAGGGCAACGAGATAAGGTTTTTATATACCGGCTCCGTTATAGACAAGCGCAAATTCCACGTAATAGCGTACAGATCGAGCCCCGAGCAGGTTTTCATAAGCGACGAGGATCTCTGCACGACCGGTATAGGTATGTACAGTACGCTCGACGTTTTGCCCGATATGCTCACGGGATACGAAATGGTGTGCGATATGGATATGCCGCTATCCGTATTCGCGCGGCGCGATATGCTCGATAAAATAATCGTACCACCCGCCGCCCTGCGCGAGCCGAGAAATACGATGATGTGTGACGATCCACCCGTGATGACGGACCCTGTGGACGATCCGCCCGAAAAAAGCTCCGAAATGAAAGGTGAAGGGAAGCAAAGATGAAAAACACAATAAAAATAGACAGCAAAAACATGAAAATGGTAGCCCATCAGGGACTTTTCGGACTTGAGAGGGGCAATTCCAACCAGGCGTTCACAGCTGCGGGAAACCGTGAAAAATATTTCGGTATCGAAACCGACGTGCACAGGACCGCGGACGGCAAATACGTCTGCATACACGACAGCAATACAAAGGGCGTGTCCGGCGTTGATATGGACGTTGAGGCCTCTACGCTTGAACAGCTCCAGTCGATCAGACTTATGGATAACGACGGCACGACGGACCGCGCCGATCTGCGCATCCCGACGCTGCAGGATTATATAAAGATCTGCCGCGATTACGGCAAAGTCTCCGTGCTTGAGCTGAAAACTCCGTTTGAAAAAGAACATATCGGAGAAATAATAGATATCATCCGCGGTATGGGTCACCTCGATATGACGATATTCATATCGTTCCACAGACAGGACCTCGTGTATCTGCGCGAATACCTCCCCGACCAGCCCGCTCAGTTTTTGACGGGCGAATGGAACGACGATATAAAGGCGTTTTTGAAAGAATACGATCTTGATATAGATATCTGCTATCCGCCGCTCACAAAGGAGAAATTCGACGATATAAAAGCTGCGGGCAAAAAAATCAATATCTGGACGGTCGACGATAAAGACATGGGCGAAAAATTCGCCGACTGGGGCGCGGATTATCTGACGACGAATATACTTGAGTGAAATACGAATTAAGAATTCAGAGTAAGGATATATGAATAACGAGGACAAATATAAAACTCTGCTAAAGCATATCCATACGAATTTACTGAAAGAAAGAGGCTTCAAAAAGGATAATCAGAGTTTCAGACTTACAAAAGAAGTTAACGGCGGGTATTATGGATGTATATTGAATTTTCAAAAATCCGCGTATAACGACAAGACGGCGCTGAAGTTTACCATAAACACGGGGAGAAAATTCAGTCGGGATAAAATACCGGATAATTTCAAAGTATATGATTGCCGTATACCGGATGATTACGTTCGTCTTGCGTCTGTTTCTTCAAAGTACGGTTTTGATAAATGGTGGTCTGTTACATCGGAAACGGATATGACAGAATTGGAAAAAGAAATAACCGAGCTTATCGAAGACACGGCGTTTGCTTGGTTTGGGTTTTAAAAATCGTTATATCACGGTGTCGCGTTGCGACGATTCTTGTGCGCCGTTTCGGCGCTCTTGGAGGCTCCCCACCCCCCTTTCCGCCCCCAAACCCCCGCCTCCCCCCGAATCTCGGGGCTTTTTCTTTCGGGGCTTTTGCGGCGCAGCCGCGCGCGCTGCCCCCGCAATCTCTTCGGAGATTGTGGGAGGGGGCCGGAGGGTTCCCCGCGAGACATGGTCACGTGGGGGTTCCGGAGGGGGCCGGAGGGTTCCCCGCGTGACATGGTCACGTGGGGGTTCCCGAGAGGGGTGGGAGACCCCCAAAGAACGTCGGCACAGCCGACACCTTGCTGTATTTATTTTCATCATACTATATTAAAAAGGCGACCGTCGGTCGCCCTTGTTCGTTATTATAAGTTTTACTGTTCCGCTTCGGCTTCTTTTTTTGCCCTGAGCTCGAATATCGTTTTAAGTATATTCTTTTCCTTATACAGGAAGAAGAGAACGGCGCCGATGAGGCAGGCGCCCGTGGCGATGAACGCGACGGTGCGGTACTGTCCGGTGGTTACGATCTCCTCGCCCGATTCGGAGAGCTTTTTCGCGGTGACGGACGTGTAAATGAGCATTGAGAGCGCCTGACCCATCTTCATGGCGAAGGTACGCGCGGCGAAGAACATTCCGGAGCGGTCCTCGCCCGTTTTAAGCGTGTTCAGCTCTGATACGTCGGCAACGCACGCCTGCGGCAAAATGCCCAGTATCGCCATCGGTATGCCCGCGAGCACCGCGACGACAATACCGAAAATATGTACCGTACCGATCGCAGCGGAGGATGATACCGCCGTAATAAGGAACACCGCCGCGTATGAGAAGAAGCCGACGATTATGAGATTCTTTTTGCCGAGCTTCGGCGCCAGACGGTTGACGACGGGGTAGAGCGATAAGCTCACGACTGTCATTAAAACGGTAAGCAAAAACGTCTTTTTTGATGAAATGCCCATCAGGTTCGTCTCAAAATCCGCAAGTCCGGTCTGGAAAAGCGTTACGGCGAAGAAATATATAACGTCCGAATATACGAATCTTCTGAACTGTCCGTCTTTGAACGTGGCGAGCAGGGATTTGAACGCCTTGGTCTGCACGGGCTTGCTGTCTATATACTGACGCTCCTTTATAAAGAACGCCGGGACGAGCATGGCGACTGTGGCGACGGCGGACAAAATACCTATCGCAAGGCGTATCGACGCCTGCTGACCCACCGCGCCTTCAAGCATACCCGCCAGGTTGGGCATGAACGTTGCGATAGAGAAGCCCGCTATATACGTAAACGAAATGTACGTGGATACGTTTATCCTGTGCCTCTGCGTGTCGCCGAGCTCTGCGATCAAAGCGTTATACGGCGTGCAGTATATCGTCATAAACAGATAGAAAAGCATGAGGAGCGCGAAGATTATCGCGTCGTTCGCGGCGACTGACGACGTCACCGGCAAAACGAAAACGCCGACGGTGACGAGCGCGAACGGCACGGCGATGACCTTCATGAAAGGTATGCGCCGCCCGCCCTTGAAATTGCTCCTGTCCGACCAGCTCGCTATAAGCGGATCGGTTATCGCGTCGAAAATACGGCCGACGGCGGTTATGACACCGAAAAGCGTGATGCTTGCAAGTATGGGATGCTGTGTGATAAAACCGCTGAAAATGCCGTTTGTACTGCCCGCCTCCGTGTTTCCGGTGTATAAATGTACGAGCCACGTTGAAATGATACCGGATAACAAACTCCAGCCGAACTGACCGACGGCAAAGATCCATAAAACCTTGTTGGTGATCTTTTTCTTCATGTGATAATCCTCGTTAGGTTTATTTTTATCACATTGTAACATAAAAAAACAAAAAAATCAACCCGTTTTTGGAGAATTTTTTGTTTTTGATGATTTATTTAAGTTTTTCGTCGTATACGGCGCGTTCGCCGCCTATGAATTTCGGCCTCACGCGCGCCGCGGCGATATGCGCCTCGCCTATGCTTTTGCGTTCAAGCCGCAGCGGAACGGCGACCTTTTTCAGGTGCATTCCTATGAGCGTGTCGCCTATATCAAGCCCCGCATCGGCGCGTATCTCCTCTAAAACGACGGGATCGGTAAATCTTTTGTACGCCGTCGCCGCAAACGAGCCGCCCGCCTTCGGCTGAGGCACCGCGTTCACTGTATCGCACCCCGGCGCCGCCGCTCGCTCGATCACTATCGCGCGGTTCAGATGCTCACAGCACTGCGCGGCGAGGAACACGCCTCTTTCGTTAAGCGCCGCGCAGATCCCGTCAAACACCGCCTCGGCGACCTGCACGTTTGAGTTGCTTCCTATCCTGTCGCCGCATATTTCGGACGATGAGCATCCGACGACGAGTATTTGTCCTGGTTTTAATTTTGCTTTTTCGCATAATTCAGCGGCGGTCTCATACGCCTGCGCTTTCAATTCTTCAAACATTTTTATTCTCCATCGTATATTATATCGGTTATTATACCGCCGCCGATGAGGCAGTCGTTTCCGTCGTAGAACACCGCGGACTGCCCGGGCGCCGCAAGCTTTACCGGCTTATCGAACGTTATTTTCATTTTACCGTCGCCCGTCATTTCAAGCGCCGCCGTCTGCCCCGGGTGGCGGTAACGGACTTTTACGTGATAATAGAGCTTATCGCCCGCAGACGGCGTTTCTATCCCCGTGAAATTGAGGCTGCCGCAGATTATCTGCCTGCACCCCATATCCTCCGACGTTGATAAAACTATTTCGTTCGTCGCCGGGTCGATCTTTTTTATGTGCGCGGGCTTGCCGAGCGCTATGCCCAAACCCTTGCGCTGACCGACGGTATAATGTATTATGCCTTTATGCTTGCCTAAAACTTTGCCCTGTTCGTCGACGAAATTGCCTTCGCCCGGTATTTTATCCGTCTGTTTTTCTATAAAATCTGCGTAATCGCCGTCTATAACAAAGCAAATTTCCTGTGAATCCGGCTTTGACGCTACTTTCAGCCCTGCTTTTTCGGCTATCTGCCTTACCTCCTGCTTTGAATACCTGCCGAGCGGCATGAGCGTTTTAGAAAGCTGCTCCTGCGATAAGCGGTAGAGCATATAAGTCTGATCCTTTTCCGCGTGATCTGCTTTTTTTACCGTGTATCTGCCGTTGTCGAGCTTTATTATTTTAGCGTAATGCCCGGTGGCGACGTAGTCAGCCTCAAGCAGTTTTGCGTAGTATAAAAGCCGCGCCCATTTTATCTCGCGGTTGCAGATAACGCAGGGATTGGGCGTCATGCCGTTTATGTAATCGTCAATGAACGGCTTTATGACTTTACATTCAAAATCGTCAAGGCAGTTGAAAACGTAGTAGGGAATACCGATAATACGCGCGACTTCCCGCGCGTCGTCTATTTCACAGCAGCGGCTTTCCTGCCCGTCGCCGCTCTGCCACGTCCGAAGCGTAACGCCGATAACGTCGTACCCGTCCCGCTTCAACAGATACGCCGCCACCGCGCTGTCAACACCGCCCGACATGCCGACGATGACCTTTGGTTTTGCCATACTCGTTTCCTTTCAGTTATATTTTTCGCTTTTGCGAAAAGTTATATTTTTTGCCTAAGGCAAAAAGTTATATTGCTCGCTTTGCTCGCAGTTATGAGTTAATTATTGCTTTTCTTTTGAAGTTTTTATTGATGAGATGAGCATACGGAGAATAACGCCGCATTCGCTTTTAAGAGGTTTGTACCATTCTTCTGTAATGTAGCCGGTTTCAAATAACAGATCAAGCCAGTAGTCAGTTTCGTTACATTCTTTTTGAGCTATTTCAAACTTTGAAATAAAATCCTTTGTACTTTGTGCGTATTGGGCTTCGTACACGTTTGCGCCTATCGACGTACCCGAGCGTAAAAGTTGATTTGTCAATATTGTTTCGTGATACTTAGCTCTGATCCCGCGGCATAAAACAACGATCTGTTTTGCAAGCTCTTTTGACCTATCACGTAAAATACTGTCTGACATAGTTTTATACCTCAAACTTTGCATATTCCTTAACTGCGCGCCAGCGCAATATAACTCGCCGCAGACAAATATAACTGCGCGCCAGCGCAATATAACTCGGCGTCAGCCGAATATAACCGCGTCAGCGATATAACTCGCCGCAGGCGAATATAACTGCGTAAGCAAAAAAGCCGCACACGCGGCTTTTTTGCTGGAGCTAATGATGGGATTCGAACCCATGACCTGTTGATTACGAATCAACTGCTCTGCCAGCTGAGCCACATTAGCATATTGACTTTTT
>CADBSB010000137.1 GCA_902797235.1 uncultured Ruminococcus sp. | reverse complement strand
TTGAGCTCCGACAAGGTCGAGGCGTAGAAGTTGGAGATCGATATGACAGCTACGTTGTCGTAGGTCTTTACCCTGACCGTTTTCGCCTCGAATTCGCGGCGCGTTATCTCAAAAGATATCGGATCGGCCACGCCCTCGCGGCTGACGGTTATCGTCACCTTCGTTCCGGCGTTTCCGCGTATCTTGGATACCGCGGCGTCGTAACCGAGCTGTGCAATATCCTCGCCGTTGACCTTTATTAAATAGTCTCCCGCGAGTATGCCCGCCGCTTCGGCGGGGGAATCCTCATAAACTTCAAGTACGTCTATGCACTCATGCTCGCTGTTCCAGTTTGCAAGTATGCCGATCCCGACGGTTGAGGAATACATGGTGTTCAAATACTCCGCGTATTCTTCCTTTGTCATATAACTGCCGTACAGGTCGCCCGCGCCGTAGATATAGCCCTCTATCATACCCTCGATGAGTTGATTTTCGTCTATCTCTCCGACGTAGTATTTGCGGTATATCTCATCTATCTGAGAAAGACGGCTGTCCGAGAAGTTTTCCTGCTTTGATATCGTCGCTAATTTACTGTGATAGCTTTGTCTTACCGCTAAAAACGTGATCTGCGTTGCGAGCACCGCCGCGGCAAGCACCGCTATGATCGCGGCGAAAAGCGGTATTTTTTTCAATTCTTTTTTCTTTTTGTATTTATCCGGTTTATAGTCCTGTTCTTCCGGCTCAAGCTCGACTTCCTCGGGCAAAGGCTCGGTAACGTTTTGCGTCTGATCCGTCAATTCGGCGTTTTCGTTTTCATTTACGCTGTTTTCTTCAATGTTTTCAGTATTACCGTCCATTATATAAACGCTTTCCTTTCGATCAAATAATGAATTGACGGACGCGGGAGGATCGCCCGCGTCCGTGAATGTCGATAATAATTATATTATCACACCTTATACGTTCTTGGTCTCGGTTTGTTTAAATTGTCGTATCTCGGACTGTCTTTAATATGCATATTTGAGAGCTTTTCAAAGTAGTACCACGGATCCTCTCTCGTTCTTCCGTCCGGCTGGATTATTTCAAAATGCAGGTGGTTGCCGGTCGAGTATCCTGTCGTTCCGACCTTTGCTATCGTGTCGCCCTGCTCGACCGTCTGCCCCACTTTTACGAGCAGCTTTGACGCGTGGGCGTACAGCGTCGAATAACCGTCGGAGTGGAGTATCACGACGTAGTTTCCGTACGAGGACGAATACTTAGCCGTTATGACCTTGCCGGCGCGTGACGCGTATATCGCCGTGCCGCCCGATACGGCTATATCGTAAGCCTTGTGGAAGCGGATGCCGGAGCCTATGGGATTCGGCTCGTAGCCGAACCAACCGGAGATGTGGAAGCCGGAATTCATCGGTAAAGGCCACAGATAACCTCCGTTGCCGTACGCGGCGGCGTTTGCCTCGGCAAGCTTGGCTCTCGCTTCAGCTTCCTTGTCGGCGGCGGCCTTTTCAGCCGCTTCACGCGCTTTTCTCGCCGCTTCCTCAGCCTCTCTCTTTTTTCTTTCCTCTTCCTCTTTGCGCTTGCGTTCTTCTTCAAGCTTCTTCTGATACGCTATCTCGTCCTCAATAAGCTTTGCTTCTTCTTCCTGCGCGGCTTTGATCTGCTTTTCAAGCTCAGCCTCGGCGTTCTTACTCGATTCAAGCTCCGCTTCATATTCAAGCTCGCTCGCTTCAAGCTTCATTATATATTCCATAGCCTCGAGCCTGAGCTGATCCGCCTCGTCGCGCTGCTTTGTAAGCTCCGCGGCGTACTCTTTCATTTCCGCCTTTGTGACGCTCAGATCGTATTTCTGTCCCTCGTATTTCGTACCGGTACTCTCAAGCGTCTGCATGAGGTGCTCCTGATAGTCCATAAGAGTGCCTATGTAATGTATATTTGCCAGAAAATCGGATAATGACGCGGAATCAAGCAAAAATTCTATCGTTTTGAGCGAGGAAGAGCCGGATTCGTAATCGTAGCGCAGAAATTCGACAAGCGAATCCTCCTGCGACTTTAAATCCTTTTCCGTTTGATCTATCTCTTCTTCCTTTAAGGCGATAAGCTCCTCGTAGTTTTTGATAAGCTCCTCGGTGTTGAGTATCACCTCTTCAAGGTCGCTTATTTTTTCAATAAGCTCCGCCTTGCGCTCCTCGGTCTGCTCTATGTCGTTCTTTATCTCCTCGATCTTCTTTTTCGCGTTCTCGGAGCTTTTGGACTGTTCTTTGAGCAGATTCTGAAGCGCGCTTATTTCATTCTGCTTCGCCTTTATCTTGTCGTTGGTGACCGCGGCGGACGGTATTATCATAAACAGCGGTATTACGAGAAGGAGGGCGAGTATGAGCGAGAAAACTTTGAAAAATTTTTTCATTTTAAATACCCTTTAACAAATGCATCAGACCTTTATGTGTTTTGACAGCGAGATCTTCGAGCCTATGTAGCAGGTCAAAAAGCTCAGCGCCAGAAATCCTATAACGACGTAAGGCCAAAGCTCGGAAAACGGTACTATCGTGATGATGCCGGATGATGCGGCGCCGGACGACAGCATATTGAACATATAATTATATGTTAAAAACTGCAATACGAACGCGATAACGGCTGAAACAAGCCCCGTGAAAAGCGATTCTATCATGAACGGGAAGGATATGAACCAGCCCGTTGCGCCTATGTAGCGCATTATCTCTATTTCCTCGCTCCTGCTGCTTATCGCCATTCTCACCGTGTTCATTATGATTATTACGGATATGAACACGAGGATGAACATAAACGCGCCGAATATCCACAGTATCGTGTTTTTGAGCTGCTCGAGCGTGTTCGCCGTTTCGAGCTTGTCCTCGACCGTGCGGAATTCCGGAAATTCGTTTTTGTTGCGGAGCGTAAAGAGCAGATTCACGGCGTCCTGATCGGAGCCGGTATAGCTTATCGTGTAGATTTCAAAAAACGGGTTGTTTTCCTCATTGAATCTGTCGAGCACCTGCGGATGCTGCGCGTACTTTTCGCGCATATTTACAAGTGCCTGCTCGCGCGAGGTAAAATCGACCTTCGTGACGTTCGGCAGAGCGGTGAGCCTGTTGTACAGATCGTCGTACTGCTCGTCCGGCAGCTTTTCGTAGTTGCACATACAGACTATTTCGTTCAGCTCGTTCAGCGAATTCAGGTTCACGTACAGATTGTATATGATGAGCCCGAAGGAGCCGGAGACGAGAAGACACGAGGTGAGTATGAGTATGGAGGCGATCGACATAAGGCCGTTTCTTGAAAAGCCCTTGAAGGAACGCGACATGAGGTAGGAGAGACTGTATTTACGCATCGTTTCTCACCTCGTCGTTCTTTGAGTCGTAAACTATCTTGCCGCGCTCGAATTTAACTATGCGCTTGTGCTTGTAGTTCGATATAAGCTCAACGTCGTGCGTGATTATAAGCACCGTGCGCCGTCCGTTTTCGCCGAGGGAGACGAGAAGATCCATCACCTCGCGCGACATGGCGGGGGAAAGGTTTGCCGTCGGCTCGTCCGCTATTAAGATCTTCGGGTTGTTGACGAGAGCGCGGGCAAGCGCTGTGCGCTGCTGCTCGCCGCCCGAAATCTCAAGCGGGAAGTGATTGGCGCGCGCCGAAATGTCGAGCATCGACAAAACGAGCGGAACAGTCGTTTTTATTGATTTCGAGGATTTGCCCAGGACCCGCATCGCAAACGCCACGTTTTCATATACCGTGTATTTGGAAAAAAGCTTGAAGTCCTGGAAATCCATGCCGATCTGCGATCTGTACTCGGGTATCTTCCTTTTCTTGATCTTGCGCAGATCGTAATTGTTGACGATAAGCGAGCCGGACGTCGGCACCTCCATGCGCGTAAGCAGGCGCATAAGCGTTGATTTGCCCGCGCCGTTGCTTCCGACAAGGAAGACGACCTCTCCGTCCTCTATCGTCAGGTTAATGTCGTTCAACGCGGTTACCGTAGTTTCCCGCGTTGACGATCTGTATGTTTTTGTAACGTGTTTGAATTCGATCATTTTAAAACAGCTTAATTAGAATTTAACAGGTTTGCTTGACAGATATTTCTTTACCATAAGGGCTACCTTGAACGTGATCGCGTCGTCGAATTCACGCAGATCGAGCCCCGTCATTTTCTTTATTTTTTCAAGTCTGTAAACGAGCGTGTTCCTGTGGACGAAAAGCTTGCGCGAGGTCTCGGAAACGTTCAGGTTGTTCTCAAAGAAGCACTGGATGGTCTGAAGCGTCTCGCGGTCGAGCTGATCGAGAGATTCCTTTTTAAATATTTCGTGTAAGAACATTTCGCACAACGTCGTCGGAAGCTGATATATAAGTCTGCCTATACCGAGGTTCTCATAGGCGACTATATCCTTTTCCGTGTCGAATACCTTGCCGACCTCAAGCGCTACCTGAGCCTCCTTGAACGAGCGTGCGAGATCCTTTACGCCGTCCGCCGCCGTGCCTATACCGATAGACACCTTGGTGTAGAATTCGGACTGCATCGTATCGGAGATCTGTCTCGCTATGTTGTATATCTCCTGCTGGTCGTAGTTCTGCTTCACCTCTTTGACAAGCACGATGTCATGCTCGCCCACGCTTATGACGTAGTCCTTGTTCTTGTCGGGGAACATACCGGCGACTATGTCGAACGGTATGGAATCCGCGCGGGAATTGAATTTGATAAGCATTACCACGCGCAAAACGTCCATGTTGAAATGGAGCTCCTTCGATTTGATGTAGATATCGGAGGGCAGGATATTGTCGAGTATTATGTTTTTGATAAACGAGCTCTTGTCATATTTCTCGTCGTACAGGTTTTTGATGTTGTTTAATGATACCGCGAGTATGCCGCAGATCTTTTCCGCCATTTTGTCCTCGCCCTCGGCAAAGACTATGTACTCCGCTTTTGCGGCGGAGCCCATGGGGCGGTACGTGTAGCCGTTGATACAAACGGGTTCGGACGTGTACGCAAGCTCGTCCCTCACGCCGCGTCTTATCTCGCCTATGCGGACAAGCTCAGAGCATGAAATGACCGCGCCGTTTTCGTCTATAACGCCTATCGTGCGGTCCACAACGTCCTTCATCTGATGGATTATACTTTGAAAAAGCCTGTTTGACATAACTTTCACCATTTCCTTTTTATTATATTAGTGAATATTATACAATACAAAAGCGCAAAATTCTATATAATTCACAAAATTTTTTATAAACTTTTTGAAATTTATGGTACGGCTTTGTTAATTTTGACGAAATTTATGACAGCTCGTAAGATACGGCGGACATTACGTAGACCGGCGCGGTCTCACACCGTAAAATACGCTGACCGAACGTGACAGAGATAAGCCCGTTTTTGTCCGCAAGCTCCTTTTCATTATCCGAAAAACCGCCCTCCGCGCCGATAAAGACGTTTATATCTCCGCGGGCGGATGACAATACCGAGCGCAGCGTCCTGTCGCGCTCCTTTTCGTAGCAAAAGATATTGACCGCGCCATCCGGCAAAGAAGAAACGGCGGTTTTGAAGTCGACAAGATCGGAAACCGTCGGTATAACGCCGCGCCCGCACTGCTGAGCCGCCTCCTTGCAAATATCGCGGTATCTTTTGAGCTTTTTTGCAAACGATCTTTCGTCCGGGCGTGAAATACATCTGTCAGATAAAACGGGTACTATACCGCATACGCCCAGCTCCGTCGTTTTCTGCAAAATAAACTCAAGCTTGTCGCCCTTCGGCAAGCACTGATAAATGAACACGCGTGAGCAAAGCTCCGCGGGAGAGGGCTTTATTTCGAGGATAGTGCAGTCCGTCCGCTCCGGCGTGGTTTTGTCTATTACGCAGAGCGCGTCCTTTCCTTTTCCGTCGCACACGGTCAGGGTCTCGCCCTGCCGCATCCGAAGCGACAGACAGACGTGCGCGGAATCCTGACCGAGAATAGATACGGTCTTTTTGTCAAGCTCCGCGTTATCGAGTATTATACGCGTCACTTTTCGTCATTCTCGGGGATAACGACGGCTAAAAACACGCAGTCCTCGCCGCCCGCCGCTATCATGCCGTGGGGATATTTTGAATCGAGATAAATGCAGTCGCCCGCTTCAAGCATTTCCGTTTTGCCGTTTACCACCATGCGAAGCCTGCCGGATACTACCATATCGAATTCCTGGCCGTCGTGTACGGAAAGCGGTATCGGCGCGTGCTGCGCCTCGTCGGAATACGGGGCGGTCACCATGAACGGCTCCACCTTTCTGCCCTTGAAAAGGTAAGACATATTTTTATATGAAAAGCCGTGACGGCGCTCCACCGGTATGCCCTCGTCCTTTTTGACCACTTGATATACGGACAGCTTCGGCGTTTCGCCCATTATGAGATCGGTAACGTCCACGCCCAAATGGTGCGCGCATTTATAAAGGAACGATATGGGAATATCGCGCTCCCCGCGCTCACACGCGGAATAGAATTCCGTGTCCGTTCCCGTGACGGAAGCCATATCCTCTACTGAAATATCGAGTATGTCGCGCATGGTCGCCAAACGCGTGCCTATGTTTTTAAGATCGGATTGTTCCATAATATTTCTCCAAAAGTATTATTCTATTATATTCTACCATATTTTTTTACATATTTCAATAGATTATAATAGGATTAGAGTTGATTTTTTTTTATTTTTCGGTTATAATTCGGTTAATGAATATAAAATGGAGCAGATTATGACCTCTTTTTATAAATTTGACGACTATAAAAAAAGACTTTCGGACGCCGATCTTCTCGTTTCGGTCTGCGGTGAGTGTGAAAAAGATATAAAAATCCTCTGCGCGGATTCAAAAAAATCGGGACCCGACGCGCTTTTCGTCTGCAAGGGCAACCATTTCAAACCCGAATATCTTGACGACGCGACGGCGCGCGGCGCGATTTGCTATGTTTCCGAGAAAAAGTACGACAACAGTCTGCCGTGCCTTATAGTGTCGGACGTGCGCGCCGCGCTCGCGGAGCTGTCGGATATGTACTATCATCATCCGTGTAAGGACCTGAAAATAACCTCCGTGACCGGTACAAAGGGAAAAACGACCGTCGTTCATTTCATAAAAGCGCTGATCGACGCAAAGCTGAAAAACGAGGGACAGCCGCCCTGCGGTCTTATCTCAACCGTTGAAACCTACGACGGAAAGACGGCGGAGGAGAGCGTCAACTCAACGCCGGAATCCATAGATTTGCAGAGAATTTTATATAACTGCCGTGAAAACGGTCTGAACGACGTTGTCTGCGAGGTGTCAAGTCAGGCGTTGAAATATCACCGCGTAAGATGCGTGGAATTTGACACCGCGGTGTTCACAAATATCGGAGAAGACCATATTTCCCCCGTTGAGCATCCCGATTTTGAGGATTATTTCAATTCAAAATTAAAGATTTTCGGTAAGTGTAAACGCGCCGTTATAAACAGAGACTGCGATCATTTTGACCGCGTTTTGTCGGCCGCAAAAGCGTGCGGCGAGGTCGTAACGTACGGCAAAGAGCCGGGGTGCGACGTCGTATATTCAAACGTGAGAAAGGAAAACGGAAAAACGCGCTTTCATCTGAAAACGCCTTTGTTCGAGGGCGAATTTTCGCTCAGGATCGCGGGCTTCTTCAACGTGGAAAACGCCGCCGCCGCTGTCGCCGCGACGCTGCCGTACAACATTGATATAGATACCGTGAAAGAGGTGCTGTCAAATACCGCCGTATCGGGCAGGATGGAGACGTATTCGACGCCGGACAACTCTATCGTCGCCATAGTAGACTACGCGCACAACGCCATGTCGTTTGAAACGATTTTCTCGCACGTTATAAAGGAATACCCGGGCTACCGCATCGTCTCGGTATTCGGCTCCGTCGGAAACAAGGCGGAGGTAAGGCGCTATGCTCTCGGCAAAATAGCAGGAAAATACAGCGATTTTGTTTATATTACGTCGGAGCATCCCGACTATGAAAGCCCATACGCCATAGCCGAACAGATAGCGGAGGGCATAAGAGAGGGCAAGGCTAAGTACACGGTCATACCCGACAGAGAGCTTGCCGTTGAAACGGCGATAAAAGAAGCTCCCGACAAAACCGCCGTCCTCATTTTAGGTGTCGGCGACGAGACGACGCAGAGGATAAACGGCGTGCTCTACGAGCGCCGCTCAGACAGCGAATGCGTGCTGTCGGCGCTTAAAGAAAAAGCTAAAGTTTCAGTATAGTATCATACGC
>CADBSB010000136.1 GCA_902797235.1 uncultured Ruminococcus sp. | reverse complement strand
TATCCCCGCGCTTGTATTCAACGCGAGGATATATGAATATAAGGGTGACAAGCTTAAAAAATAACGGAATTTGCAAGCGTTTCCGCCGCGTCCTCACCGAGCTTTTTTAAGCCCAAAGCGCTGAAATGACCGGCGGCGTACGGGTTCATATACTCCGGAGTTTTATTAAGCTCCGTCGCCTCGTCCGTCAACATCAGAAAGAACGGATCGGTCTTGCAGACTGTGTCCTGCGCTTCGATAATCTTATCGTCTCTTTCGTCGTTTGTAAATCTGCCGACGCGGATAATGCAGAAACGCGTGAGATCAATATCTTCTTTTAACTCTTCCGCCATCTGCTTTATCTGCGACAGGTAGACTTCCCTGCTTTTCGCCTCGATAGCGTCAGATTCGCCCTGCAGCCATACAAGATAAATATTTCCGGAAAAGTCCGCTGTTTTATTTACGGCGGCTTTTGTCTTTTTTACGATAATGTCGTGACCCTTGCCTCCGCGCATAAAATATTCGATAGTCTCCGCGCCCTTTGCCGCGCCCACGGCTATGACGTTCCTTTTCGTTTTCTTGATATACCTGCGGCAGAACGGGATTATCAGCGTTGAATTGCCGTACGCGGAGCCGCCCAAAACGTGCTTTGCGTGCCAGCTCATGCCCATGTAGTCCTCGTACGCCTCACCCGCCGTACCGTCGTATTTCAGATTTTCACCGAACGGGTCGCAAAGCGGAACAATGCTGTCCGTCGCGTACTTATATTCGTAAGCGCCGTTTACAACGGATGCGTCGAGCAGCTTTTCCGTCTGCCCCTCCATATTGCTTTGACCGGAAAATACGATAACGTCCGTCATATCACTTTACCAGAAGCGTTTTGACGTTCTTCCCCGATTTCGCGTCATCAAACGCCTTGTTCGTATCTTCTATTTTATAAAACGTGCCGAGCTTCAATATCGTTTTTTGTAAGTCTTTGTTTTCAGACAGGAATTTCAGATATTTTTTAACGTCGCAGACGGAATACTGCGATGAGCCGATCATCTGCAAAGCCTTGAACGTTATCAGCTGAGGCTGTATCTCAACACCGCCGCTGTTGCTGTACTGGCCGGGGATGAGATAAACGCCTCTGTTGCGCAATATATTCATACCCTGCGGTACGGCTGACGGCGCGCCGGACGCTTCAAAGCATAAATCAACTCCCAGGCCTCCGTTTTCGGATCGCAGTTTTTTCATTATTTCTTCTTTTCCGTCGCGGTCGAGATTGAGCACCTCGTCAGCGCCGAGCTTAAGCGCCAGCTCTTCCCTTTTCGCGTTGCTGCCCGCGGTTATCGCGTACAGTTTTTTTACGCCGAGAGATTTTAAATATATGACAGCGAAACAGCCGACGGGACCGAGACCCTGTACGACGGCGGTCGTGTTATCGTCAGTTTTTATATTCGCACGTTTTGCAAGCTCGAACGCGTGGATAACGGTCGGACCGGGACACGCGAAAACCGCCGCGGCTTTCGCGTCCACGTTTTCGGGTATCTTAATAAGATTCGTAAGCGGCGTGTAGTTCACCTCGGCAAATCCGCCGTAAAGGTACGGGGGCTCGTCTATGCTTCCGCTGTTTGTGACCTTCATATTTACGCAGTTCGCGTCGTCGCCGGACTTGCATAAAAGGCACTCGCCGCACGGAACGGCTATATCGGCTATAACGTTGTCGCCGACCTTCAAGCCGTACGCCTCGGCTTCCTTTTCGTCACATTCGACGAGCTTGCCGACAAATTCGTGACCTATGACCGTCGGCGGTTCTACAAACAGAGTTCCGCGGTGGAAATGTATATCCGTGCCGCAAACGCCGCTTGCGATAAGCTCGCTTTTACCGTAGCCCGACGGCGTTTTCGTCACCTCAAATTCTCTTATGTCAAATGGCTTTTCCGGACCTGTGAAAACGGCTGCCTTTGCTTTCATAACTATCTCCTATTCTATACTTACAGTAAAGTATTTTTCGTATATACTCTTGATTTTCTCAATATCTTCTTTTTTCGGCGGCGTCACGTTTTTATACGCGTATTCCAAACCCATGGCCTCGTATTTTGAACTGCCTAAGCGGTGGAACGGCAAAAGATCGACGTATTTTACGCCCGATTCGGTCAGATCCTTTATTATCTTTTCACACTCTTCCGCGCTTTCGTTGAAACCGGGTATAAGCGGTATCCTTACATGAACGGTCTTATTTTCCTTTATAAGCCTTTTAAGATTAGACAGTATAAGCGCTTTATCCGCGTTTATCACGGTTTTGCACAGAACTTCGTCAGCGGTCTTGTAATCATAAAAGAATATGTCCGTGCAGCAAATCACGTCTTCAAAATTATCCCACGGCACGCACCCGGCTGTGTCAACAAGCACGGATATCCCTTTATCTTTCAACGCTTTTGCAAGCTCCGACAGGTTTTTTGACTGCAAAAGCGGCTCGCCGCCGGAAAACGTGACGCCTCCGCCGCTTTCGCGGTAAAAATCGATATCCTCGATAACGTCGTCAAATATCTCATCTGCCGTCATCATTTTGCCGTACGTTATTTTTTTGCCGGTATTATAACACAGCGTTTGCGGCGCGGGCGATATGTTTTCGGGATTGTGGCACCACGGGCATTTTAAATTACAGCCCTTTAAAAACACCGTCGTTCTTATTCCGGGACCGTCGCCCGTGGAAAAGCGCTGTATGCAGGAAACGTTAAGATTTGTCATAGCGCCTGCTGCTGCGTCCTGCTCAATATATCCTCCTGCACCTCGCGTGCAAGAGTGATATAAATAGCCGAAAAGCCCGAAACGCGCACAACGAGGGACGGATATTTTTCGGGATGCTCCATAGCGTCGATAAGCACTTCTCTTGACGTTGAATTTATCTGTATCTCCTGCCCGCCGCGGCTGAAATATACGCGTATGAGCGACAAAAGCTTTTCACGTTTACCGTCTTCAAACGCGGACGGCGAAAATTTCTGATTTACGACCGTGCCGCACGCACAGCGCGTATAGTCGGGCTTCGATACGCTCAATAAAGTCGACGTTACACCGCGCGTATCGCAGCCGTACGTAGGAGAGGCGGCGTCAGACAAAGGCTTGCCGGCAAGGCGTCCGTCAGGCGTAGCCTGCAAGATCATTCCGGCGTGTATATTCGAAATATTAGCCGCCATGGCGGTATAGATCGCTCCACCGTCGTTTGTTCTGTACTCGTCAAACATATCTGACAGCGTCTTTGTGTACCATACCGCGTATTTATCGGCAAATTCATCGTTGTTTCCGTATTTGGGAGCGGCTTTTACGGTTTCTCTTAATTCTTCGTATCCTTCGTAATTATGTTTTATAGCCAAAGCGATATCTGAAAGCTTTGCGGCTTTGTCAATAAACACGACCTTTTCGATCGCGGAAAGACAATCGCTCACCGTGCCGATGCCCATAAGCACCGCGCCGTGAACGGACGGGTATTTTGCGCCGCCCGTATTTATGTCAAGTCCGCGCTCAATGCAAAAGTCGCAGAAGCAGGATAAAAACGGCGAGGTGCGGTTTTTGGGATCTGAAACGTACGACATGGCGTTGACGGCTTTAACATACTCACACGCGCCTGCGGCCAATTTAGCCTCGTATATCTTCATGAATTCGTCCATTGAAGATATACCGTCAAGTGTTTCCGCGTCGTTTTTAAGTATAATATCCTCTAAAAAGCATATGGGATCAAAGCGACCGTCTACCCACGGCGGCTGTTTGCCGGTTATGAAATTCTCGATACAACCGACCATGCAGTAGTTCCTTACGTCTTTTATATCGTATCCCTTACGCAAAAGCGCCGCCATATTGACCTCATCATTCATAAGCGCGGGATAACCGAGACCCGTGCCTATAACTTTAAGACATTCGTCAAGGAATTTATCGGGGCAGTCTGACGTTATCCTCGCCGAAAGGTTCGGACCCGGCAGATTTACGTCGCGCACTGCGTGAAGCACGCAGTACGACAGACCGTTTACCGAGCACTTTCCTTCATCGTCAACGCCGCCTATACATATGTTCACAACGTCGTCGCCGCCCGTGTATCTCCTCTCGCATATCTTCAAAAACGTGTTTGAAAGAAGCTCGGTCGCGTAATCGTCTGTTATAAGTCCGTTCTTTATATCCTCTTCGTATAACGGATAAAGATACCTGTCGATCCTGCCGAGAGCCATGGCGTATCTGCTCTCCGATACAAAACAGCTGTGTATCATCCAGACGAGCTGCAAGCCCTGCTCAAACGTCTGCGGGGCGGAAACTGTCAGGATCTCGCAATTCTGCGCAATTTTTTCAAGCCGTTCGATATCGTAATCGAAGTTGAATTTCAGCTCCCTTGCTTTTTCGGCGTATTTGATAAGCTTTCCGGTAAGCGCTTCAAGCGTTTTTTTCATGCTCGATAAAAACGTTTCTCTTTCTTTATGCTCTTTTATCGATTTGTCGATTTTTTCAATAAGTCCCGGTATACCGAGGTCAACCGCGGCAAAATAATCAGGTGCAAAATGGTCACCGTTTTTCAAAAATCCGCGCTCCGGATATTTTGCCATATATGCCGATACCTCTTTTGCCGTATCTTCATCGACGTCGGTAAAATACGGTCTCATACTTCCGACTATGAGATCGTTTTTGTAAATATACGGTTCGGGAAGCGTGAAAAGCGCGTAAATACCGTCGGCGCGTATCAACGATACGTCATCCGACTTTGTGTTTTTATATCCCTCGCATCTGTAAACGTCGGGACAAAACACGCCTGTCGGCTTACTTTTCATCTCAGTCTTCAAATCGGATAAAACGGACATAAATACCTCTCATTCATCATCCGAATAATCGTTCATCATGCTGAACATCGTTATCTGGTTCGTTTCGTCGAGTTTATTTAAAACTCCCTCTTTGCGCAAAAGCTCTATAACGCTGTTTGAAAGCTTTGCGTATTGTTTAAGGTCCTGGACGGAATTTATCTTATAGTTCTTGCACGCGTCCGCTATGTTTTCCGCGGCGCTCTCGCCGAGACCGCCTAAACTGGCGTATGGCAGTCTTATCATGCCTTTTTCGGGTAAAAACGCCTTGCTGTCGGATTTGTTAAGCGCAACGGGCAAAAACTTTATGCCGCGGCACATCGCTTCAAGCACAAGCTGACACGTCGTATAAATATCGTCGTCGCGCGCGGTGGTGTTCTGATTTTTGCCGTAAGCGAGCATCCATTCCTTGACCGCGGACTTGCCCTTCATAACGAGAGACGCGTCAAAGCCGTCCGGCGCCGCCGTGAAGAACGCGGCGTAGAATTCAAGAGGATTGTATATCTTATGGTATCCGAGCCTTATCGCCGATATGACGTACGCCGCCGCGTGCGCTTTCGGGAACATGTATTTTATTTTAAGGCATGATTCTATGTACCATTCGGGAACGTTATGCTCGCGCATAGCCTTGAAATGTTCTTCCTTCAAGACCTTAGGCGGTTTGTTTCCCTTTCTTACTATCTCCATTATCTTGAACGCCATGCTTGGTTCAAGTCCCTTGTGGAGCAGGTACACCATTATACTGTCGCGCGTTCCTATTACCTGGGAAATATCGCACACGCCATCCTTAATAAGCGTCTGCGCGTTATCGAGCCACACGCCTGTTCCGTGCGACAGACCGGATATTTGCAGCATATCCGAAAAGTTTTTCGGCTGTGCGTCTTCAAGCATCTGACGGACGAATTTTGTACCGAGCTCAGGCAATCCGAACGTACCGCTCGATAAGGGTTTGTCCGAGTTCGTCTCGTCTATATCCTGCGGCGTGATACCGAGCGGCTCGCACGACGTAAAGAG
>CADBSB010000135.1 GCA_902797235.1 uncultured Ruminococcus sp. | reverse complement strand
TTATTGCTCTTTCATCATGCGCACATAACATTCAAGAAATTTCTAAAAATAAAACGGAGAAAAACGTAAATATTTCGGGAGAGATGACTGAAGCAGAAGTTACGTCTGATAACAAAGCAGACGAAAAAGTACCTCCGTATTCGGGGGAGGTTGATTTCAAACCTGATTGCGATTTTTGGATAGCGGAACAACCGGAAGCGAATAAAATGATGAAATACACGGAAAGAATTACCGCTGTTGTAACATCTGCTTATTCTGAAAATACCGATAAAATCAAATTCAGTCTTATTTGCCCAGACGGGGTTGAAGAAGACGAAGAATTTATAGGAAAATGGGATTATTACGGATTGGAAGTGCTCAATAGCGGAGAATGGAAAAAAGTTCCTTATTCAAAGAATACCGGAAATTACTTCTTTGATAAACAGCACGAGGATGCGATAGGGTATATTCCCGTAAGTGATATAAACGATGGTGGAAAAATACTTGAATTGAGTTTTGATACCAATAATCTTTGCGCTCCGCTTGTTCCCGGATATTACCGTATATTAGTTTTTATGGGTGACGGAAGAACGGTTTATGCAGGATTCAGAGTGGGCTGAATTTGATAACAAAGAATCAAAGGTGGAATATCATTTCTGACACAACTTCACAGATTACGAAGTGATGTCATCTTTGCAGATTATTTTAACCGGTCACTGCCTTGATTTTGCGCTCGAATGGGAGCTTACGGAGGTAAAAACGGATAAACGCGACGCAAAAACGCTTGAAAAAATAGTAAAACAAGCATAAATTAGAAAATATTACCAAAAATTCATATTATATTTTGCAATTTTTATTTACTTTTCGCCAAATATGTGATATAATAAAAATGCGGGTAAGAAACCGCAGATTACCGTAAGAAAGGTCAGGTAAAGATTATGAAAATTTTGGTAGTTGCAAAACAGATCGAAGTAACCGACGATCTGCGCGAGCTGTTTGACAAAAAGCTTAAAAAGTTCGATAAGTTTTTCGGCGAACAGACGGAGGCGAAGATCACGCTCAAAGAGCGCAAGAACGACGATAAGAAGCTTGAGCTCACGATCAACGTGAACGGCACTCTGTTCCGCGCGGAGGAGACGGCACCTACCTTCCAGACCGCTCTTGATTCAGCGATGGACTCCATTGAAAGACAGATCAGAAAAAACAAGACCAGAATACAGAAGCGCATCAGGACAAAGAGCTTTGACAACGCTATGGCAAGCGTGCCGGACAGCGAGGAAGAAAAGGAATTTGACATAAGAGTAAAGGAATTCGACATCAAACCCATGACGACGGAGGAGGCGATCCTCCAGATGAACCTGCTCGATCACTCGTTCTTTGTGTTTGAAAACGAAAAGTCGGGAAAGATCAACGTCGTCTATAAGAGAGAGGGCAATAGCTACGGCTTGATCGAGCCTGTCAAATAAAATTCAAAGGTATTATCGGGGCTGTCGCGGTTGCGATAGCTCCTTTTTGCAGGGGAGGGGTCACCCCTCACGAAAAATGAATAAAGAAGAAAGAATAAAGAATTAAGGTGTCGGCGGAGTAAAGTTATATTCGCCTGCGGGAACACCCGCGTGACCGTGTCACGCGGGGAACCCTTTACGGCGAGTTATATTCGGCTTACGTGAACCCCCGCGTGACCGTGTCACGCGGGGAACCCCTGTCGCCGAGTTGTATTCGCCTTTGGCGAGTTAAGGTGTCGGCTGCGCGAACCCCCGCGCGACCGTGTCACGCGGGGAACCCCTGCCGCCGACGAATTGTGCGCCGTACCGGCGCTCTCGGGTGGTCCCACCCCTCAACACCCCCCAAACCCCCTCTTTCCCCTCCATCGTTTTAACGATGGGGCGCGGTGGGAGCAAGCCCCCGCTCTATAATTTTTAATTCTGAATTCTTCTGAATTGTAAGGTGATGTTATGAAAGAAATTTTGGAAAAAATGACGCTTGAAGAAAAGGTCGGGCAGTTGTTTTTGGCGCACTGTCCGCATGAGGGAGCGGAGGAGCTTGTCGAGCGGCTGCATCTGGGCGGGCTTCTTATGTTCGCTCACAATTTTGAGGACAAGGACCCCGATAAGGTGCGCGAATTTACGCAAAACTGTAACAAGCACGCGAAAATACCGCTACTTATCGCCGCCGACGAGGAGGGCGGCACAGTTGTACGCATAAGTAAATATCCGCAGTATCGGTCGGAGCCTTTCAAATCGCCGAAGGATATATACGCCAAAGGCGGCTTTGACGCGGTGAGAGAAGAGGCGGCGGAGAAAGCGCGGCTCATGCTCTCCATGGGCGTAAACTACGACCTTGCGCCCGTATGCGACTATACGGACGACGAGGAGAAGTACATAGCAAAGCGCTCCTTCGGTCACACGCCCGAGGCGTGCGCCGAATTCATAAAAACGAGCGTTGAGGCGATGACGGGCGAGGGCTTGTGCTGTTCCTTAAAGCACTTCCCGGGCTACGGCGGTAATTCCGACACGCATATGGGTATGTCGACCGACGTGCGCTCTCTGTCCGAATTTGAGCAGAAGGACTTACTTCCGTTTGAAGCCGGTATAAAAGCCGGCGCGCAGAGCGTTATGGTCGCGCACAACATAGTAAAATGTTTCGACCCCGATTATCCCGCGTCGTTATCGTATCCGATACACGAATATCTGAGGGAAAAGCTCGGTTTCAAGGGCGTCATAATAACGGATTCGCTCACTATGAACGCGATAAGGCAGTTCACAAACGGCGCCGATCCCTGCGTCCGCGCACTTATGTGCGGCAACGATATGATAATAACGTCACTGTTTGAAGACGGGTACAGATGTATCCTCACGGCGGTGGAAAACGGGGCGGTACCCGTTGAAAGACTTGACGACGCGGTATCAAAAATACTTATGATGAAACGCTCGATAGGTCTTGACATATAGATGATTGTATGATAAAATATATTATATAAATTATTTGGAGTATATTATGAGCTACGCTGATAAGGTTTTTATTGATAACGTGACCGATATAATGGAAAACGGCGTCTGGGACACCGATCTTGACGTCCGCCCGAAGTGGGAGGACGGGACGCCCGCGCACACCGTCAAAAAATTCTGTATAGTCAACAGGTACGATCTTTCAAAGGAATTTCCGATACTTACGATCAGGCGCACGTTCATAAAATCGGCGGCGCAGGAGCTTTTATGGATCTGGCAGAAAAAGTCGAATAAGATATCCGAGCTTGAAAGCCATATATGGGATCAGTGGGCGGATGAAAACGGCACGATAGGTAAAGCCTACGGCTATCAGCTCGGCGTCAAGCACAAGTATAAAGAGGGAATGTTCGACCAGGTGGACAGGGTTTTGTATGATCTGAAATACAACAAGGCGAGCAGAAGGATAATAACGAATATCTATAACCACGCCGACCTGTCCGAGATGGCGCTTTATCCCTGCGCGTACAGTATGACGTTCAACGTGTCGGGCAACAGGCTTTGCGCCATACTCAACCAGCGCAGCAACGATATGCTCGTTGCAAACAACTGGAACGTCGCGCAGTACGCGCTGCTCGTTATGATGTTCGCGCAGGTCTCCGGGCTTGAGGCGGGCGAGTTCGTCCACGTCATAGCCGACGCGCATATATACGACAGACATATTCCGATAGTGAAGAAGATAATCCAGAACGAGCCGAAGCCCGCGCCGAAGCTGATACTTGATCCCGATATAAAAGACTTTTATCAGTTTAGCAAAAACAGCTTCAGGCTTGAAAATTACGAGTATTACGATTTGGACGAGAAGATACCCGTCGCCGAATAAGGAGATAATAAATGCTTAAAATGATCGTTGCCGTCGCGGACGGCTGGGCGATAGGATATAAGGGAGATCTGCTTGCGCGTATCTCCACGGATCTGAAAAGATTTAAAGAGCTGACAACGGGCAACGCCGTCATAATGGGCTATAAAACGCTTTTGTCGCTGCCCGGCGGAAAGCCTTTGAAAAACAGGGAAAACATAGTTTTATATCCCGACGATATTGAGATCGAGGGGGCGCGCGTCGTCCACAGCCTTGAAGAGGCCGTTTCCGTCTGTTACGACATACAAGACAAGGACGTTTTCGTTATAGGCGGCGGCTCGGTCTACAATCAGCTTCTGCCGTTCTGCGACACGGCGTATATAACGAAGATAGATAAGCATTTTGAGGCCGATACGTTCATATACGACCTTGATAAGCGAAACGAATGGTATATAGACGAGGAAAGCGAGCAGTACTTCGATACGGACGGCACTCCTTACAGGTACGTCACGTACAAGCGCAGGGTAATAACGTATATCGGCGCCGGTATGATGGCGACCGCGCTCACGGTCCCCGCCTCCGATAACGGTCTGATCGTAAGACTTGTCGGCACGCCGCTCGACGACGGAATTATAGACGGGTTGAGAACGGACAATTATCATAAAAATCTTAAAAGACGTATCCCGAGGGCCGAATACTACAAGTATTCCGAAACAGATAAAGCGCTTGACGGCGTTTACGACGTCGTATGCGGCGTAAGCAGCTTCGGTGTGCAGTGGTTTGCGGACGAGGTTATACCGCGCTTAAAGCCCGGTACGCGCGTGCTTTCCGTTACCAAGGGCTTGCTTGATAACGGTGACGGTACGTTTACAGATTACCCGTCTTTCTTTGAAAAACACGCCGATAACGTGAAATTCGCCGCGGTCGGCGGCGCGTGCACGAGCTATGAGCTGGCGGACAGAAACAGGTGCGCCGTCACAATATGCTGCCGCGATATAAGCGCTGCGGAGCATTTCAAATCGCTTTTGCAGACGGATTACTACAACGTGAAAACAACGGACGACGTAACGGGCGTCGAGGTCGCGGTGGCACTCAAAAACGCGTACGCGCTCGCCGTTTCGTCCGCGATAGGCCTGGCGCACAAACGCGACGGCGCGGACTGCGCGGAGCATTACAATACGGAGGCGGCGCTGTTTGAGCAGAGCCTTAAAGAGATGAAGTCGCTGATCGGGCTTTTCGGCGGCGGCGAGGAGGCGTTTTACGTCGGCGCGGGCGATCTGTACGTCACGATATTCGGCGGCAGAACGAGAAAGCTCGGCGTGCTTTTGGGCGAGGGATATACCGCGGACGAGGCGCTTGAAAAATTATCCGGCGTGACGCTTGAATCGGTCGTTATAATCAAACGCACGTGCTCGGTGCTTCAAAAACTCGCGGAAGCCGACAGCGGGATTAACGGCAGATACCCGCTTATATTACATATGGGAAAGGTACTGTCAAACGAAAGTAAATTAGATATACCGTGGGATAAGTTCGCGCGGTGATAGTGGATTATGGGCAGAAAAATAGCAATTGATCTCGGCACGTCGACCTTGCAGATCTTTGTTGAGGGAAAGGG
The DNA here is from genome assembly GCA_902797235.1 of uncultured Ruminococcus sp. Taxonomy (GTDB): domain Bacteria; phylum Bacillota; class Clostridia; order Oscillospirales; family CAG-272; genus UBA1248. Next base: position 13,728 of record CADBSB010000135.1, on the reverse strand, counting down.
CGTCGTGCTGAACGAGCCGTCCGTTATAGCGGTCGATAAGTACCTGAACAGGGTCACGCGCGTAGGGCGCGAGGCGGCTGAGCTTATCGGGCGCGAGCCGGAGGGCATAGAGGTCGTAAGACCGATAAGAGACGGCGTTATCAGCCGTTTCAATCATACTGTGGTGATGCTTCAGCGGTTTTTGAGAAAAAGCTGCGGAAGATTCATCATCCCGCCGGGCGTAGTCATCGCCGTGCCGAGTATCGTCACGGACGTTGAGGAGCACGCCGTGCGCGACGCGGCGGTAAGCGCGGGCTTGAAAGACCCGTACCTCATAGACGAACCGGTTGCCGCGGCGATAGGCGCCGGGGTGGACGTTACGGCGGACCGCGGCAGCATGATAGTCGATATAGGCGGCGGAACTACGGATATAGCCGTCATATGTTTGGGCGGCGCGGTGGTGTCCTCCTCCATACGCGTGGCGGGCGACGAGATGACGGACGCCGTGGTAAAATACGTAAGAAACAAGTATTCGATACTTATAGGCGAGCAGGCGGCGGAGGACGCGAAGATACTGATAGGCTCAGTCTGGCGCCGCGACGATATACAGACGACAATGGTCAAGGGCAAGAGCTTGAAGAGCAGGGCGCCCGTCGTTACGGAGCTTTCGTCAAACGATATGACGGAGGCGCTTGAGGAGCCGGTTACTGAGCTTATAGAGGAGATATGCGCGGTGATCGAAAAAACACCGCCGGAGCTTGTTACCGATATAGCGGAAAACGGCATAATCCTGACGGGAGGCGGAAGCCAGATATACGGACTTGACAAGATAATAAGCAGCGTTACGGGTCTGCCCGTAAAATACGCGGAGGAGCCTTCGCTCTGCGTCGTAAAGGGCGCCGGCAGGGCGGATACCGCCGGACTTATACCGTTAAGAGAAAAATTCAAATACAAATATTAAAAAGGAGAGAGAAGATGAAAAAACTGTTATGTATTTTCCTGACGCTTTTGTTTGTCGTCGGAGTGTTCGCGTCCTGCGCGACAACGCCGTCTGCAAATACCGACACGTCGAAGAATACAGAAGAGCAGACTACCGAGGCGGTGACTACGGAAGTGCCGGAGGAGGAGCTTTCAAACGAGGAGATAGCAAAAAGATATCTCGACGCTCTGCCTCAGGCGAAATACAACCGTGAATTCAACATACTCTGTATGGCGGGCGTAGGCAACTCCGAAAAAGAGATATGGGCGGAGGAAGCGAGCACCGAGCCTATCGAGGACGCGGTATTCAAAAGAAACGCGGCGATGTACGATACGTTCGGTGTGACCATCACGAAAAACGCTCAGGTGGCTGTCTCAACGGCCGCGCAGAACGACATCAAGTCCAACGCAAAATCATACGACCTCATAATGGCGAACGGACCCGATACGGGCGCGCTTGCGCAGAACGGTTATCTTTACAATTTCCTTGATCTTGCCGATTATATGAATCTTGACAAGGAATGGTGGGATCCCGGCACGCTGCGCGACTGCGTTATAAACGGTAAGGTCTATTTCATGAACGGCGATATAAACATCCTCGATAACGACGTTACGTGGATAATGCTGTTCAACAAGAAGATGATAGAGGACAACGACCTGACCGAGCCGTACGATCTTGTAAAGAACGGCACGTGGACGCTTGACAAATTCTATGAGTACGTAAAGACCGTTTCCAAGGACAACGGCGACGGCAAGTTCGACCAGAACGACACTTACGGCTTCTTGACGACGAACGGCGGCGGTCTTACAAATTTCCTCTACACGAGCGATATAAGGACCGTTGAACTGAGAGACGGCACGCCGGAGGTCGTAATGGGCGAGTACCAGGATAAGATACTCGATCTGCTTGCGTACTGCAAAAAGCTGCTCCATGAAGACAACGTATCGTGGGTATCGATAAACGACCCGGCGCAGACGAGAGACATGTTCATGAACAACCAGGGCCTGTTCTATTCAGAGGTCTTGTCGTATATCGTCAACCTCGCCGATATGGATTCGCCCTACGGCGTTCTCCCCACACCGAAATACGATGAAAAACAGAAGGATTACAGAACGCATGTCGACGGCGTAGGCTCCATGATAAGCATACCGTCCAATATCGACAAACCCGAGGAGGCGGCGTATATAATCGAGGCTTTCGCGCTTTATTCCTACGCGTACCTTACGCCCGCCTACTACGACGTAACGCTTAAAAGAAAGAAATCAAGAGACTCCGAATCGACCGAGATGATAGATATAATCCTGCAATCGCGTTCTTACGATATAGGATATATCTATTCGACGATAGGTCTGCCCACTATGTTCAACCAGCTCGTTGCAAACGGAAGCACGGACTTCGCATCCAAATATAAGAACAACGAGAAAAAGGCAAAGAAAGCTCTTGAAAGCATAATGAAGAAGTACAACAAGATTTAACGGCAATAACGCATAAAAGGGTGAGCGCAGGCTCGCCCTTTTTTAATTCAGAATAAGATGCCTTCGGCAAGTTATATTCGGCTTGCGCCGAGTTGTATTCGGCTTGCGCCGAGTTATATTCGCTGGCGCGAGTTATATTCGCTGGCGCGAGTTATATTCGCTGGCGCGAGTTATGTTCGGCTTACGCCGAGTTAAGGTGTCGCTGTTGCGACAATTCTCGTGCGCCGAAATTTTCGGCGCTCCCGGGATTGCCCGTCCTCCCGGATTACCGGGGCTTTACCGCCTCGCGTTATTAAATTAAAAATAAAATTTTTATTTTACCACTTTACAAAATACAACTATAATGATATAATATAATTGATAAAGTATGTGGATGGGAGGGTATGATGAAAAAGGTCGTATTTTTTGTCGTTTTTGCGATACTTTTGACGGCTGTTTTCGCCGTGTGCGCTTTTTCGGCGGACGGCGTCGAATACAGACTGTCCGACAATAAAGACTATTATACTCTCGTTTCATATACAAAAAACGAGGCGGAGGCAAAGATCAGCTCCGCCTATAACGGCCTGCCCGTCAAAAAGATAGCCGCGGGCGCGTTTTCCGGCAATATATCAACTTATAAAATCGTCATACCCGACAGTATAACGGAGATAGAGGCGGGCGCTTTTTCCGCCATGCCGTCGCTTTATGAGTTCGAGGCGGCGGGAGCCTATACCGTATCGGACGGCGCGCTTTATACGGCGGATAAAAAAACGCTTGTAAGATATCCCGAGGCGAAAACCGGGAGCTATACCGTACCGTCGGGTGTTGCGGTCTACGCGCACGCGTTTTCCGGCAGCGCTCTGACGTCGTTTGACGCGTCGGGCGCGACTTCAATAGGAGAATACGCGTTTTATTCGGCAAATATAAAAAGCGTAACGCTTTCCTCCGGTTTAAAGAGCATAAAGGCGCACGCGTTTGAAAAAAGCGCAATAGAAAAAATAGAGGTGCCGGGCAAAACGTCCGTTTCTGAATACGCGTTTTCAAACTGCGAAAAACTCGTATACGCGGATCTGCAAAACGCGTCGCTTGACGGCGCGGGCGTTTTCAACGGCTGTACGTCGCTTCTCGCGGTATCGTACCCGGCGGATCAGACAAACGTTCCGTCTTATACGTTTTGCGGCTGTACGTCGCTTGTAACGGCGCCCGCGGGCAAAAATACGGACAGAATAGACGGCAAGGCGTTTTACGGCTGCGTAAGTCTGAAATACGCCGCGGTCGGCTCCGCAAACGTCGCGGGCGACGCGTTCGGTCTTTGCGATAACGTTATCGTTACAAGCAAGACGTATAAAGCGGTCAGCGTGCAGAGCTCTGACGTAACGCTCAAAGTCGGAAAAACGGTGACGGCGTTTACGGATGATGAATACGATCTTTTTACGGTGTCGGATATAATCAGCCTTGACCGCGGTGTGATACGCGCCGTATCGGAGGGAGAAGCCGAGGTCTACGCCGTGAGCCGCCGCGGAGGCGACTGCAAGGTGATAAACGTAACGGTATCGGACGGCCCGGCCGTCATACAGTCGAATCACCCGTACGATACGGGCAAATTCTCATATACGTATGCCGTGTCGGGAAACCCTTCCCGCATAGCCGTCACGTTTTCGTCGTCTGATTGCGTTTCGCCGTCCGACAGTATAGCGGTGTACGATAAGGATAACAACTGCTACGGCTTTTTCATGGGCGGCAAACTCGCCGGAAAGACCTTGTTCATAGACAAAGATACGGTCAGGGTGGAGATCGTTTCGCTTACGGGCGGCTCATACGGCTTCCGCGTAGTATCCGCTGTCCCCGTCTCGTCGCTTACCGCGATCACGGGTATTTCGCTTGAACAGAGCTTAACGCTCAAACCCGGCGAGTACCGTGCGCTTTCGCCCGCAGTCACGCCTGACGGCGCGTTTCCGGACGAGCTTATTTACATAACGGCTGACAGGGACGTCGTCACCGTATCGGCGGACGGAGTTTTGTTCGCCGTCGGCGAGGGTGAGACGGACGTTACGGTTTATTCTTCGTTTTACGGCGTAAGCGCGGTTTGCCGCGTTAAGGTGGAGAAAAAAGGCTCCGATTTCCCGGAGTTTGATTACATCGTAAAAAACGGCGGCGCGTTTATCACAAATTACACGGGCAGCGAAAGAAACTGCGTAATACCCGCCATGATAGACGGCCGCAGCGTGCTCGGAATTGAGAGCGGCGCGTTCTTTTACAAGAGCATAAAGAGCGTTAATATCCCGTCATCCGTTTACAGCATCTCTGCCGATGCGTTCGACGGCTGCACCTCTCTTACCGAATTCAAGGTCGCGGCGACAAATATGATGTATTCAACGGACGGCAAATCGCTTATGAGCCGCGATAAAACGGTGTTATACAAGGTCGCCTGCGGCTTGTCCGGCACGTATAAGGTGCCCGATACGGTAAGGGAAATAAGGGAGGGCGCGTTTGCCTGCTGCTTCAAGATCGAGGCGGTCGAGCTCGGCGCGAATACGGCCGCGATATCCGTCAAAGCGTTCAGAGGCGCGTCCGCGCTTAAAAGGATAACCGCGGACAATTCCTCGTTTTTATCGCTCGACGGCGTGCTTTACACGGCGGACAAAAAAACGCTCGTCTTCTGCCCGCCCGCGATGAACGTACATACGTACACGGTGGCGGCGACGGCTGAGAAGATAGGCGCGTACGCGTTCAGCGGCGCGCAGATAAGCGGTATCGTCATACCCGCGTCCGTATCTGACATAGACGCAACGGCTTTCTTTGAAGCATATTTTCTCGATAACATAACTGTCAACTCGTCAAATAAAAAATACACGGTAAGCGGCGGCGCGCTGTATGAAAACGGCGCTCTCAAATTCGTGCCCAAAACGTATGAAGGGGAATTTACCGTGCCCGATACGGTGACGAATATCCTGCCTTACGCGTTTTATAACTGCGGCATGACGGACGAAATCGTTTTCGGTACGCGCCTGTCGACCATAGGCGACTACGCCTTCGGCAACTGCCGCAGTCTCTGCCGTCTGTATCTGCCCGAGACCGTGACGTCCGTCGGTTACGACGCGTTTTATAACGACGATCTGTTGTCGGTCTATATACCGGATAACGCCTCCGTCGCGCATCTTTCCTCCTGCACCGTGCTTTGCGCCGGGGGTTCAAACGCCGACGCGGCGTGCGCGCGCGACGGCGTATCGTGCAGTTATACGTACTGCTCGAAAAACGGCGTATGGACCGTGTACTCACCGGTAAAAGGTCAGCTTCAATTCAAAGAAAATAACGACGACGTGTATATTTCAAAGCTGAAAACCGCGGCGGGGCAGAACGTCAAAGCGTATGATTTATATATTTTATCTGACGGCGTAGCTTTGCCGTGCGGCGAGCATACGCTGATAAAAGGAGCGTCTTCGACCGATTATTACTTTTACGATAACGGACTTTTGATGATCGGGCAAACCGCAAATGATATATACAGGTACGAAAACGACCGGATAGTCGAACTGTTCGGCGGTGCATTCACGGAGCGTATAGCGGTGAGGACGCCGCCCGACAAAACGGTCTACAATAAATACGAAAACATAGATATAACCGGCTTGACACTATACTACACGGACAAAAACGGCGTGACGCGCGTTATATACGACGGATTTGAAATGCAGTGCAGCACAACTACGTCGGGCAAAAAAAACGCGATCATAACGTATAACGGTCTGACGGCGCAAACGGAGATCACGGTAATTTCAACGCCGTTATCCGGCACCGTAAGTATAACGGGCGACGTGCGGTACGGCTCGACCGTCACGGCGGACGATTCGGGCGTCAAACCGAACGGCGTGATACTGTCGTACAGATGGAACAGAAACGGCGTGCCTATCGCGGGCGCGACTTCGGTCACGTACGTACCGGTAAAGGAAGACATAGGAAAAACGCTGACGGTAACGGTATATTCCGATGGCGACGTTGAGGGTGAGATAACGAGCGGCTCCGTGATCGTTCAGAAAGCGAAAGCGGCAACGCCGCCGCGTCCCGTGGTCGAGACGTCGGATATGACGTACGTAACGCTCAAAGCCGTATCGGGCTGCGAGTACAGACTTTCGTTTGAGGGCGGCTTTACTGACAGCCGGACCTTCAGCTCGCTCAAGCCCGGCACGACGTACATTTTCTGTCAGCGGTATAAAGAAACGGAAACTACCGAGGCGTCGGCGGTATCGAGCATATCGTTCACAACAAAGGAAGCGCTGAAAATAAAAACGGACGTCTACTTCCTGAACACCGCAAACGCAACAATAAGCCTTGTTGAGCCGAAAACGACGGTCACGGCGTTTCTCAATAACTTCAAGGACAAGCAGTATCTGAGCGTTTATAAGGACGGAAAGAAGATAACGGGCGACGAGCTTGTCGGCACCGGCTGCGAGATAAGGCTTTATTACGACGGCGTGATGTACGACTCGTACACGGTCGCCATAACGGGCGACGTGAACGGAGACGGCAAGGTCACGATAACGGACTATTTGCAGATAAAAGAACGCATACTTAACTCCAAAACGCTTGCAAAGGCAAAGGAATACGCGTCTGACGTCAACGGCGACGGCAAGGTCACGATAACGGACTATCTGAGGCTGAAGTATTGCATACAGAACAGTCAGCCGCCGGAACAGAACAGGTATTGATATGACAAGAGGATATATGAAAAAATTTGTTTCAATAATTCTAATAACCGTATTCGCCGCGCTTTTGGCGATCAGCGGCAGCGCGGATTTCCGCGCCACGTTCTCGCTGACGGGCGCGTCCTCCGCGCGCGCGGGCGAGAGCCTTACCGTCGCGTTCAAGGCGGACGGCAACGGCATCTGCGGTATACTTGCCGAAATATCGTTCGATCCGTCTGTCCTGACGTTCAAATCGTCCTCGGGCGCGTTGTCGAACTGGCGCGTCGAGGTGACGGAGAAGGGCGCGGGCAAGCTGCAGATCTGGGCGGAGGAGAACAACGGCTTCAAATCCCCGATAAAATCTCAGCAGACCGTCATAAATCTGAATTTCACGGTCTCGTCCTCGGCAAAGACCGGCGATAAGCTCTCGGTATCGGCAAAGATAAACGAGACATCAAACGGCGAGGATGAACTGAATAATCTTTCAGCGTCGTATTCCGGCACGGTAGCAAGGCCGCTGTCGTCCGACAGCAAGCTGAAAGAGCTGTCTGTAAACGGCTATACCATATCGCCCGCGTTTTCTTTGGACGTAACGGATTATTCGATCGAGGGCGAGGTGGAATACACCGTGTCGGCGCTGAAAATTACCGCGACGGCGAACGACGGCGAGGCGAAGACTGAGATAAGCGGCGCAAGACTTTCCGTCGGCGACAACACGGTAAAAATAAAGGTCACCGCGGAGAACGGAAGCAGTACGACTTATTCGATAAAAGCGAAAATGAAGCAGGATCCAAACTACGTCGCCTCGTCCGATACGGCGCTTTCGGGCATAACCCTGTCGGAAGGCCGTCTGTCTCCCGCGTTTTCCTCCGACGTATACGATTATATCGTCTACGTTCCGTACGAGGCGGACAGCATACAGATCACAGGCACGCCGCACGATAAAAAGGCGAGCGCAAAGACCGAGGGCGACGAGGCGCTGATAGTAGGCGACAACGCTTTCGCCGTGATATGCACCGCGGAAAACGGTGATACGGGGCAGTATAACGTAAAAGTCGTCCGTATGGGCGAATATATAACGACCACAGAGGAGATAACGGAAACAGAGACGGACACGGATACCGATACGGTGACCGAAACGGAGACCGACACGGTGACGGAAACCGAGACCGATCCGATAGACACAACGACCGATATAAATGACACCGAAACCGACACGACTGCTGCCGACACGGAAAAAGAGCCGCCCGAAACCACGGGCGAGACCGTATCCGACGGCGAAATAAGAGTGCCGCTCTGGTTCATCGTCGTCGCCGCCGTATGCGGCATAATAATAGGAGCGCTTGCGTGCATACTCGTACAGAGCTCCTTGAAGGAGAGAAAATAACTTGTCTGATTTTCTGATTACAAAAGCGCCGGCAAAGCTCAATCTGTTCCTTGAAGTCGGCAAAAAGCTTGAGAACGGATACCATAATATCGAAAGCGTCATGCAGAGTGTGACGTTGTACGACACGCTCAAAATAAAAAAGACGCAGTCCGGCATCTTGTTCGATTGCAGCAACAAGCGCCTTATATACGACGGAAATCTCGTCGTCGTCGCCGCAAAGCTGTTTTTGCAGAAATGCGGCATAAACTCGGGTCTGTCGCTGTTTTTACAGAAAAAAATACCCGTGTCCGCCGGTCTCGGCGGCGGCTCGTCCGACGCGGCGGCTGCACTTACGGCGCTGAATACGATGTTCGGCCGTCCGCTCGATACGGAAAAGCTGTGTGAGCTCGGCAAAACGGTGGGCGCGGACGTCCCGTTCTGCATAAAACGCGGTATATGCCTCGCGTCAGGCATAGGAGAGGTGCTTCAGACGCTCGACCCGTTGCCGAAGTGCTATTTCGTCATAGCGAAGGGAAGCGCCACAGTCTCGACGCGCTCGGCGTTCGAGCTGCTTGACAAGTACAGCGAAAGGGAATGCGTGAAACCGGACGGGATGATCGAAATGATACGCAAAAAAGACCTGCACGGTATCGCAAAAAACCTTTATAACAGGTTTGAGATAATAAATAATTTTGATGAAAAAATCAAAAGCGTACTTAAAAAGCACAACGCGATAAACGCGCTTTTGAGCGGCAGCGGTCCGTCCGTGTTCGGTATATTCGAGCATGAGGAGGACGCGTGCCGCGCGAATACGGAGTTGCGCGCGGACGGCTATACCTGCTTCGTCTGTGCGCCGGAGAAAATTTGAGGAGGATCGTTATGAAAAGCATCAAAAAATACGTCGCCGAATTCATAGGCACGATGGTACTCGTTCTGTTCGGCTGCGGCGCCGCCGTTACCGCTAACGCGCTTGCCGGCAATTCCGGCGTTTCAGTACCGCTCGCGGTGTCTACGCTTTTAATTGCGTTCGCGTTCGGTCTCGTCATCGTCGGTATGGCTTATTCCGTCGGCAACGTTTCGGGCTGTCATATAAACCCCGCCGTGACCGTCGCTATGCTCGTATGTAAGAAAATAACGCCGGCGGAAGCCGTCGGATATATCATATCCCAGTATCTGGGCGGTCTTGCGGGCGCGGCGCTTTTACTCGGTATATGCGGAAAAACGGGAATAGAACAGGGCTTGGGCGCAAACAGCTACTCGGGCAGCGCGATCGGCATTTCGATGTGGGGCGCGCTCGCGGCTGAGATAATTTTGACGTTCGTATTCGTCTACGTCATTTTAGGCGTAACGGGCAAGGATAAATACTGGTCCGTATCGGGCCTCGTGATCGGCCTTACGCTCACGCTCGTCCACATTTTCGGAATACCTCTGACCGGAACGTCGGTCAACCCCGCAAGATCGTTCGGTCCCGCCGTCATACTCGCGATGACGGGAAATACGACCGCTCTGTCCGAGGTATGGGTATTCACGGTCGCACCGGTTATCGGCGCGGTCATCGCCGCCGCTGTATATATGCTTTTAAACAAGGAAAAGGAACAGTAAATGAACTCGATAGTTATACCAAAGGGATACAGATCCTCGCTCGATCTGTATCAGACACAGAAAGCCATAGCGCTTACAAAAAGGATCTTTCAGGATAATCTGGCGGGCAAGCTCGATCTTCAAAGAGTTTCCGCGCCTCTCATGGTCGTCGATTCCACAGGCCTGAACGACGGCTTGAACGGTACGGAACGTCCCGTAACGTTCGATATACCGGCCGTCAACGGCTGTGCGTCTATCGTCCATTCGCTTGCTAAATGGAAGCGCATGGCGCTTGCAAAATACGGATTTACCGCGGGCAGAGGGCTTTACACGGACATGAACGCGATAAGGCGCGACGAGGAGAGCCTTGACAACATACATTCAATATACGTCGACCAGTGGGACTGGGAGAAGATAATAACAAAAGAACAGAGAAACATAGAGTTTTTACAGAGCATCGTTAAAGACATCGTCGGCTGTATCTGCGACACGCAGGAAGCGCTGATGAACATTTATCCCGTGCTCAAATACAAGCTCAAACGCGAGGTCACGTTTATATCAAGCGAGGAGCTGTTACAAAAATACCCGGGCAAGACCCCGAAGGAGCGTGAGCTTTTATCCTGCCGCGAATATAAAACGGTATTTATCTCACAGATCGGCGGAGCGCTGTCCGACGGCTCGGTACACGACGGCCGCGCGCCCGACTATGACGACTGGAGCTTAAACGGCGATATACTCTTCTATAACGAGCTGCTCGACATACCTTTTGAGGTCTCGAGCATGGGTATCAGAGTCGATCAAAAATCGCTTTTGTCACAGCTGCATATAAGAGGCTGCGACGACTGGGCACAAAGACCCTTCCACAAGGCGCTGCTTGACGGCGAGCTGCCGCTGACTGTCGGCGGCGGTATCGGACAGTCAAGGCTTTGTATGCTCATAATGAACAAGGCGCACATAGGCGAGGTGCAGTCCTCCGTCTGGGACGACGAAACGCTCCGCGCTTGCGCCGAGCACGGTATAGAACTTCTTTAATCACAAGGCTCACGCTTTGCGTGAGACGGAAGGAGTTAAATTGTAAACAATTTTAATAAACTATTGCATTCTGACATAAAATAGTGTATAATCGTAACACTATTATTAAAGGTTGGACAATATTTTGAAAAAAGTCAAATGGGGGATCTTATTCATAATCGCCGCGTGCGCGCTGCTTTTGTGCTCATGCACACAAACGCCGCCGTCGTTAACCGATTTAGTCACGCTGCCCGAGCTTACGGACATAAAGACGGCCGCGGCAACGGCAACGGAGAACAAGGAATATAAAGAGCTGTTGGAGCTTTATAAAAAGTGCGACGGCGAATATTTTGAAAAAACCAGGACCGCGGTGGGCACGCTTATAGGTCAGAGATACGCCTACGCCGTCACGGCGTACGATCACAGCAAGGAGCTTTCCGATATAGCGGAGATGTTCTTTGACGATACGTCGGAGAATACTCTCAGCATCTATTTCGCCCTTCGCGGATTTGAGGACAGGGAATATACGGCAGACGAGCATACGGCAAAGTTTTCTTGCAGAAAAAACGAGGATCAGCACGTTTACACCGTTGAATATGAAACGGCGGCCAAAACGATAAACGTCACGCACACCGTAAACGGTGAGAAGAAGGATCATCTCGGCTGCAAGATAGACGACGACGGACTGTATAAGGAGTGTTACAGCGGATCATTACAGCGCACGTTCGTCAGCCGCGTTAACAAGGACGGAACGTCAAAGATCGAATGGTACGACAGAGACGTCATGCAAGACCCGCCCGTTGAAAACGAGGAGCACGGCTACGTCGTATTCGACGGACTTACTCTTTCGGGCGTGATAAAATAAAACAAAAGATATTAATGAAAAGCAGACTGAAATCAAAATCAGTCTGCTTTTTTAATCACGTAATTTTGACAAAATTCAAATTTTATTATTGTTTTTTTTATATATTTCATGTTATATTATAGTATAACGTCATTTTAATACGAGGCCATCCATGTCAAAATCAAGAGAAAGAAAAAACAAAAACGGTATACCCGCGTGGGAAGTCGTTTTGCCGTTCAGCATAGTTTTCACCATTCTGCACGCGCTTAGTATCGTTATGTTTATAAACATCAGCATTATAAGCAGCGGTCTGACGGGAATAATGCGCACGTATTCCGGCTATATTTCGGACGTGACGGACATGCAGGCGGGCGCAAGCTATCTGTCCGAGACGTCAATGTCGTTTATTGCAAATCCCGTCCTTCCGAATGGTGAGCTCAACTCGTCGCCGCTCATCGGATTTGCGACGGAATATCAGCTGCCGAGAAGAGGAAACGATATAGTAAACCGCTTTGAAGGCAAGGACGTCAGCGAAGATATAATGGAGAATATAAAGCTGGCGGCGGAAAACGCGGAAAAAATCGCGGGTATCCAGCTCCACGCTATAGCTCTGACGCTTTCGATATATGAAGCGCCTCCGTCTCAGGCTGTCTCGTCGCTTGAGCTTCCCGAGCTTACCGCGGAAGAGAAAGCGATGAGCGAAGACGAGAAGCTTGTTGTTGCATTTAATCTTATAACGGGACTTGAGGCTTCGAATTGCAAGAAAGCCTTAAATCAGAACGTTACCGCGGCAAACGGCGCTTTGAGCGGTACGATGCAGACGCTGTTTAACAATCAGCTGCAAAAGGTCGGTGCCGCGCGAGCGATACTCTGGGTCGTGACCGTATTATTCGTAGTCTTCCTTATCGCCATATTCATTCTTCTTATAAGACTTCTCGTATATCCTTTAAGAGGCTTTGTCCGCGGCATCGACAAGGGGGACGCTATCTCGGAGAATAAAGGTCTTGCGGAGGTACGTCTTGTGGCGAAAAGCTATAATAAGCTGATGGGGCGTAAGGAAGCGCTTGAAAACGTACTGCGTTCCGCCGCGGAAACGGACGCCTTGACGGGTCTGCCCAACCGCTATCATATGGAACAGTATATTCTCCAGGATGAAGATGAAAACTACTCCGTCGCGTTTTTCCTGTTCGACGTCAACTTCTTAAAGGAAACAAACGATAAAGAAGGTCACGCCGCTGGCGATTCGCTTCTCAGGCGCGCCGCCGCTTGTCTATCAAATTGCTTTGAGACGTTTTCTGACGCTAAATGCTTCCGTTACGGCGGAGACGAATTCGTCGCCATTTTAAAGAAATGTACGGAAGACGACGTGCAGAGAGTTTTCGAGCGCTTTAATGAGGAGCAGAAAAAACAAAACGTCAGCATAGCCATAGGCTGCGCATATACCGGGGACGTTTCCAAAACGACGATGAGAAAGCTTTTCAGTGAAGCGGATGCTAAGATGTATGAAAATAAAAAGCTGTCACATAAAAGACGCGAGGACGTGTAACGTTTCCGAACTTTAAAAAAACGCCTTTAGCGGTGTACTTCGTAAGGAAGTACACCGCAGCTAAATTCGCCCGGTCGTGAACCCCCAACGCTCTCCATTTCGCGTTGGGGAACCCCTTTTCGGCGAGCTAAATCGGGCGTTGCCCGGCTAAATTTGTTTCGCAAGCTAAATTCGGCTTCGCCGAGCTAAAAGAGGCGTATTTAATTTAGCTGAATAATAAAAACCTTTCCTATATCGGAAGGGTTAAGACGAGCTGAAAGAAAATAACCCACTATGACACTTTCTATAA
>CADBSB010000134.1 GCA_902797235.1 uncultured Ruminococcus sp. | reverse complement strand
GTCGACCGTTATCGTGTCGAGCCCGTCTTTGCTCGCGGAGCACCAGCCGTTGTCCGGCGCTTTTTTGAATCTTTTGCCGTCGTTCAGATTGTCCATATACCAGCCGTCGGCGCCGGCGGACGACGTGCACATGATCTCGGCGTCAAGCGCCAGATTGTCGGTCGGAGCATAAGTTTTGACGTGCTTTGCACTGTAATCGTAGCCCTCCGGCAGAGCCATCAGGATCGCCTCGCCCTTGCCGAGCGATACGCTTACCTTATTTCCGCTCATTTCAAGGTCATGAAACTCGCCGTCGTCGTATGAAACATATTGCAGCTTGTTTATATCGGAGTCGAATTCAAGCTCAAAGGTCTGTTTTTTTGTGAACAGGTTGTTTACCACCATGCAGTAGTTTCTTCCCGTCTTTTTGTCCTTCATATAAGACACGGTCAGATCGCTTCTGCCGTTTACTTTAAGGAAGAAATCGTCGGGTAAAACGTCGATCGCGGAGTAGCCCTTTTCAGAGCCGTAGACCTCGAGCGCGTCGAGGTTTATAAGCGTCTTTCCGACGTTGTGTATCATACGGTCGATCTCACATATGAACTCGTATTTCGGATTCGGTACGCCCTGATACGTTATGATACCGTCGTCAAACGGCTCGTTTCTGTTGTACGGCGTAAACCACGTGAAGTAGGAGAACTGCTTGATGCCGAACGCCAGACCTATGTTGAATTCAAACAGCGTCTCCTCGCGGTTGAGCGAACGGAACGCGACCTGCTGACAAACCGACTGTATATACATGGCCGTCTTTACGTCGTTTTTAAGACCTACCTTGCGCACGGATTCAAGATTGCACATCATGACCTCGCGCGAGATCGAATTCTTGGTAAGGCCGAACGGGTACATATCGTACATCACGTATTCCTGCGGATAGCCCGTTGAGGCGCAGAGCTTCAGCCAGTCGTTCATCTGGCTTTCATACAGCCTCCAGCTCGGATAAGCGTGGCCGGGCAAAAAGTTCAAGTGCATATATCCGTCGGGATCGGCTTCCTTCAAAGCCCTGTACGCGTCTATGAACTGGTTTGCGTTGTACGGCTCGTCGAGCATATAGTAGCCGTAAGCACCGGGAACGTCCTTGTATTCCTCAACAAGCTTCTTTATCTTGGTCGGGCTCATATTGAGAAGATTGCCGCCGAAACGGTTGTCGCCGACGCACATACCTATGCCGTATTTGCTGCACAGCTCAAGCATTTTCATCTGGCTTGTTTTTGAGCCTATGCCGTCGCCCGCGCCGAGTACCCAGTCTATCTCCGCATCCGCCATGTACTTATACTGTTCGTCCGTTATATAGTCCTTTGTGGGCGGCCAGAAAATGGATATGAGTATGTTTTTATTGAAATCGAATTTTTCCTTTGCCACGTCCGTACCTCCGTCGCTCGCCGCCGCCGGAAGAACCGCGCCGACGGTATACGCGAGCAGTAATATTGTCAGAGTTATGATTTTAAAACGTCTCATTATAATTTACCTTCGCAAAAAAGTTTGTAAAACTGCGTGTTGTCCACACATATAATGTTTTTGTCTTCGGTCATTTTCTTTATAAGCGTGTCGAGCTTGCCGTAGGAATTGTCAAAATCGAGCTCGTAGCCGTGTCCCCAGACGTAGAAAAGATAAGTGCCGTCTTTGTCGAGCGCGGAGAACTCGTCCGCCAGTTCAAGCGTTCTCTGATCGGAGAACGAACACGTCGGATACCAAAGCATAAAATCTTCGGGTAATCTGAAATCGTACGTCGGCGTCACCGCGCGGGAATATCTTATATCCGTGTTTTTAAGTATCACGTCTATCGTCTTCGCCGTGCACTGGCCTTCGCCGCCCGGCCACGACATACCGACGGGGGAGACGCCGAAAATGCGTTTGATATTTTCTGCGTCCGTCTGTACCTCGTCGATTATCATCTCAGGCTTGTCGTCGTATGCGGAAAGAGAGGGGTGGTGAAGCGTGTGGACCGCGACGTCAAAGCCGTCGTAAATGCCGGTCTTAAGCTCTTCCTCGGTAAATCTGAGGTGCGATACGCCGGGATGGCCGCATACGTTTCCGACCCATTCCCAGCTCGCGCCTAAAAGCCCGGTGTTCAAAAAGAACGTGCAGGCGTGAAAATCGTGCGATCTGAATATTTCAACGATACGCCTGTCCTGCGTAACGCCGTCGTCTAAACTGAAAGTGAAATACTTTTTCATGCTTCCTCGATGTAAGACGGTATCTCGTCTTTAAATAACTGATAGAATTCGGAAACGGTGACGAGCTCGATGCCCTCGGCTTCCGTTATCATCTTTATGAATTTCTCAAGCTTGTCGTAGCTGTTATACAAATCGAGCTCAAAGCCGTGTCCCCAGCAGAAGAAGAGCATATCCTCGGTGCAATCCGCGTCAAGGAAGCGCTGGAAATCGGAGAAGAGCGTAGCCTCGCTTATCTCGGCGGTCGGCTCAAGCCATAACAGCTCCGTCGGCAGATCGAACTTGTGCGTCGACGTGGTGCCGCGTCCGAGCCTTATGGAGGTGTTCTCGTACGCTATCTTCATAAGCTTGCGCGTGACGTTCGGGTCGCCGCCCGGCCACGCCATGACTACGGGGTATTTGCCCGTTATCTTGTATATGTTTTTCGCGTCGTTTTCGATTTCGCTTCTGACTTTTCTTTCGTTATCCTGATACTGATCGAGCGGCAGGTGGTTGAGCGTATGTACCGCAAGATCGAATCCGTCGTAAACGCCGCCCTGTACCTCTTTCTTGGAAAGACGCACGTGTGAAACGCCTACGCCCGCTGTCCAGTCAACGCCGTATAAGCCGGTGCTTATAAAGAACGTAACGTCGTAGTAATTGTATTTTTTGCACATCTCGATTATTTTGAGGTCCTGCGTCGTCGCGTCGTCAAAGCAGAGACAGAAATATTTTTTAGGCGTGCCGTCGCGGATTATACCGGATTCCATACCGGCGTATTCCGTACCGGGAGCCGTCGTTTCGGGCTCTGTTTCGGTTTCCGTCTCCGTTTCGGTCTCGGTCTCGCTTTCAGTAGCGGGCTCCGTATCCGTCTCCGGCTCCGTCGTATCTATAACCGTAACCGTGTCCGCCGTTGTCTGCTCGGGCGTCGTCGCGCAGGCGGCGAATGCGAACAGCATGGCACAAAGAATTATAATGGAAAAAATGCTTTTGAGTTTCATAACAATACCTCGCTTTCGTTACCCATTTTACCACATAATTATTGAAATGTAAAGATATTTTTCATTTTTTTATTGACTTTATATAAATATTATGATAGTATTATAGCAGAAAATAAGAAAACGGAGATAAAAAAATGACCGAAGCCGAAAGATTAAAGAATTTAGAGGTCCCGTCGGGACAAACAGACTGCGTGCTCGATACGGACACGTATAACGAGATAGACGACCAGTTTGCGCTGTCGCTGCTCGTAAAGCATGAAAAAACGAACGTTAAGGCGATTTACGCCTGCCCGTTCTTCAACTCGAATTCATCGTCGCCCGAGGACGGAATGGAGAAAAGCTACGACGAGATAATGAATCTGCTCACGCTCATGGGCGAGGAGGAGATGAAGAAAAACGTATATAAGGGAAGCAGGGAATACTTAAAAGACGAAAAGACGTTTATCGACAGTCCCGCCGCGCGCCACCTGTGCGAGCTCGCCATGCAGTACAGCAAGGAAAAGCCGCTTTACGTCGTGTCTATCGGCTGTATAACGAACGTTGCGTCGGCTATACTTATGAAGCCGGAGATAGTCGATAATATCGTCGTCGTCTGGCTCGGCGGTCACTACACGTCGTGGATAGATACGAACGAATTCAATATGATGCAGGATATAGCCGCCGCGCGCATCGTTTTCGGCTGCGGCTGTCCGCTTGTTCAGCTGCCGTGCATGGGCGTCGTGTCATCGTTCTACGTCTCCGGCCCAGAGCTCGACTTTTGGCTCAAAGGCAAAAATCCGCTCTGCGACTATCTTGTAAAGCATACGACGGAGGCGGCGGAGGAGTACGCGAAGGGCAGAGCGTGGAGCAGGATCATATGGGACGTCACCGCCGCGGCGTGGCTTATAAACGATGGCGGACGCTTTATGCTGTCCGAGATAATCCATGCGCCGATACCGGAGTACGACCATCAGTACGCCTACGATAACCGCCGCCATTTCATGTGCCGCGTGACGCACATCCACCGCGACAACTTAATGAACGAGCTGTTCAGAGTTCTGGCAAAATAAAAGCAGGGAGCGATAAGCTCCCTTGTTAGTTATATGTTCCGCCGTGCGGAACGTTATATTCGGCTTACGTGAACCCCCGCGTGACCGTGTCACGCGGGGAACCCCTGTCGCCGAGTTATATTCGCTTGCGCGAGTTAAGGTGTCGGCTGCGCGAACCCCCGCATGACCGTGTCACGCGGGGAACCCCTGCCGCCGACGATTCGGTGCGCCGCGGAACGCGTCGCGCTTGGGGTTCCCGCTCCCCCGTGAACCCCCGAAAACTCGTACCTCGTTTTCGGGGAACCCCGGCCACCCCCCTGACCGCCCCAAACCCCACCACCCCCCGAACTTTCGGGGCTTTTTTACCTTACCCTGTTGGAGCATGGAGACCACGCTGGGGTTCCCCGTTGCGAACTCCATGATGGTGGGCACGGGTGGGCGACCTCCAAATTTCGTCGGCACAGCCGATATCTTATTTACTTAAATCGTCCTCGGAGGGAACATCGTATTTGAAAACTCTGCCGCTTTCAAGATCAAAAGCAAAAGTTTTATATAATTTTATATCGTAAGTTTGATATTCTATACCTTCACTGTTAACGCCGGTTTTTGGTATATAGTACATTTTAGAAAGCACGGGAGAGAAGAGATTGAAAGAATTGAGATAACAGTCAAGAGGAATTCTCTCTCCGATTGAAGACGCCATATCCGATAAATTATACACTGTTTCTTTATTTGAATATGGGTCGAGCAAGTGTATAATAAAGTGATCTGTCACGGTCTTTCGCGGTTCAACGATCAATATGTATTTTTCGGAGAACTGACAATTACGACTTTCATTTTGATTATCAAGAGTTAGAAGAAGCTGTTTTTCTTTTGTTAAAACGTCAACGAGCCATATATCAGAACGTTTGGTATTTGTATCAGCGTTGTTATATGAATACATTACGGAAAACAGCACCTTGTCGCCGAAAATTGACATGGGGTTTATATCGCACTTTACGTTTTCACATTCGACGGTTTCGTTTAAAAGCCTTTCGAATACTACGCTTTCGTCGCTTGTTTTAAGATCGTAAAGAACCGCCTTCGTGCATGGTATCCCGTCATTTTTTTCAACGCAGAATCCTACTATTGAATTGTCTGAATGTACTAACAGCTTTTCATTTTCTTTTGTTTCGACCGACCCGATTTTTGACAATTCTGCGTTTTCATAGATATGATATATTGTATTTACGGTCTGAAATTCACTTGTTTCTTCGTTTGCTATAAGATAAAGTTTTCCGCTGTAACGGTGAAAATAAGGCGCCATTAAGTCTTTAAGCAGTATTTTGTTGCTGTTTGTCGATTGATCGTAAACGCGCAGATCCTGACTTTTTGAAATGTAAAATAACTTATCGGCATAGCAAGCGATACTGAACATTGATTTTAAATCAGCGATAGGACAAGAGCTGCCGGACAAATGCTCGCAGAGCGGGTCCATACAGACAGGAATTTCGTTGCCGCCTTCGGGATAATCGTTTCGGCAAAGCGCTGTTTTTACTATCTTCTCGATGTCTCCGTCGTCGTTTATGATTCTGGTCGTTTGGTATATAACCCCTTCAACGTATATATGTCTTCCGTCACAATTTAACAGAACGGAATTATCAGGCGTAAACAATCCGTATTTCTGATATGCTTCATCTGATGTAAGACTGTAAAAATCCTTTTCCGGTTCGGTTTGAACAAATACGGTGTTTGTTTCGCTGTCGGAATTATTATCTGTTTCAGACGCATTTGACGTGCCGATCATCGTTGTTACCGTCGACGTTTCATCATCAGTCAAAAACGGATCGTCTGTTATTCTGCACGAAGATACGAATGCTGTGCAAAATAATACGGTTATCAAAACAGCAGTCTTTTTCATAAGTTATCTCCAAAAAAATAAGCATTAGATTATTTCATATCTGTTATATAAGACTTAAAAAGGCGGTTAAAAGTTTAACCGCTTTAAAAAATTTACGCATATAAAATATATTAGCAAAAAAATCTTAATTCTGAATTCTTAATTCTGAATTATTCCGTCGCCTGCTCAAGCAGCGTAAAACGTTTATTGTCGCAGTCTATCTCATATTTTAACCCGAGCGGAAATATGCCTATCGGGTAGGCGTGGCCGACGTTTACGTTATAGAGAACAGGCAAATCTTCCCGTCCGGCTTCGCGGAGGGCTTGTTTTAATATATTTTTATACGGCTCGTATTTATCTTCGTAATCCGGCTTGCCCATGACTATGCCGTTTATTTTATCAAACATACCGTCAGCCGCCATGCCGCGTAGGTTCCACAAAAGAAAATCGGGTCCCTGATCGTCCTCGCTCGTCTCGATAAGCAGTAGCTTGCCTTCCCAATTGACGCCGTGCCACAGATCCGTGTACGTCAGTTCGGTAAAGACCTCGAGGCAGCCGCCCATAAGCTCGCCCGTGACCTTGCCGTGCCCCTGCAGTATTTCGTAGCCTTTATTTTTATGTAGTTTAGGCTTTTTATCCATATTCTCAATGCCCCAGTGCACCTTGTCGCACTCGCACGCGTAAAAGTCGCTGCACGGTATATCGAGCGTCGGCTTCGGATTCAAAAGCGTGTTTTCAAAAGACGATTTGAAATACGGGTTCATTTCCACGTATTCGCCGAAATCGCACATTAAATTCCCGCCGTAATACGATACGAGCCCGGCTTTGTACATCATGAAATGGTTTGACGTGGTATCGGAATAGCCCGTAAATATCTTCGGGTTGTTCCTTATTAAGTCGAAGTCGATGTACGGCAGAAGTCTTATCGTGTCGTCGCCGCCTATGGCGCAGATAACGGCTTTTATCTCGAGATCTGAGAAAGCCTGCATCAAGTCCGCGGCGCGTTGTTCGGGATACTCGTAAACGTACTTTTTGCCTTTCAGCGCGTGCGGCATTGCGACAAGCTCTATACCGTACTGCGCAAACCTGTTTTTTGCTATATCGAATTTGTGTATCAGCTTTTCTTCACCGAGCGAGCCCGACGATAATGAAACGACGGCGGCTTTATCGCCGCGCGTCAGTCTTTTCGGCTTTATCATTGCATATTCTCCGTAATATAAGCGTTTGCCTTGTATAAAAGCGATTTTGAGTCCTCGTGACGCAGCACGCTCATAGCCTGCTGATAATTCATAAGCTTTACGTCGGCGATCTCCGCCTGCTGAGGTATGAGCTTCTGATTTTCGTAGTACGCGAGGAAGTAAGTCACGCGCTTCAACACGTTTCTTTTTCTCGGCAGATAGAACGACGTCTGCTCGCAGAAGCCGTCGAGCAGCTTTGCGTCAACGCCTATCTCCTCTTTTATTTCGCGCAGAGCCGTCTGTTTTTCGTTTTCTCCGCGTTCCATATGGCCCTTCGGAAATCCGCGGTCACCGGTAAACGAACTTATAACGGCGTATTTTACCGTCCCGTTTATGATCGTATATACAACCGCGCCGCAGGATATTTCGCACGGGTGTATCGCGTCGCCGTCCTTTTCGTACCGCAGTTCATATTCGTAAAGCGGCTTGCCTTCTTTGTCCTTATACTCGCCGAAACGGCGGAAGCCCGCTTTTGAAAGACAGTGCAGGGAAACGGTGTTTTCCTTATGGCATGACGCGAAAATCGGACAGACCCCGAGCTCGCTCAGCTTTTTTACCGCGAACGTTAGCACCGCCTGACCGTACCCTTTACCGCGCAGCGACGGGCGCACCGAATAGCCGATGTGGCCGAGGCTTCTCACCTCGTTACCGCTGACGTACGGGCGAAGCTGACATTCGCCTATAAATCTGCCGTCCTTGAAACACCAGTACGTAAAGGTGCGCGGAAAGCCCTCCGGCAGACCCTTGCCGCTTTTGAGCCGTCTGTACATGAGCGGAGCGATAACGGGGAAGAATTTGATGTTCTCCTTACTTATCGGCATCCATTCCTTATCGTCGCACATAACGGCCTCGCGGCACGCCTTCATATATTCACGGTAGTATTTGGGCTTGGGCTCCGTAAACATGAATCCTCTTGTTTCCGACATTGAAACTGCACTTCCTTATCTTCTTCCTGCTCCGCCTCCGCGTGAGAAGCCGCCGCCTCCGCTGTGGTGACCGCCGGAAAAACCTCCGCCGTGCGACCCGGACGAAAATCCTCCGTGCGAGCCGGACGAGAAGCCTCCGCTGCGATGCGAGCCGCCCGACGAAAATCCGCCGCTGCGGTGTGAGTTGAACGACCCGGTAAATCCGCCGAACGACGTTCCTCCCCTGAACGACGACGTCCTGAAGCTGTGCGGGTTGATGTTGATGCCGCCGCTCGATCTGAACGCTCGTCCCGCGCTTCCGGCGCCGCTGCCGCCGCCGCTGAATATCGCGCCTATGATTATGAATACCGTAACGGCTATTGAAACGACTATTATCAAGATTATTACTATGACGGTGAACGCTATGATTATCGACGCCACGGCGGATATGAATCCCCAGAACGTCGTTTTTTTCGTCCCGGTCTCCGCCGGCTGCTGTACCGGCTGGGTTATTGACGAGGCGTCGACTTCCGTCAAAACGACGCTGATTGAATATATCTGCTCGTACTTTTCTATAAGCGCGTCAAACAGAGAACGAACTCCGTCCGCGTACTGCCTTTTTGCAAAGTACGGTTCGAGATAGTCGTTCAGCATCAGTTTCAGAGTGCCGGACTGCAATAGCGTTTCAAGCCCGTTGCCCTGCAAAACCCAGTAATCGTCCTCGTCGATAGACAAAAGGATCAAAACCCCGTTGTTTTTGTCCGCGGAGCCTATTTTCCATTTGTTGAACAGCGCGTAGGCGTAATCTTTGATATCGTAATTGCCCGTTGTATTGACGCACGCCACGACGATCTGTCCGCCGCATTTGTCGTAAAGGTCAACGTTTTTGCCGACGATGTACGTTTTTGTTTCCGTATCGAGCACGTTCGCCTCGTCATAGACGTAGAACGCGTCCGTCTGATCCGGCACGTTCGTTTTTCTTCTGATCGAGCACGAGCAGAAAACGGAGAACAGAACGATACAGAGTATGACAAAAATGACCGCTCTTTGTTTTTTCATTATTCAAACACCGCCGCGTCGTCCGTTGTGTCCGTAAAGACGACTATCATCGTGGCGGGAAACGCGTTTGCCGCCTTGTTGTATTTTTTCGCCTTGTTGTTGTAATCCGTATTGTTTTTTATGCGCGATACGGTGGAATCCATTTCGTAGTAATACGACGTTGCTGAACGCATCTGCTGATCGTCCACGTTCTGCTTTGCCGAAAGCTCGTTATAAACGACAGCCGCCGAAGACGATATATTGCGCAAGGCGTAGTCCGCGCCGCCGAACGGGTCTTTGGCGTTTAGCTTTGACAGACTGTTTTTAAACTCTGTAACGTTGCAGCCGTTCGCGCTCGCTATGGCATAGAGCTGATTTGCGTAATCGCCGTACTTTTGCAGATCCGCCGATACGGAATTATCCGATTTTGAAAACGCGTTTATCACGCTGTTCTTGTATGACGATACCGTCCGGTTGATACCGAGAAATACCGTCAGAAGGATTATCAGTACCAGGGCGCCGATGGCGGCGCCCACGTTGTACTTAAAAAACTTTTTCATTTATTTCCTTATCTCTAAAAGCTTGTTTTTGACCTCGGTCTCGATACGCGCGAGCTCCGCCTCGGCGGCGATACGCTTCTCGTGACCCTCCTCGCGGATCTTCTGGACCTCGTCAAGGGTGGATATGAGTTCCTGGTTGGTATGCGTGAGAGTTTCTATATCTATTATGCCGCGTTCCGCTTCCTTTGCGATTCCGACGGTGCTCTGATGAAGCTTTTCCGCGTTCTTTTTCAAGAGCTCGTTCGTCATCTCGGTAACGGCCTGCTCGGCTTTCAGCGCCTGCTCGGAATGGGCAAGTCCAAGGGCTATGAGCATCTGGCTCTTCCATAACGGGATGGTGTTGACGATCGTGGACTGGATCTTTTCGCTCATCACGCTGTCGTTGTTCTGAACGAGACGGATCTGCGGAGCCATCTGTATGGATACCATCCTCGTGAGTTCAAGATCGTAGATCTTCTTCTCAAATCTGTCGCACATCGCGGCAAAATCGTTCGCCTTCTGAGCGTCCTCGGCAAGACCGGTCTCCTTCGCCTTCTTCTGCAGCTCTGCCAAAGTCGTCTCGCGCTCCGTCTGAAGCTTCTGCTTGCCGGCGAGTATATACATGGACAGCTCCTTGAAATTCGTCAGGTTTCTGTCGTAAAGCTGATCGAGAACGGCTATGTCTTTAAGTAAAGTGACCTGATGACCGTCGAGCACCGTAACTATATCGTTTACGCTGACCTCGCATTTGTCGTATTTCGCCTTCAGCGTTATGGCTTTCTTCTTTATGCTCTTGAAGAGCTTGAATTTGCCCGCGTCGTCAATGTCCCTGTTGAACGTTTTGAGCTCGCCGACGAGCTTTGCGATCATCTCGCCCGCCTCGCCCAGCTGCTCCGTACGCACGCTCTTCAAAGCGGAATCGGAGAAGTCCGCTATCTTCTGCTGAGAGCCCGCGCCGTACTGCAATATCGACGTCGTATCGGTGATGTCTATCGTTTTTGCAAACTCCGCTATCTGATTTTTTTCCTCTTCCGTGAGGTTTGCGGACGTGAGCTCGGATAACTCCGCGAGCTTCTGCTCCTCGGGCTTATCCGCCGCGAGTATTTCCTCCGCCTGTTTTACGCCGAACGGATCGAGCGTCAGTTTGATTTCTTCTGCCATTGTATTATATTCCTTTCCTATTTATTTCAAATTATCTCTTTCGAGCATTGTTTCCAAGACCTTTATATCCGCGGACACGTCGATCACGTCGTCCTCAAACAGTGCGTCGTGCTGTTTTTCGAATGAATTTCTGATCTGTTCAAACGCGGATTCGATAGAGGAGAGCGTCGTTTTTATATTCTCGCCGCCGCTGTCCGATTCAAGCGTTATTTTGTATCTTTCAGCAAGATTTACGGTAGTGGGCAGGTAGTAGTTAATGAAACGGCGGACGGAGCCGATGTCGTCGGGCGAGTTGATGAGCGCCTGCCTTATCCTGTCGATCTGCTCGCGTATCTGTCCTATCTTGTCTGATGCGGACGGGGCTTTTGCGTTTATATCGGTCTTTACCGCGTCAAGCCTGTCTGAGGCACGGTCTATCTCGTGCACTATATCGTCAAGCGCTAAATTGCCGGACGCGAACGGCACCTCGACCTGCCGCGTTTCCTTCGGTAAAACGAGCTTTACGACGACGCCGGCCGCCGCCGATATGAGGGCGATAATTATAATATGCCACACGCTGTAAAACGGTATGAATATCGCCGCGAAAACCCACACCGCCGCCGCGCACCAGTACGGTATGGCGGACTTTACGGGCACGGACTTGTATTTTCTTCCGATCGGTGCTTTATTATCGTTCATTTTTATCTCCGGTTTGATAAAAGTATAATTTTACATATATATTCTATCACATTTTTTTATTATTGTCAATGCCGATACTTGACATTTTACAACAAATATAATATAATTATCTAAAAAATCGGTAAGGTGCGTAATGATAATAAGAAAAGCAAGAGCGGATGAGATCGATACGATAAACGGTATTTACGAGCAGGCGCGCGCGTTCATGCGCAAAAGCGGCAATCTTCACCAGTGGAACAACGGCTACCCTGCGTTGTCCGACATAAAAGCGGATATCGACGACGGTACGTTATACGTTGCCGACGAGCACGGAAAGATAGAGTGCGTTTTCTGCTGTATGGACAAGCCCGAGCCCACGTATGAAAAGATATATGAGGGAGAGTGGAAGGACGGGGGAGAATACAGAGCCGTGCACAGAATTGCCGTCTCGCCCGACTGCCACGGAAAAGGCGTTGCAAATCTGTGCTTCGATTTCGCGCTTTCATTCTGCGGAAGCGTTAAAATAGACACGCACAGAGACAATATCCCGATGCAAAAAGCGCTTTTGAAAAACGGTTTTGAATACTGCGGCATCATATATTTACAGAACGGCGACGAGCGCCTCGCGTACCAGAAGACAATAAAAACGGAGAAGAGCGAGCTTTTCGATATACTCGACGTCGACGGAAATCCCACGGGCAAAACAAAGCCGCGCGGCGTGCCGTTCGAGGAGGGCGAATACCGCCGAGTGGTACATATAGTCATACTGTCGGACGACGGGAAAATGCTCATACAGCAGCGCCAGTTTTTCAAAAGCGGCTGGGCCGGTATGTGGGACGTTACGGTAGGCGGAAGCGCCGGAGCGGGCGAAAACGGACGCGTCGCGGCGCAAAGGGAACTAAAAGAGGAGATAGGGCTCGACCTTGATTTTACAAACGTCCGCCCCGTTATAACTCTTGCGTTCGACCGCGGATTTGACGACTTTTTCGTGTTCAAAAAGGATGTGGATATAAAAGCTCTGAAATTACAGCCGGAGGAGGTCAGAGACGTCATGTGGGCGGACTGCGATACGGTATGCGAAATGATAGATAACGGTGAATTCATACCGTACAAAAAGGAGTTTATAAAAATACTTTTCGGGCTGACAAAGCCCACGCTTTTGCAGACGGAAGTACAGTA
Source organism: uncultured Ruminococcus sp. (assembly GCA_902797235.1). Taxonomy (GTDB): domain Bacteria; phylum Bacillota; class Clostridia; order Oscillospirales; family CAG-272; genus UBA1248. The sequence goes on along the minus strand of CADBSB010000134.1, from coordinate 4,059 downwards.
ACAAAGCGCGCCGTTATCCCGTATAATATTATCAAAGGAAGTTTTGATATTTATTTACGGAGGATAATATGACAGACAACAGATCGTGTCATGAACGCGAAAGCGCTTATATTGACACAAACAGAATATTCGACAGCTGCCGCGACAAGGACTGTTTTGAAGATACCGCCGTATTCTTAACGGATTACGGGCGCGATATAGTAGAACATTCCACAAACGTGCGCTGCTGTACGGCGGAGATAGCCGCCGCGGATATAAGCGTTGACCCCGTTCCTTTCAATAACGGCTTTTACAAAATAGACGCGAGAATATATATCAGAATGACGTTCGAGTGCTGCGTAAATCTGACGAACAGACAGATTATAGAAGGCCTCTGCGTCTGCGACAAGCGCACGGTGCTCTACGGCGGAGAGGGCGGAACGTCGGTGTTCAGATCGGACCCGGATACGGACGGCTTCTGCCGCGGCATCCCCGATATTCCCGAAAGCAAGAGCTGCGGCTGCGGCAGCTCGTCGTTGCCGACCGCTGTGCTCGAGGTCGCGGACCCCGTAGTTCTCGGCGCGAAGATAATAGAGCGGAGGATACCGCATCACTGCCCGTGCCAGTCGGAGCGCGATATACCCGCGAACGTTGCTTCACGCATCGGCAACCTCGCGCCTCAGGGCGAACGTCGCCTCGTCGTATCTGTCGGGCTTTTCTCGGTCATAAGACTTGAACGCCCCGCTCAGTACCTGCTCGACGCAAGGGTCTATTCCGTTCCCGAAAAGGAATGTCAGTTCACGGAAGCGGACGACGCCTGCACGGTATTCCGCAATATGGAATTTCCCGTATCGGAATTCAATAACGACGGTCCATGCAAATGTGACAGATAAAACAACCTCCCAAACAGGGAGGATTTTTTATAATAAGTATTGCAAAATGAAGAAAGTATGATATAATGGAATAAAAAACGGAGGTCGCCATGTATAAAATTTCCGTCCCTGCCGGAAACGGCGCCATGATGCGCTACGGTCCCGAAAGCACGCTGAAAGAGCTTAAACGCTTTGATGCGGAGCGTGTTTTCATAAGCATAGGCAGCTATGAAAGAAACGAGGAAAAAAGAGCAAAAAGCTTTAAAGCGCTCAAAGAGTTTACGGCATATTTTAAATCAAACGGCTTTGAGGTCGGCGCGTGGCTCTGGACGTTCATGTTTTATTCCGGCTCTCCGTTTCAGCACATGATCGGCATCGACGGTGAGGAGTACAAACAGCAGGCGTGCCCGAGAGATGAGGAGTTTTTGAAATTTTCCGCCGGTTACGTAAAAGAAGTGGCGAAATGCGGCGTCGATCTTATAATGTTCGACGACGATTTCAGGTACGGCTTCCACGGCGTTTATCCCGCCTGCCTCTGTCCGCTCCATTTAAAGGCGATAAGCGAAATGACGGGAGAAACGCTCACGCGTGAAGAGGTAAACGCTAATATAATGACGGGCGGAAAAAACAAGTACAGAGACGCGTACATAAAGGCGAACGGCGACGCGTTCAGACGGTTTGCGAAAAACATAAGAGCCGCGGCGGATGAGGTAAATCCCGAAGTCCGCGTCGGCTTCTGCACCTGTATGTCCGGCTGGGACGTCGACGGCGTGGACGCCGCCGAGACAGCGCGGCTGCTCGCCGGAGATAAGACAAAGCCCTTCGTCCGTTTGATCGGAGCGCCATACTGGGCGGCGCAGGGGAGCTGGGGACACAAGCTTGCAGATACCGTTGAAATGGAGCGTATGGAGAGCGTCTGGACAAAATCAGACGATATAGAGGTCATGGCGGAGGGCGACGCGTTCCCGCGCCCGCGCATGAATACTCCCGCGAGTTATCTTGAAAATTTCGATACGGCGATAAGAGCCTCCGGATGTACCGACGGCATATTGAAATACGGCCTCGACTATGATTCAAAGCCCGGCACGGAGCAGGGATACGCTAAAATGCACGAGAGGAACCGCGCCGCATATAAATGGATAGACGAGAATTTCAAGGGTGTATCTGACGGCGTAAGGATATATACCGCTATGAAAAAACTGTCGGACGTGAATATGCCGACAAAAGTAAATTATATTTATAATCCCGATTTTCTGATTTTCCCGTACGCCTCGCGCACGCTCGCGTACTGTTCCGTTCCTACGACTTTTGATGGTAAAGGAACGTACGGCGCTGTGTTTGACGAAAACGCAAGAGCTCTGCCCGAGGATGCGCTCGATGACGGTTTGCTTTTAGACATAGCCGCCGCGGAGATATTGACGGAGAGGGGATTTGACTGCGGCGTTCGCGCAATAGGCGAGCCGGTACACGCGCACAGCGAGATTTTCGCGGACGATAACGAGGTTATAAGCGTTCGCGACGCGCTCGTGTACGACGTTTTATTTGACGAAAAAGCGGAAGTTCTGAGCTATACGGTGCACGGCGGCAAAAGGATACCCGTATCCGTAAGGTACGAAAACGAAAAGAAACAGCGGTTTTTCATAATAAACGACAACCCGAGGCTTGCGCCTCAGCAGGATATAATGCGCCATTACAGAAGGAGCCGCCAGTACGCGGACGCGGCGCGGTGGCTCTCCGGCAAAAAGTTGCCCGCTTACATTTACGGCTGCCCCGAGCTGTATATACAGTGCAAAAGGGATGAGGAAAACGGTGCGCTTACCGTCGGGCTGTGGAACAATTTCGCCGATCCGGCGATAGAGCCGGTCGTCGAGCTTGACGGTGAATATAAGGATTTTGAATATTTCAACTGTACGGGCGTTTACAGCGGCGGAAAGCTTAAGCTTACCGATATACCGCCGTATTCGTTTTCAGCGTTCAAAGCGAAAAAGGAGAAATGAAAATGCAGAGGATACAGATAAAAAAGCCGAACGGCCAGCTTGTCGGTTATTACGAATGTGAGGACAACGGCGACAAAACGATCCGCGATTATACGGGACGAATACTCGGATATTACAGTAAATCATATGACAGAACCATGGATCACAGAAGGTCGATAATAGCTTACGGCGACGTGTCCGGCGTTTTTTTCAGTAACATTTTATCATATTGAAAAAAGGCTGCCGCGGCAGCCTTTTGACGTTGAATGATTTACTTTTCCAGAGCCTCGGTATTCGGGCATATGAGCGGAAGATTCTTTTTTACCGGGCACGCCCACCTTACGGCGTTTTTCAGTATTTTCTGTATATATTCGTTATGATAAGCGCGGTTCGTCTCGTGGCCGGGCTGTAAGTAGAATATCTTGCCGTTTCCGCGTACCCACGTACAGCCGGAACGGAACACCTCTCCGCCGTTGAACCAGCCCATGAATATCACCTCGTCGGGCTCGGCTATGTCGAACGGCTCGCCGTACATTTCCTCCTCGTCAAGCGCAAACGTCTCGGGAATGCCCGCCGCTATCGGATGATTGGGCTTTATGGTCCAGATGCGCTCTCTCGCGCCGTCGCGCCATTTGAGGTTGCACGTCGTGCCGAGCATACGCCTGAATATCTTGGAGTGATGACCGGAGTGGAGAACAATAAGTCCCATACCGGCTAAAACGTACCTCTGAACTCTGTCGACTATCTCATCGGGAACGTCGCCGTGCTTGATGTGTCCCCACCATAAAAGCACGTCCGTGTCGGACAGGATCTCGTCGGTAAGGCCGCATTCCGGCATATCGAGCGTCGCCGTGCGAACAATAACGTCGTCCGCGCGCAAAAATCCCGAAATCTGCTCGTGCAGACCGCCCGGATAAAGATTGCCGACCGCGGGATCTATCTTTTCATGATAATTTTCGTTCCAAACCGTGACTTTCATAATTACCTCCGTGTTCTTTTGATTCAATTTTACCATAAAAATCTCAAAATGCAATACGTATTTATAAATTTCCTAAAAAATTTTGGAATTTTAGGAAAAAGGGCTTGATTTTTTTGAAAAAATGTGATATACTGCATAAGCATTGTGAATAGAAGCAAGGGCAAACGGCTATGGAAAGATGGCTGAGTTGGTCTAAGGCGCACGACTGGAAATCGTGTAAGCGCTAATACCGCTTCCAGGGTTCGAATCCCTG
>CADBSB010000133.1 GCA_902797235.1 uncultured Ruminococcus sp. | reverse complement strand
CGCCGCATCCCGCCGCATCACAAACGAGGTTCGTACCATCAACCGCGTAGTCTACGACGTCACGTCTAAGCCTCCGGCCACGGTGGAATGGGAATGATCGCCATTGTCTCTATCCACCTCTCTTTATCCTCTTTTTCGTCAAAAAGTTCACTCCATTTTATCCTGTTCCGAATCTGAATCGAGAAAGAATTAAAGAGAAAAATCCTAATAAATCCAATAAAGACCTTGTGTTTCACAGGATCTTTTTCTTATCCGAAAAAGATCCGATAAAATCAGAATTCAGAGAGAAAACGACGAAGATATTCCGTATTTATCTGTTTTAACTCCGATTTAGGAGATAGAGTTCTGAATCAGAAGAAGATGGAAGATTCTAATTTGATTCCGAATCGAATCAGAAAAAAGCCTCTGGTTTGAGTCGAAATAGAACTCGATAGAGAGACCCCGGAGGATAAAAATGTTTGAATCGAAACAGGATAAAAGAGAGTGAACAATAGTATAGTGTTTTCCGAAAAATCAGGTTTTCGGAAGATTTTTCGGGATTTCAATTTTTCAGAAGAAATTCAGATGCTTTCTAATATTGATTGAAAACAGCTGTTTTGACAGCAAAAACGGTCTGTATTACTATGAAATCGGAGTTTATTGATATGTTTAGACTTTCCGAAAAATCATTTTTCGGAAGCGGATTTTACCGAAAAAACAAAAAAACACATTTTTCGGAGATTTTTCGGAAAATGAAAATAATAAAAAGAGGAGAAAAAGAGATGAAACCGCTGAAAATCAAAGACAGATGCACCAAAAAGAGCCTTTCGAAATGTAAGGGCGTTGTACGGCTATATGACAAGATTCAGATAGCGTATGCCGAAAGACTGGAGCATGACGGTAGTATAGTATTGAAATATGAAAAATCAAATACTATGGGGTTGTTTTGCTGTAGTGGCATTAAATTATTTCCCACACAACCGTAACCGCATCCGAAACGCTGATGTCGTCCGGCTCCATGTCGATGGCGTAGCTTTCGTCGGCGATGTCGGCGGAGACGGCTTTTGCCGCCAGCATTCTGTTCATCGGGCGTGTCTCCATATTGAGCTCGCCCCATGAATAGTCTATTGTTTGAATATCCTTCAGAATAACGCCCGCCGCCTGCGTGAGTACGGCGGCTTTTTCTTTTGCGTCGGCTACGGCTTTGCCGAGCAGTTCGTTTTTCGCCGCTTCACGGTCTTTGACGGTATAGCAGATATTGAATTCCGGTTGAAGCTCGCTGTTTGCAAGCGCGTAAAGCACTTTTCCGAGGCGGTCATTGTCCGAATCGAATTCTATCTTCATCGTGTGGCGGTATCTGTACCCGACAAGTCTCTGTTTGTACGCGCCGTCTTCCGTGTAGCCCTCATATTCCGTGTCCACGTTGAAATTCAGAGTTTTCAGATCAGTCCGTTTGAAATCAAACTTGGACAGCAAATCTTTCATCTTCTCCGTATCTTCCGACGAGCACTTCAGCGCCTCGGTGTATTCTTTATAAACCTCTGTCAGCGTTATCGTTATCCTCGTCATATCGGGACGTATTTTTATATTTCCTTTACCCGTTACGCGTATAGTTCTCATTTTTTATCCTTTCCCGACGCGCACGCGCCGACAATGTTTTGATTTAACAGTATTCTCCGTATTCACAGCCGACGTGCGTGGCTTCGATCTCATCTATAAGGACGGGCTTGCCGTCGGCTTTTTTGTAGAGTTTGATTATACCGCGTCCGTTTCCACCGTTCCATAGCTTATTGTGCTTCTTTGAGCCGTCCGGCGCTTCGTAGTTGACGAGCAGCATATCGCGCTTCTGACAGTTTATTTTCGTTTCCATTACGGCATCTTTATTTTCCTGCCTTACGTGCCAGAAAACCGTATCGTCGTTTTCATCAAACGAGAATTCCGTTTTGACGTTTTGCCAGACGTGCGAGAAATTGAAATCGTACTCCTTGCCCTCATAGTAAAACACGCCGAGCAATCGTCTGTCAAGCGGTACGAAATAGATCTTAGGACGTCCGCCGCCTATGTCGAAAACGCTGTTTTCAAGTCTTTTCCCGCTCTTTTTGCTTATAAGGCAGTCAGAAGAGAGCCAGACCCAAGGGCTTGTAAAATCGCGTCCCCAGTTTTTGTCGGCATAGCCGTAGCTTTTTTCCTTTGTGACAATATACTTTCTTCCGTTTAACTCTATCTCGCCCGAAAACGCGCTTTTCATTCCCTCCGCGTGCCAGTACATCGCAAAAGCCTCCGCGTCGCGCAGTGCTTTACTTGCACCGTAGCCGACGTTGAAAGCGATTTGTTTGTCAACCGTCAAATCCCATGACATTTCTCCAGCGTCACACATCCATTCGGGGTGCGCGTCTGCTTCTTCTTTTGATATGCTTATACTGCCTTTAAGTCTCGTTTCCGAAGCATAGCAATCTTCCGCCTCAACTTCATAAGGCGCAGACGGATGTATTCTCACGTTTTTTAGAGAAAAGAAACGGTGAAGCTGACAGTGATCTTCTCCCCAACAGCCCGCCTTTACCATAAGATACGACGGTTTCTTTCCTTTATCTTTGTTTTCCTTAAGCTGACCGAACACGGGCTCGTCCTCGGCAAGCGCGGGATTGCAGATGAAAAACTCTATGAAAAACGGCTTGTCCTCGCCCGTTTCCGCATCCTGCGCCGTGAAAGAATGCCACCACCAGTCGTAGCCGTGATGCGCAAGCGGACCGTGTAGCATAAAAGCGTTGCGACTTATATCGTGAATATTGAAAATCCTGTCCATAGCATTACCCCGTTGAATTTGTTTTATTGTTTTCTTACTCAGAATTTGATTTTTAAAACCACTTTTATACTTTTGTCAACTGATTTTTGAAAATCGATCCCGTCTTTTTCTTTTCCTACTACGCCGCCGTAATGGACCGGAACCGCAATCTCGGGCTTTATTGTATTTATGAGCTTCGCCGCCTGCTTCGCGTTCATGGTGTATGTGCCGCCTACGGGGACGAGGGCGATATCACAGTTTACCGCCATGGCTTCTTTTGTCGTGTCTGTATCTCCTGCGACGTAGATGCGTTTTCCGTCGATTTTCAGAATATACCCGACCCAGCCGGCGCTCTTAGGATGAAACGGTTTTCCGACGTTATACGCGGGCACGGTCTCAAATTCAAGGCCGTCGACGTTGTACGATCCGCAGGGTTTTACGGTGACTATCTTTTTGACGTACTCTCTTGCCGCCTCTGCTTTTTTACACATATTTTCGGGAACGATAAGAACGGTATCATTTTTTGCCGTGTTCTCGATATCCTTGATCGAAAAATGATCGAAATGATCGTGTGTTATCAGAATAAAATCCGCGCTATTTGATGCCGTATCCGTCTGAAACGGATCGATATGAATCTCTTTCTCACCCGATTTTATCCTTATGTGATTCTGTTTAAATACTTCAATATTATCTATCATATTCGTTTTATCCTTTTAAATGTTACAATCATATTTGCTCTTTTAATTATAGTCTTTCCATTGAGTCTCATTAGCGATATCGACAAGTGATCTGCCGTTGTATGTAAAATAATGAGGCCTAGCGACTGAATAACCTTTTATCTCCGACGCGATGACGGAAACCGAGGTTTGTTTGATTAAATCAATTTAAGAATTTCATCGAGATTTCTTCTTCCGTATACGATGCGGAGTATTGAAACGAGACGCTTGTCCTCCTGAAAAAGATAATACATTATGTAATTATCTATCACCGCTTTTCTTATGTCCTTTGAAACAACGTAATCGTTTTCAACAACAGGACAGCTCTCGGGAAAATCACATATTCTGTCGATCGCCTCTTCGATTTTCAAAAACAGATTTTTTGCGGCAACCGGATTGCATAACTCTTTTGAAATGTATGAAAGCGTGTTGTCCAAGTCCTCTTTGGCGATGTCGGTGAACTGAAAAGAATTAGAAGCCATATTTAAGCCTCATATCGTCAAGTACGGTTTTCCCATCGGTGACCTTGCCGGATTTGAGATCGGCAAGCCCTTCGTTTATGACCTTTGCCTCGTATGCCTGATTCATAAGCCTGTCAAAGCAGTCCATATCCATAACGACAAGCTTTCCGTAACCGTTCTTCGTTACGAAAACCGGCGCCTTTGTCGTCTCGCATAAATTTTCTATTTTAACTGTATCTTTAAGATCTCTCATCGGTACGATTTGCATATAATATCCCTCCTATCTTGTGACTATATTATATGCTATATTTAGCCACAAGTCAAGCGGTTTTCAAAATTGTTTACATATTTTATTGCAAATATTCCATAGGGTAATTATTGTCCAAAAATACCGATTTGAGATAGTGTGTAGAAAATTGCAAAATGTCATTATTATATACGAAAAGTGAAAAGGGCTTTTTGATGTCTGAAAACCCTCTTTACTCAAAAAATCAAGAAAGGAATTTTAAAAACAATGAGGAATAAGATTTCTATATATTATTGAGCGCTATATATTTGGGTGTTTAATAAAATAACATAAAAAAAGCAGCGAACAATCAATTAACATAATCGGTTACTTAATTCGTTGCTTTTTTTGTTGTATTATTGTCGGGATCATTCGTCGGATTTATGCCCGCATATCAAGATAATCGGTCAGGTCATCATTCGGTAATTCTTTTCAGCACTCGTTTTATTTCTTCACAGTCCTTAACGCCGTTGAATTCAAGAGAGAACATACCGCGGTAGTTTATATCATTCAACGTATTTATCACACGGTCAAGCGGGATGATCCCCGTGCCTATTTCGGCGTCTGTAAAGCGCATCCCGCCGCGTGAAATATATATAGGCTCATCCGGATCATCACCGCCTGCAATCTTATAATCTTTAATATGTACGTGATACACGTTGTCTTTAAATTCCTTTATGAATTTCTCAGGTTTTTCATCTAAAAACAGCGTATTTCCCGTGTCGGCGATAAAACCGATTTTCCCTCCGGTTCTTTCATACAGCCGCCGCATATTCGATACGCCGTTAAAGACAAAACCCTGATTTTCCGTTAAGATACTGACGTTAATCGAGTTTGCGTATTCGCACACCTGCTTTACCGCAGGAATACATACCTCAAATCTTCTGTTTATCTCAATATCGGATATATCATAACAACGAAAGTCCTTAGCTATCGTATGGTGCAGATATTTTATGCCGAGCGCGGCGCATATATCGGCGTATTTTTTCAGCGTCTCCACGGCTTCATCGGGGGAAGCCGAGATATCCGAGTTGACGGTAAGGCAAGGTACGTACAGATCCTTTTCCTTTGCGGCGTTGAATAAACGCGCGGCGCCGTCAATATCGGGAGTTTTCAGCTCACGGCAAAAATTCATAAGCTCGATGCCGCCGAGTCCGAGCGTTTCCGCAAGTTCTATCGTATCAAGCATAGACGTGTTGTCAGGTAAAGGCGGCGTATAAAGACAAAGCCTTTTTTTGTTCAGTTTTTTCATTGTTTTACGATTTTGTTTTATTATACACCACGGCGGTTTTGAGCGACGAGCCGTTTTTCGTTCCCGCGGATGCATATATCACACCGTCACGGTAAAAAATACCGCTCCATACAGACGATTCTCCGTCCGGCGTGCCGAAAATGTTTTCGGGCGTTGAGAAATGTGTTTTATCAAGCTCTTTTACAGACGTGCCGTCAGAGAACATTATTTTCATAACGCTTTGGGAGTCGCCCTTTACGGTCGCGTCTTCGTCCGTCTGAAAACTGACGGCCAGACGTCCGTCAGGCAAAACGGCAACGCCCGGCGCGGCGGCTTTTGAATTCTTTGACGACGGCTTATATATTATCTTCGGCTCGGACCAGTTCACGCCGTCCTCTGAATAAAACAGCTTAAGCACGAAAGGATAGCCTTTATTACGCTCCGTCGTGCTCTCGATAATGCATAGATAACCGCCGTCGGGTGACTCGCACCAGACGGGCATTCCGTCACGCGATTTATGAGCGTTGCCGTCGCTTATTACGGTGCGTTCCGTCCATTCAGTTCCGTTCCACACAAGATATTCTATATTCTGATATTTCGTCACAGACGGGTGATCGTTTGCATACATACAGATAAGTCTGCCGTTAAGCAGTCCGAGATAAGGCTCCCATACACCGCAGCCGCCTTTGTTGTCCGTGTATTCGGCGACGGTCGAATGATACGACCAGCTTTTGCCGTTGTCTTCGGATACGCTTACCTGAAGCGAGGTGTAAAGTCCTTTATCGGTATTCCCTACGGCGCGGTACGCGAGATAAAGACGTTCTCCGTCAAAAAAGAAGTTTACGTTTGCACAGTTGAGATCTTGAAAAAACGAGGCATCCGCTTCGCCGTACCACGTTTTGCCGCCGTTCTTGCTTTTAGCGGTCTTTATCCCCTCCGGTGTCTCGTAACCTGCGATAATCTCACCGTCGTTTGAAGAATAAACGCGCGGCGCCCAGGAAAACGGACGAATTATGATCTCTTCGCTTTGTTCAAACGTGATATTTTCTTTCAGCTTCATCTCCGTCTCTTCCGTTTCTTCCTCCATTGAGACAGTCTCAGTTTCCGTTGACGTTTCTGTTTTAATTACGTCAGACGTCGTGTCCGGCGTGTCCGCTTTACATGAGCATAGAGTATACAGAAATACCGCCGACATAATTATTAATAGTCTGACTGTTTTTTTACTTGACATTATTCTGCTCCATATTCGAATTATTTTATAACTCGAATAACTGTTTTTATTTTTTCAAACGGGCATGGGAATCCTTTTGCTATGCGTTCTCCGATTCCAACTACAAACGCTTCGGTTTCGGTATTATCACCGGATTGTACGGCAGAAAGAAGTTTTGTCAGTTCGGGACGATTTGTTTTTGACCCGGATTCATATTCCCAGTATATATGAGCGTCGTCACTGACACCGAGTTTTAAAAGCTCTCTTTTTTGTCTTTCTATATCCTGTCTTAATTCCGATGTGCTGCACCGTGCATATCCGTATATTATACTCATCAAATCCTCTTGTATGTTCACAAAATGGCTTGTTCTGTTTCTTGAACATTTTAATCCATTTTTCGGGGGCTTTCAAGGCAAATATTGTTAATAAAAAAGTGCCTTCGAAAAGAACTCTTTTCGTGACACATATTTCATTCTTACTAAAAGGCGCGGATAATTGTCACACTTTTACCAGTCGAACAAATGAATAAATAACAGAAAAACTTAAAAGCCGAAGCTATATTGCAGGCTTTTCCCGATGAAGACCGAATAAAACTTGATATGCAACGGCACCGCGCGGGCGGCGCCGTTTTCTTTATCATAAAATTAACCGCTCATACATGATACGCTCTTGACGATACCGGAAATATATGGTAGAATACATAATGGAGAACGAGTTGACCGGGAGGCGCCGTATGAAAACGAACGTTTCAAAAACAATAAAAAAGATTCTCGCGCCGGCGCTCGCCGCGGCAGCGCTCATAACGCTGCCGTCATGCGGGGGCGGAATCGAAACCGCGCCCGTTACGGATACGGAAAGCGTGCCCGTTACGGATACGGAAGCCGTGACCGCGGAGGGGAAAATATACGAGGTATCGGGTAAATATGAAGAAAGGGACGGTATGTATTATTCGGACGGAACCGTAAAGTTCACGTTGACAGACGTGAAAGCCGGCGCTCCTTTCAACCGCATCCGGATCGGATACAGCTGCACTGCGCCGTGCGTGATAGACGTCGCGCTGAAAAAAGACGGTGAAACGTCAGTCGAGCGGTTCTTTCTCGAAGCTTCCGGAAACGGGGATTTCCGCGGTCTGATCAGCGGCTTTTTGTCCGGCGGATCTGCTGACGGGATAGCTTACGCGGAGGTCTCTCCGCTTTTGCCCGGGACGTACGGTTTCGGGCTCGGAAAAATAACGACCGAAACCGTGCAGCTCCCCGCGACCGACGCGGAAGGCAACTTCTATATCGAAAACGGCGATCTGCGCCTCGGCATCAGGCTTGCGTGGGGCGGCGGAATATCGTATATAGCGGACAAGCGCTGCAAGGTCGAAGGGCTTGAGAACCTGATAAACCAGCACGACACCGGCAGACTCGTACAGCAGTCGTACTACGGCACGCCGGAAATCGAGGGCGTATACGATCCCGGCGTGTTCAACGGCGCAAAATGGAACTACAACCCGGTACAGGGCGGCGACGTCGCGGGGACTCCGTCGCGTCTTATAGATCTTGAGATCGGCGCGGATTCGGTCTGTGTGAAAACTCAAGCGAAGGACTGGGCGCTGAACGGCTCTCTTACGCCGTCGTATATGGAGAACACGTATACGCTTGACGGAAACATCATCCGCGTGGACAACAGATTCGTGGACTTCTCGGGATTTGAGCATCCGTATCTTCTGCAGGAGCTTCCGGCGTTCTATACCGTAAGCTATCTCGACACTTTCGTATATTACTACGGCAAAAAGCCGTGGACGGAAGACAGGCTGACCTTCAAGTCCGACCTTACGAGCTGGACGGACGCCTCCGGCGGCGAAAACATCTTTCTGATACCGCGCGGCAACACGGAGACGTGGGCGGCGTGGGTAGACCGCGACGGCTACGGCATCGGCGTCTACACCCCGAACGTCGACGTTTTCCACGCCGGAAGATATAAATACGACGGATCTATGAGCGCGCTCTCCGATTCCACGAACTATCTGGCGCCGCTTTCCGATATAAAACTGGTGAGCTTCGAGCCCATAGAATACGGATATCTCATAACCGCCGGCGATATCGGCGAAATAAGGGAAAGATTCACTGAAAACAGATCGTTTTCCGATAACGCTTCCCTTTCGGAAAACAGAAAACTCCCGGAAGGCACAGACGGGCTGTTCAACATGACAGACGTTGACTTCTCGGTCGAAGGCACGGAAAAACTGTTCACAGATCCGCACAATACGGGAATAACGTACAGCGAAAGCGAGAGGGCGGCAAAGCTCACGGTAAACGACCCGGACGACGTTTACGTGACGCTCAGCTTTGCCGACAACTCGGATAAAGACGTGAAGGCGGAAGATTACGATTCCGTCGTGATCGAATATATGATTCCGGAGTCGAACGGCAAAGAGCGGTACACCGCGGAGCTTTTCCTCGCGTGCGGTGAATACGGCGGCGCGGTCGCCGGCAATTCCGTCACGGCGGATCTCATCGCCGACGGCGTCTATCACAAAGCCGTCTTCCCCGCCTCGTCTAACAAATGCTGGCAGGGTACGGTAAATCTTCTCCGTCTCGATTATTTCTTCGACTGCGCCGAAAGCGACTGCATTTACATAAGATCTCTGAAGCTGAAAAAGGTCGCCGGTTTTTCAAACGGAAAGATCACCTTCGACAGCGAAGACGCAGTCTCGTCGCTGCCGGGCGTGAACGCGACCGACGCTTCGTATGATCCGGCGGAAAACGCTCTGAAGCTGACGGTGACCGGAAACGACGTGAATTTTACGCTTATCCCGGGCGCCTTTGAGGACGCGTCCGTATTCTCCCGCATCGAGATCGAATACATGATACCGGAGACGAACAAAAGAAGCGTGTACACGCTTGAAATGTACCTTTGCGCCGGAAACGTCACCGCACCCACGGAAGAAAACGCCGTCAGGGCGGAATACATAGCAGACGGCGGATATCACACGATAGAGATACCAATGAGCTCATTCAAAACGCATGAAGGCGCGCTGAAGGCGCTCCGTTACGATTATTTCGCCGCGGCGGACGCGGGTGACGTCTTCTACGTCAGATCGGCAGCATTCATAAAATAAACGAAAGGACGGGCGGATGCCGTACCGGCGCAAAACTCATGAGCGAGGATAAACAGCGCGGTCTTGACAGTGATTTTACAGATCATATCGTTTTATGCGGCGGTTCGGCCGACGTGGTACGGTATGACACGATTCGCAGCAACGGCTGTCACGTCATGTCAGACCATTCCCCGATCTACGCCGATCTCTCGCTTATACGGTAATCCGGAAACACTTTGCAGCAGGAAAGGGAAAAAATGAAAAACGAATATTCCATGGATACGATATGCGCCGCTCTCGCTTTTGCGTTCGGAATAGAGCCGCCCGAACACGCCGCGCCCGCAAATCCGCGGCTTGTTGAATATATCGTTCAAAAGCTCGGAAAACAAAAGGCCGATCGCATTTTCATGTATAATCCCGACGCGATAGGACAGTGGATATATGAAAAATACGCAGCCCTGACAAGCGAGGCAAAGGAAAACTGCGATGTGGAAATACCGCTTTGCACGGTCATGCCGTCCGTGACACCCGTCTGCTTTGCCACGATGTATACGGGAGCTCAGCCTGAGGTTCACGGGATAAGAAAATACGAAAAGCCCGTCCTTAAAACGGATACGCTGTTCGACGCGCTGATACGTGCGGGGAAAAAAGCGGCGATCGTTTCACAAAATGACTGCAGCATGAGCATGATATTCAACGGGCGCGCGATGGATTATTATATCTATCCTACCGTCGCCGAGTCAAACGCGAAAGCCGCGGAGCTTATCATATCGGACGAATACGATTTTATAGCGGTATATAATAAAAATTACGATTCCGTAATGCACAGAAACGGTCCCGAGGGAATGCCGGCTTTGGCGGAGCTTCGCACAAACGCCGAAGCGTTCGCGGTCTTCAGTCATCTTATAGCGGAGCGCTGGACAAATCATAACACGCTTGTCGGTTTTGCGATGGATCACGGATGCCACGAGATAGACGGTGATCTCGGTTCTCACGGACTTGATATGGACGAGGACCTGAATATCGTACATCTGTATAAGATATACCCGAAAACGGAAGGAGTGTCCCGATGAATATTATCCCGCGTTTTTCGTTTACTTACGACGGCGAGCCTTTTGACGTATCCGACGCAAATGTGACGCCGACGGATTACGGATTTTTGTATGAGCTATCGGACGGGCTTTGCATAGAGCTGCACAGGCGCGATTATCCGGCTTATAACGCAGTCGGCTGGACGCTTTGGTTTGAAAACAAAAGCAAGACCGACAGCGGTCTTATACAAGACGTCTGCGACTGCGATATTCCCTTTTGGTTCGGAGGCGAAAACGGCGAAAAAACACGCGTATCAGTATTTGATACCGCGGGAAATCTGAGTTACGAAACGTATCGTCACGCCGATCAGGTCGCGCGTGAATTCGAGGTGACGGAGCGCGCGCTTTCACACGGAGAGTCGCTTTGTTATCGTCCGCGCGGAGGAAGATCGTCAAGCTATCGGATGCCGTTTTTCGATTTATACACGTCCGGCCGCCGCGGACTTATCGTCGCCGTCGGGTGGTCGGGACAGTGGCAGGCATCTTTTTCTCATCTTGACGGCGAAACAGTACAGGTAAAGACAGGACTTGAATATACCGCTTTCAAGCTTCATCCGGGCGAGCGCATACGCACGTCGTCGGTCATTTTGCTGGAATATTCCGGCACTCAGATGCAAGGGAGCAATCTGTTCCGCCGCCTTGTCAAGTATGAGCTTTGCCCTTATACGCCCGACCGCTTCCCGTTTGCGCTTGAGGGCATGGGTATGCCGACAAAAAAGCATTTGTATCACCTTGAACGGTTCAAAAAACACGGCGTCAAAGCCGATTATTACTGGATAGACGCCGGCTGGTACGGCAAGGGCGGCGCCGCCGGCGCGAGCGAATGGTACAAACAGGTCGGCAACTGGCAGGTACGTCAGGACGAGCATCCGGACGGCCTTCTTGACGTTGTAAAAGCCGTAAACGGTTTCGGCATGGACATGCTTTTGTGGATGGAGCCGGAGCGAGTTTATCCGGGGACGGATATTGCCGTCGCCCATCCCGAATGGCTGTATCCTACGGACGGTTTTTATATACTTCTGCGGCTCGATCTGGATGAAGTGCGCGAGTATCTTTTCGATCTTATCTGCGGTTTTATCGACAGGCTGAACATAAAATGCTTCCGTCAGGATTTCAATATGGAGCCGCTTCAATCGTGGCGGATTACAGATGAGATGTACCGCGGAGGCATTAACGAGATCAAGTACATAATGAATCTGTATCGGCTGTGGGACGATCTGCGTAAAAAATATCCCGACCTCATTATAGATAACTGTGCCTCGGGCGGACGGAGGATAGATATTGAAACGCTTCAGCGCTCCGTCCCCATCTGGCGTACCGACGCGTTCTGCGAGCCGTACTGCGACGCGGACGCGATACAGACGCAGACCTTCGGCTTCAACCGCTTTATACCTTGCGCCGGAGGCGTGTGCAAACAGCCGGGCGATACCTATACGCAAAGAAGCGCGTACTCTCCCGCCTTCGTCGGCAGCTGGTGGTGGACCGACCGCCCCGAACCGACAAAAGAGCAGTTTGAATGGATGGCGCGTATGTGTGAGGAATACAGGCTTCTGCGCCCTTATTTCTCCTGCGATTTTTATCCGCTTGAAAACTGCGGCTGGTCTTATGAGCGCGGCGGCTGGGCGGCGTACCGTTACGACCGCCCCGAGCATAACGACGGAGTGATCATCGCGTTCCGCAGGTCGGGTTCGTGCTGCACCGCATCATCGTATGTTCTGGAAGGTCTTTGCCACGACGGTATTTACACCGTCACTGATATAGATACAAATGAAATGCGCGAAATACCGGGCAAAACGCTTGTTACGGAGGGCTTGACCGTGACCATACCGAACCGCCGCGAAAGCAAGGTCATAATATATAAACTCAAAACCGAAAAATAAAGACTGTGACGCACAGCCTTTATTTGTGTTCTTATCCTATCTGCTCACCGGGCTCGAATCCGTCGTCTGTCTCGGTTATCCGAAACAGCCTCGGACGTTCGTTCGGGTCGACGTTGGGACTGTGCAGGATCAGGTAAAGCCCGCCGTCAAAGCCGTCGAATATCATGCCGTGACCGCCGTCGTTATCGTATATGAACTTATCGGAGTGGCGCCACGGTCCTTTGATACTGCCTCTGTCGCTTACGGCAAGCGCCTGAACGTACAGATACTGCGGACCGCCGCGAAAGCCCGACCAGAGCATATAAAGTTTGCCGTTTTTTCCTTTTCTGAAAAACGGACCGTCCGTTACGAAGTTGCTGCCGTGAGGATCGACAAGCGAATACGCCCAGTCCGCATCACCGGCGCGAAGGATCGTCTGAGGATCTTTCGCGGGAGCGGAAAGATCTTTTTTGAGCGGCATTATATCGACAGTCCCGTTTCCGATCTGTGTCCATTCGTGACAGTAAGCGGTCCACGGCGTCCCGTCCTCATCAACGTAAAACGTCGCGTCAAGGCACACCTGACCGTCAGGCGTTACCGGACCGTCGGTAAACGGCAAAAACGGCCCTTTGGGGCTGTCGCTTTTAAGGATCTGTGAGCAGCGGCAGTGAGTTTCGCTTCTGAAGCTTGCGAACATATAGTACGCTCCGTTGTATTTGTAAACCTCCGGCGCGAAAAAATCGCGGTCCGCAAAGAAATCGTCCGGCCTTGTAAAACACTCGTGCGGCTCGCTCCACTCAACGAGGTCAACTGACGTATATACGTCAAGCCCTTTCCACGGTACCTCTTTTACGTCAAAGCCGCGGCGCGTGCCGTATAAATAATAGACGCCGTCTTCGGCAAAAACAAACGGGTCTCTTAAATGAATTTCAGACAGTCTCACGACCAACTCCTCCGCTGATTTACGTTTTCTGCTTGAATACTATACCATTTTCAGACCGTTTTCAAGCGAAATTTTGTAAATTAAAAAACCTTTTCTTTCAAGCACTTGACAAAGCCCTTGGTTTCGCGATATAATATATTTGTAATTTAACCGAAAAGGAGCACGCTCGGTGTCCGGGCAGTAAAACAAATGAAAAAAATACTATGCGTTATATTGTCTGCCGTTATGCTTTTCTGTTTTGCCGCGTGTACGGAAAACGTGATAAAGGAGACGGAGACGGCGGTACCCGTCACAACAGGGACAACGGAAACCGTGACCGGCGCGGAAACGGAAGCCGAAAAGACGCCTGAGGTCACGGTTCCCGAGTATAAAGATATAGGTTTATCCGGCTTTCTTTTGGGAACAGACAACCGCAAAACGATAGAATATAAGTTTTCCGAATATAAATACGGCGCTCTGCGCTCCGATTCTAACCTTGTTTTTACTTCAAACAAGGATTACACGGTCGATAAAAACGGGTTGACCATAACGGACGAGGGCTGGAACAGCGTCGGCTTTTCTTACACGCTGACAGAGCCGTATACCGCGAAAGCCTCCGTCATAAACCGCGGCGCCGTCAATAACGTCCGCACGATAATGTTCGGCGCGCGCATCACGCGCAGCGACCACTTGTATATAGACAGCGGTTTATGGTTCACTTTTTCGGGCTCATCCGTCTTTGCCACGGTCAAAAACGGATTTACCTGCCTTGTCGGAGATAATTTTGATTTTGACGCAAAAAACGGGCTTGACCTGACGATAACCGACGACGGCTCCGAGATCGTATGCTATGTCAAAGAAACGCGTGTCGCAAGCGCGGTCGTCGGGGAAGACGCTCTCGTGCTTTACGATAAAGACGGCGCGGAGGTCGCGCACACGCCCGATTTGGCGCGTATCGCCCACGGCGACACGCTCGGCTTTGTCCGTACGATGTCGCATTTTGCAAATTCGTCGACAAGATCAATGAGCTTGCAGACGGGAAAATACGCGCCGTACGCGCCGGACGACACGGTCACGGAGCTGCGCGAAGGGTATTATTATCTGCTTTGCGACAAGACCATGATACGCACGGCGTGCCCGATAACGACGATTGAGGGCGTGACTTATCTCGACGCCGCGGCGGCAGCCTCACTTTTCGGCTTTGACTGCAACGTATCCGGCGACACCGTCACGCTTAAACGCGACGACGCGGCTCTGACCTACAAAGCGGGCGCCGCTTCGGTCGATCTGAACGGTACCGCGCACGACTGCCCGACGACCGTTTCGCGCGGCGGGACGCTGCTTTTAGCCGCGGATTATCTTGCCCGCTGGCTCGGATACACGGTAATGCCCGCGGATTCATCCATATACGTTTCAGCGTCGGAAGCATCGCTTACGGAGGATAAAATAAAGGAAATGAACGACAGGTATAAGCTTTATAACGACGTCGTATTTAACTATGACGACGTTGAAATAGAAAAAACGGGCGTGGGCAAATATGAGAAAACGAATTATGAGGACCGCCTCGTAGGCATAGCGTACTCCACGTGGCTCTGCCCGAAAATTATCACGTGGGGCAAAAACACTTGGGACACGCCGCTTTACGGAAATTACTACTCCGACGACAGAGAAATGATAGCGAAGCACGCAAAGCTTTTGCGTGACGCCGGAGTTGATTTCATTTTCGTCGACTGGACGAACAACACCACGTACGACCCCGCGACGATGCGCGAGCAGTTATCCGATTTCAGAATGATAGAAGAAGCGACGGATCTGCTTTTTGAGATCTGGTCGAAAATCGAAGGCGCGCCGAAGATCTGCATTTTCGCGGGTCCCGGGCATTCGGGTCCCGAGAACGTCAAAAACGGCAAGCATCAGAAAAAGGTGGACCAGATATATTCCTCTTACGTTGAAAAATATCCCGATATGTATTTCAACTACGAGGGCAAGCCGCTTTTGATGTGCTACGGCGCCACGCCGAACCAGTACGGCAGCAAACCTGCGTGGAAGGACGACCGTTTTACGATCCGCTGGGTCACCGGCTACGTCGGTCAGCAGGACGGACTGTATAACGTCAAAACTCTGGCTTCACGCAACAACTGGTGGAGCTGGGAGGAGCGCGGTCTTCAAACGTATTCCGTGCTTGACGACCGTGTCGAATGCGTCACCTGCACCGCCGCAAGCCGCGGTCAGGGCAGCGAGGGCGACGAAAACTATATTCCGGCATACGAGCGCGAAAACGGTCTGACGCTAAAAAAGCAGTTCCAGCGCGCAAACGATCTGGTCGCGGGCATGGTCATACTTGTGTCGTGGAACGAATGGACAAAGGGAGAGCAGCCGTCGCCCGAGGGTTCGAAGGATCTGGAGCCGTCAAAGATACACGGAACGTTTTATTACGACCTTTTGTGCGAGCAGATAAAGAAATTCAAAGGGAAGACAAAGCACGTATGAGAAAACGTATATGTGTTTTTGTCGCAGGTCTTATTTTGCTTCCGGTTTGCTTTGCTTCATGCTCTGATATACAAACCGTGACGGAGGAGGAGAGTACAATGACCGATACCGAAATTATAACGGAGACTGTAACGGATGAGGAAGAACTTTCGCCGTATCTTATATCCGACCCGTGCCGCGTTGATTTCTCCGCGTTTGACGACGAGCTGTTTTCCGCCGCGTTTTCACGCGGAAACTGCGCCTCACCGGAGCTGACGAAAGACGGCGTGCTTATAACCGCAAACAAGCAGTCGCGCGACCCCGGCATATACTGGCGCTTGAACAGCATGTATAAATCCGCGGGTTATCCGTCGGAAGACGGTACTGACTACGTTCCGTTCACGCCCGAGGAAAAGAAAGTCATCGTTTTGAAGATACAGGCGGAATGGGGCGGCGCGTTTGAGATGTTTTACGCGACCGGCAGTATAAAAAACGCGAAAGAGGGCTATTCGATCACAACCGTTTACGGCGGAGATTCGGAATTTTTCGGTGAGCGGAAAACGCAGTATCTTATATTTGAAGCGGATAAAAAAACAAAGGGCTGGAAAACTTCGTTTAAAGACAAATTCCGCCTTGATTATACAAATTACGCCGAAGAAGGCGACGCGTTTCTTTTGCAAGCCGCCGCGTTCTGCGCCGACAGAAAAGAAGCTGAAGAATATATAGCCGCCGATAAAGAAGAAGAGACGCCGAAGACGGTCGAAAAAGGCTATTACGTGTGTCTGTACGAGGACAGGCTCGACAAACCGAAGGACAATATAAAAGGCTCCGTTTATCAGTCGCTTGACGAGGCAAAAGCGGCGTGCGACAAGCAGAAAAAATACGGTTACAGAGTGGCGGACGAAAACGGGGTTGTTGTGTATACTCCGTATTCGCCGCTTCAATGCAATCTATTGCGAGAGGGGCATTACATAACCGAATACGCGCGCAAAACCGGATTCAAATACGGAGATTCCTGCACAAATCCCGGTATAAATCACCGCCCTCTGCGCACAAGCTGCGACAGGCTCGTCGACTGGATACTTTACCGCGCGGGATACACGGAGCAGCCGCTCGTTCAGGGGTGTGTCGTGTCAAATCTCATACCGTGGTGCGAGAAGAACGGATTTGAGAAAATTACAAAAATCGAGGAATTGCGGGCGGGCGATATAGTTTTCGTAAGACCGGACAAAAACGGCTCTCCTCAGCACGTGTTCATGCTCGCGTCGGACGTCGATAAAAACGGCGGCGCCCTGCGCTACGACCACGGCTCCGACACGCGCATAAACTCAAAACAGCCGACAAAGGAACCCGTAAGCTACGCGGAGGCTCCTTTCCTCTGCGCCTACCGCCCGAAATGATCGATCGGAATTGTTTTTAATAATGAAACCCGGCAGACTGTATATGTAAATGACTTGTATCGGCGGTGGAACGGGAATAACCGCAGGATCCGGGCATATCCGATATTCCCCGATAAAACAAAACCTCTTGGGGCGTCCTCCGTAAGGAAGACGCCCCGGCTAAATTCGCCGTTTCCGGCGAGCTAAATCGAGCATTGCCCGGCTAAATTTGCTTTGCAAGCTAAATTCGGCTTCGCCGAGCTTATAGGCGAATTTAATTTAGCTGAAGCCATGAGGCTTCAATTTAGCTATACGCCGACAGGCGTATAATTTAGCTGCCGCGAAGCGTCAATTTAGCTTAATAAAAATAATTATTTTTTTGACGTTATAACTTGACTGAAAGAAAATAACCCACTATGACACTTTCCGAAACAGAAAGATGTCAAGATGGGTTTGCTTCTTCTTTATGTTGCCTCTCCCTTGTTGTGTTTTCTTTGTTATACGACGGGAGGCTTTTTTATTGCCCGCTTTAACGCTCCTTTACGGCGCGCGGCGGCAAGCTTACGGTAAAGGGTGAGGCGACGTACACCGCGACTTATACCGAGAAGGCAAGAGAGTATCAATCGGCTACGTCAACGTCGGGTATTATCATAAGCTCAAAACCCGGATAAAGATCTCCTATTTCCTTATATAACGTCTGCATCGCTTCTTTTTTGTCAACGTCGAAGCTTATGACAACGTCGAAGCGCAGCGTCCTGTTTTCCGTGTCTGCGTAAAAGCCGTGCATCTGAAGCGCCCAGTCGTGCGACATGACCGTTTGCTGGACCGTGTTTCTCATGTGCGCCGCCTCGTCGTCCGACGTGTTGAACGAGTATACTCCGATACCGGTCAGGATTATACCTGTCTTGTGGAATACGTCCACCTGTATTTTGCGCGTGAGGCGGTC
This sequence comes from uncultured Ruminococcus sp., assembly GCA_902797235.1. Taxonomy (GTDB): domain Bacteria; phylum Bacillota; class Clostridia; order Oscillospirales; family CAG-272; genus UBA1248. Next base: position 3,880 of record CADBSB010000133.1, on the reverse strand, counting down.
GACCTCGTCGACGCTCATCGTGTCGGGCAGTTCAACGTGTACCGAGCCGTAGTTTTTGTTCGGACCGTAATTGAAGATCGTTACGTCGTATACGCCGTAAACTTTTTCTTCTGCGCAGATTATCTCTTTCAGCTCTTTTGTCGTCTCCGCGTCCTCGCGCTTGCCGATTATATCGTTCAGCGTTTCTATCATCATTTCAATCCCGGCCTTTATGATGAATCCGGCGATGATAACGCCGACGTACGCTTCAAGCGAGATACCCCAGATCAAATATACGATCGCCGACATAAGCACGGACGACGACAGTATCGCGTCAAACAGAGCGTCGGAGCCCGACGCGGTGAGCGCGCCGGAATTGACCTTTTTGCCTTGCTTTTTAACGTACAGCCCGAGTATCAGCTTGACCACGATAGCGACGGAGATTATAATGATCGACACGGTGTTGTAATCCGCGGCCTCAGGCGAAATTATCTTCTTTACGGATTCAACGAGCGACGTGATGCCGGCGTATAAAACGAGACCGGCGACGATCATGGAGCTTAAATATTCTATCCTGCCGTAACCGAGCGGATGCTTTTTGTTCGGCTGCTTTGCGCCGAGCTTGGCGCCGATTATCGTAACTATCGACGATAAAGCGTCAGACAGGTTGTTCACCGCGTCGAGTATAACGGCGATAGAGTTGGATACAAGCCCGACGAACGCCTTGAAGCCGACGAGAAACAGATTCGTTACTATGCCGATTATACTTGTCTTGACTATCGTTTTTTCTCTTATTACGCTCAATTCTTCAATGCTTTCTTTTGACATACAGATCTCCTTAAACTGCCGCATCGGGTTTTTTTGTTTTTTGTTTTCTGCTTGTATACTTCAAAAACACGCCTGTCAGTATCATATAGCATACCGTCTTCGGCAGCATGAGCATTCCGAGTATGGAAAGGAACGGCGCCGCGACCGCGACGGGTATATAAAACAGAAACGACAGCGCGACGAGCAGCCAGATACAGCGGAACGTACCGATCTCTTTACGCGTTTCAAAGAACAGACATATGATTATAACGCCGAGCGCGACGAACGGAATGTTCCGTATTATGCCAAAGACAACGGGGCTGTCGTTTTCAAGCCATCTGTTCTGCGGCAGCGCGCACAAAATAACGCGGATAAACGCGAGCGCGTAGATCACGGCGCTCACCCCTTTTGATTCCGGCTTTTTATAGGCGCTGATCCACAGCCGGTACATCAGTACGTAGAAAACCGTCATTGTTACGGACGTCACAAGCTTACCGATCCCGAGCCACGCGGTAAAGTCCGCGTCGACAAAGTAGTTCAGCACGCGCGGAACGAGGTGAAACGCGTCGCCGCAGCCGAGTATAAGCGCTGCAAAGCCCATAAGCTTTCCTATCCGGTCGCGCCGTCTGCAAAGGATACAGATCCCCGCGACCAGGGCGAAAAGCAGATATATTACGTCAAAAGCACTTTCTCCGTATTTCATTGTCGTATCTCCGGTAATTATCCGATAGCTTTTTCGACCGCCGCGCGTACGTCTTTCATATCCTCGGTCGGCTCAAAACGGGCGATGACGTTTCCTTCGCGGTCGATTAAGAATTTCGTGAAGTTCCAGCCGATATAAGTCTTTTCGCCGAATTTTTTATTGTTCATTTTCGCAAACTTGTTGAGAGCGGCGTTCTTTATGCCCTTGCCGAAGCCGTTAAAGGGCTTTTCGGACGCGAGATACGCAAACAGCGGATCGGCGTTCTCTCCGTTTACGTCGATCTTCGCAAACTGCGGGAATTCCGTACCGAATTTAAGCGTGCAGAATTCGTGTATCTCGTCGTCTGATCCCGGCGCCTGTCCGGCAAACTGGTTTGACGGGAAATCGAGTATCTCAAAGCCCTTGCCGCGCAGGTCCCTGTACATCGCTTCAAGGGGTTCATAGTGCGGCGTGAATCCGCAGCCCGTCGCCGTGTTGACTATAAGCAGTACCTTTCCCTCGTACTGTGAAAGGCTTACGTCGTTTCCTTTTCTGTCCTTTACGGTAAGATCATAAATTTTCATCCTTTTTTCTCCTTATATATTATCATTTATTTTTTTCTTATCTTCATCAAGCATTTTGTACAGGATCCTGTAAAGCGCCGCCGCGTCCTCCGGCGGCAGATCGAGCTCTTTTGCCAAAGATACGGGCACCGAGAGCGCCTTGTCCTTCAATTTTTCCCCCTCGTCTGTCGGGGTAATGATTATATTCCGCTCGTCTTCTTTGTCTTTTTCCTTTTTTATAAAGCCTTTTTCGGAAAGCTTTTGCAACAGCGGCGTGACCGTGTTTGATTTTAAGCACAGCGCCTCGCACAAAAACTTTTCGTTTACCTTCTTTTCCTCCCAGAGCACCATCATAACGATATACTGCGTATACGTCAGATCGAGCTTGTCGAGCAGAGGCTTGTATTTGCGGGTTATCATATTCGAAACCGCGTACAGCGGAAAGCAGAGCTGATTTTTAAGTCTTATTGCAGCGTATTTGTCATTCATCCGTTTCACCTCGAAAAATTATATCGCACGCGACTTATTTTTCTACATTATATCGCACGCGATACGATTTGTCAAGAGGTTTTTCGGAAATTTTCAAAAAAATAAATATTTTATCTCCTTTTATGAATGTTGACAAAAGGAGATTTTTATTGTATAATGCAAATTGAGAGTAAAAACGGTTTTATTTTGGGAAAATCACGGGCGTAAAAAGCTTTTTTAAACGTAACGGCAAAGGCGCTCCTGTTTTTTGCAAACAAAGGCGGAGGTATGATAATGAGAAACGACGAAATACTTATTGGAACGTGGGCGTGGGGCTCGGGCATAAACGGCTCGTCCATGGTATTCGGAAACAAGCTTGACAAAGCGACCTTGAAAGAGACTTTTGACGCTGCGTACGGCCTCGGCTTCAAGAGCTGGGATACGGCGGCGGTCTACGGCATGGGGAGCTGCGAGACCTTTTTGGGCGGACTTATAAGCGGCAAAGACGATATATTCATTTCAACAAAGTTTTTCCCCGGCGCAAAGTATAAAAGCGGAGCGCTTGTAAAATCGTTTGAGGAGAGCATGAAAAGGCTCGGCAAAGATTCCGCGGACCTTTTCTTCATACACGTTCCGAGAAATCTGCGTGAAAATATTGAAGAAGCGACACCGCTTTTAAAAGACGGAAAGATCAAAGCTCTCGGCATATCCAACGCGTCGCTTGAAAACGTCGGATCGGCGCACGAGCAGCTGAAAAAGAACGGTCTTTCGCTCGGGGCGGTGCAGAATCATTTCAGCCTGTTGAGAAACGATCAGGATGAGATCATAAAATTCTGCAGCGAAAACGGGATAACTTATTACGCGTATATGGTGCTCGAGCAGGGAGCGCTTTCCGGCAGATACAGCGCGGAAAATCATTTTCCCGCGTTTTCGATGAGGAACCGCGTTTTCCCGAAAAGCAAGTTCAAAAAGATAGAGGGTCTGCTCTCGGCTATGAAGGATATGGCGGCGGGTTATAATATCGATCCGTCGCAGATACCGATACTCTGGGTCATCGGAAAAGGCGCCGTGCCGATAGTGGGGCTCACAAAGCCGTCGCACGCGGAAAAGCTCGCGGCGGCGATGAAGGTCACGCTCAGCCGGGAAGAGACAGATCATCTTGAAAAGCTGTCAAAGGAGACGGGCATCCGTCAGCAGGGCGCGTGGGAGCCGCAATAAAGCGGGGTAATATGACAAAACCATAAGGGGCTGTCGCGTTCGGCGCGGTTTGATAAGGAAGTAATTTTAAATATGCATACCGCGCCGAAGCTAAATTCGCCTAACGGCGAGCTAAATTATGCTTCGCATAGCTAAATTTGCTGTCGCAAGCTAAATTCGGCTT
>CADBSB010000132.1 GCA_902797235.1 uncultured Ruminococcus sp. | reverse complement strand
TCTTAACCCTTCCGATATAGGAAAGGTTTTTATTATTCAGCTAAATTGCTCGCTTACGCTCGCAGCTAAATTGAAGTCTTACGACTTAAGCTAAATTGAAAACCACAGGTTTTCAGCTAAATTAAATTCGCCTTTAAGCTCGCGTCAGCGAATTTAGCTTGCGAAACAAATTTAGCCGGGCAACGCCCGATTTAGCTCGCCGAAAAGGGGTTCCCCAACGCGAACTGGAGAGCGTTGGGGGTTCACGACTGGGCGAATTTAGCTGCGGTGTACTTCCTTATGAAGTACACCGCTAATACCGCATTTTTTCATAATTTTGAATTCTTAATTATCGCTTAAGAATTTGAATACGAACGACAGTCCGATCGCGGCCGGGAAGCCGACGGCAAGCGATATCAAGCCTGCCTCCATGCCGCCGACTATACCGACGATCACGAACAGTACGAAGCCCGCGGACACGCCTATCATCAACTTTTTGTATCTGCCTAAAATATACGCGGCTTTTTCCGATTTAAGCGCGCGGTATATACCGCTGACCGCGTATTCCGCCGCGTAGAGCAGAAAGGCGAAAAATGTTTTTACCGCGGACGCCGCGCCGGTGATAACGGCTTTTATAACTTCCGCCGCGCTCACTTCTCTTCTTACGTTTATATTGAAATCTCTTACGCTATCCATGATTTTTCTCCATATTTTACCGTTTTCGGTTATTTTCTGACCCTATTATACTACCTTTTTCGGTAATTGTCAATAGTTTTCGGAAAATTTTTTCAACTTTTTTTCCGATACCTATTGACAAATCCGTTTTTTTGGTATATTATATTACCGTAAACAAGATTTTATTACGGGAGAGCTGTTATGGAATGGTTTGAAAGAGTAAAGGAATTAAAAAAATCCACGGGCATAAATACAAAGGAGCTGTCCGAAAAAGCCTGCGTGCCGCTCGGAACGCTGAACAAGCTGTTATCCGGTCAGACCGAAAAGCCGAAGCTCGACACGCTTGAAAAAATAGCCGCCGCCCTCGGCACCACCGTAAAATATCTGTCAGACGGTGAAGACGACGCGGAGGTATCCGCCATAGCGGAAAAATTTACCCGTCTTGACGCACGCGGACGCGAGGCGGTGATGAAGACCGCCGACAACGAGCTTTCCCGTATGGAGGCGGAGGCGAGACGCGCCGCGTCCGACGTCGGATTAAAGAGAAAAATATTTATTTACGACGTTCCGGTCTCCGCCGGTCTCGGCTCGTTCCTCGATTCTTCTCACTCCTCCGCCATTTCTCTCGTCGTAAACGACGTGACGGACAGGGCGGATTACGCCGTCCGCGTCTCGGGCGACAGTATGGAGCCGCGGTATTTCAATAACGACATAGTAATAGTGGAATCGTGCGGCGAGGTCCCGGTCGGCAAGGTCGGCATATTCTTATACAACGGCGAAAGCTACATAAAAAAATTCGGCGGCGACCGCCTCCGCTCCGTCAATCCGAAATATAAGGATATTGTCTTTAAAGAAAACGACGATATACGCTGCCTCGGTCTCGTGCTGGGTACGGTAAGCAAGCAGTAAGACCATAAAACTAACTATAACGGGTGACGCGAAGTCGCCCGTTTTTATACATTATGTTAAAAATTATATACATTACGTTATTGAAATATGTGAATTATATGGTATAATAAAATCAATCATACTGAGGAGATATGCAGCATGAAAAAAAACGGATCCGGAAGGTTTATTCCTCCGGATCCTTAATTATCGAATATGACCGCTCCGCCGAGATCGGTCAGAGGCGTATCGTCAAGCTCATGGATTTTTGCACCGTTTCGGCGCAGAAATCCTTTTATTTTATCTTTGTCTTTGTGATACGACAGCGAACCGAAGAAATAAACGTCGTCCCCGAAAGCGAAAGACGCGCCGCCGATAAAGCCGTGATCGTACCCTTTGAGCATAACGTCGCCCTCGGAGATTTTCAGAGTATCATAGCCGAGGGTCGAGAGCGCCGAAAGTATGCCCGCGTCGGCGGAGACGGCGAAATTTTGTCCGACAAGCGTCGAGCAGCGCGTGTAGCCCTGCTTTACGTTTATTATCTTCTTTGTTTTCGCGTACTTTGATACGTGTTTTTCAAGCCCTACGACCGCGGTCTTCGCGTCTATGAAGTTCAGAAGAATATCATGCGGGTATTCTCTTCTGTGCTCCTCGTCCGTAAGTATCGGATCGACGCCTGAAAACAGGTCCTTGTTCTCCTCATAATACGACCGCGTGACGATAACGCGCCCGTCAAGCGACCCGACGAGCATATCCGCGTGCGCACATACCGGTACGTCGAGCCGCTTGCACGGCGCAAGCAGCCTTACATCATATTTGTCTTTTAGTTTTCCGAACATTTCATCCGGAATGTCCCGGCTAACAAATAAAACTTTCAACTTATTTATTCTTTCTTCTTTACTCTTTACTTTTCCATAAACGGCAACAAGGCTGTCGCATACGCGGCAGCCTTCTTAAAGCACAGAATTTAAAATCAGATAGCTCTGGTGATCTTACCTGAGCGCAGGCAACGTGAGCAAACGTTGACAGTCTTCGGCGTTCCGTCAACAACAGCTTTAACGTGTCTGATATTGGCTTTCCACGCTCTGTTGGTCTTGCGGTTGGAGTGAGAAACGTTATGTCCGAATGTAACTCCCTTTCCGCATACACTGCATTTTGCCATATTAACACCTCCAAATCGGTAACTTTCTTTCTTTTTTTTGCAAGCGAGGGTTATTATACCACAAAAATTTGCAAATTGCAATACGTACAATAAAAATTTACAATTTTATTTTGTACCGAACAATCTGTCGCCCGCGTCGCCCAGACCGGGAACGATATAAGCGTGCTCGTTCAGATGATCGTCGACCGCGGCTAAGTACACGTCAACGTCGGGATGGCGCTTCTGCACCTCCGCGATACCCTCGGGTGCGCCGACAAGGCACATGAGCCTTATATTGTGTACGCCTCTCGCTTTGAGCATATCTATCGCGTCGGAGGCGGAGCCACCCGTCGCCAGCATCGGGTCGCAGACGACGACTATTCTGTCCTCTATGTCACACGGGAGCTTGCAGTAGTATTCCACGGGTTTGTGAGTATTGGGGTCTCTGTACATGCCTATGTGTCCGACCTTTGCGACGGGAACGAGGGACAAAAGACCGTCCACCATGCCGAGACCCGCGCGGAGTATCGGGATTATGGCAAGCTTTTTGCCCGCTATCATCTTCGCGGTGCAGGATGCCACCGGCGTTTTGATGCGCACGTCCTCAAGCGGAAGGTCACGCGTGAGCTCGTAGCCCATAAGCATCGCGATCTCGTCCAAAAGCTCTCTGAATTCCTTTGAGCCCGTTTCTTCCATACGCATAATGGAGAGTTTGTGCTGTACAAGCGGATGATCGATTACGTGTAATGTACTCATATATATATCTCCTGTCGATTTTTTTCATCCTATTCTACAATAAAATCGCAATAATTTCAAGGGCTTGATAAGATTTTTTGTAAGAAAAAATGTAAATTTTAGATTATTTATTGACACGGCGCGAAAAAGAAGGTATTATATATATGATATTTACGTCAAGGGGATAAAACATATGCCGTTTTTGCCGATAAACCGTACCGAAGCGGGCGGCGACGTCGATTTTGTATACGTATGCGGCGACGCGTACGTGGACCATCCGTCCTTCGGCGCCGCGATAATATCGCGCGTGCTTGAAGACGAGGGCTTTTCCGTCGGTATGCTGTGTCAGCCGGATTTTCACTCGGCGGATAACTTTAAAATATTCGGTCGTCCGCGCCTCGGCTTTCTCGTCAGCGCGGGAAACATAGATTCCATGGTAGCGCACTACACCGCGGCGAAAAAGAAAAGGAATTACGACTATTATTCGCCCGGCGGAAAAACGGGGCTCCGCCCGGACCGCGCCGTCATCGTCTACTGCAACAGGATCAGAGAGGCTTACGGCGACGTGCCGATAATTTTAGGCGGGCTTGAAGCGTCGCTGCGCCGTTTTGCGCACTACGATTACTGGGACGACAAGGTCAGAGCGTCCGTGCTTATAGACAGCGGCGCCGATATACTGACGTACGGCATGGGCGAAAACATCCTGCGCCGCATAGCGCGGCTGCTTTCAAAGGGCGTGCCGGTAAAGAAAATACATGACGTGCGCGGAACGGCGTACGTGACCGAACGCGGAGACAAAATACGATTCGACGTAGTCGAGGGGTATGAATTCGACGATCTGCGCCGCGACAAAAACCTGTACGCCAAAGCGTACGGCGAGCAGTACGCGGAATGCGACCATATAAACGGCCGCGCGGTGACGGAATATTACGGTCACCGTATGCTCGTCGTAAATCCGCCGATGCCGCCGCTTACAAGACAAGAGCTTGACCGAGTCTATTCCCTGCCCTATATGCGCGCGTATCATCCGGTATATGAAAAGCAGGGCGGCATCCCCGCGCTTGACGAGATAAAATTTTCGATCACACACGTACGCGGCTGCTTCGGCGGCTGCAATTTCTGCGCGCTCGCGTTCCACCAGGGGCGCTCCGTCGTATCGCGCAGCATCGGATCGGTCGTGTCCGAGGCGGAGCTGTTGACAAAGCTGCCCGGCTTTAAGGGCTACGTACACGACGTGGGCGGACCTACGGCTAATTTCCGCTACCCGAGCTGTGAAAAGCAGCTCAAAGACGGCGTATGCAAGTACAGAAAATGCCTTTGCCCCACTCCGTGCAAAAATCTCATAGCGGACGAATCCGAATACGTGGAGCTTTTGAAGCGGGTAGAGGCGGTGCCGGGCGTCAAAAAGGTCTTTATCCGCTCTGGTATACGGTTTGACTATATGCTCGCCGACAAAAGCGACGAATTTTTCAAAAAGCTCGTCAAGGATCACGTTTCGGGTCAGTTAAAGGTCGCGCCCGAGCACTGTTCGTCAAACGTACTCAAATACATGGGCAAGCCCGATATTTCGGTCTACAATAAATTCTGTGATAAATATTTCGGCTACTGTAAAAGCTTCGGGCTCGATCAGTATATAGTGCCGTACCTTATGTCGAGCCACCCGGGAAGCACGCTGAACGACGCGGTGGAGCTTGCGCTGTATCTGAAAAAGAGCCGCTATACGCCGGAGCAGGTGCAGGATTTCTACCCCACGCCCGGCACGGCGTCGACGGTCATGTATTACACGGGCCTCGACCCGTTCACGATGAAAAAGGTGTACGTCGCGTCCTCGCCCGAGGAAAAGCGTATGCAGCGCGCCCTTTTGCAGTTCAACCGCCCGCAGTACCACGCCGACGCGCGCCGCGCCCTCATCAAATGCGGCAGAGCCGACCTCATAGGCAACGGACCCGAATGCCTCGTCCCGCCGGAAAAGCCGATGCCCCGCCGTTACCAAAATAAGCGGAAACAAAAATAAAAACGTCCCCCGGGGCGTAAAAAAGGCTGTCATGCGGCGCGGTTTGATAAGGAAGTAATTTTAAATATGCTATACCGCGCCGAAGCTAAATTCGCCTAACGGCGAGCTAAATTATGCTGCGCATAGCTAAATTTGCTGTCGCAAGCTAAATTCGGCTTTGCCGAGCTGAAAGAGGCGAATTTAATTTAGCTGAAAATCCTTGATTTTCAATTTAGCTGTTTTGAC
>CADBSB010000131.1 GCA_902797235.1 uncultured Ruminococcus sp. | reverse complement strand
GAAAAAAATAAGTATATTTGTTTTGTTGTTGATTTTAATTTTCTGTTCATCCTGTAAAAAAGAAGAACAGACGGACACGACCGCGACACCTCTGCCCCCGGCGGAGACGGTTGAGCACGGCACGGACTGGGCGTTCTCCGACCTTGAAAATCAGATAATGTCGGACGACCCCGATTTCGCCGTCACGGGCAGAGATTTTGAATACCGCGGCGGATATTTAGGCGTTGATCACGACGGATATTTCGACGTCACGGTCAATTACGAACCCGGCCCCGACGAGAGCTTTACGTTTGAATTCGATTATTACGCAAAGGATAACGGCGCGCTTTGGCTCGGCTTCTGGCTCTACGGAAAGGACAGCCTGTACGGCGACGGCTCGGGCGGTGAATGGATAAAATTAAGCGCCGGCAAGCTTGAATCCGACGGCAAAACGTATGATCTTCCGAAGGATAAGACCGTGCGCGTAAGGCTTTGCGCCGCAAATAACGGTTTTACGTTATACGCGGACGGCGTATCCGTTATCGTATTGGATCACGGCGTTCAGAACGGCGGCGGCGCGATAAAGCTGCGGTCGGATAGGTCGCCCGTTTACATTAAAAATTTAGCGTTCCGGTTGGGAATATGATTATGAAAAAGGTTATTATTTTTGATACCACTTTAAGAGACGGGGAGCAGTCGCCCGGCTGTTCGATGAATCTGCAGGAAAAGCTCGACGTGGCGCGTCAGCTTCAAAAGCTCGGCGTCAGCGTTATAGAGGCGGGCTTTGCCGCGTCGTCAAAGGGCGACACGGAGGCGATAGAGGCGATAGCGAAGCAGGTCAAGGGCGTGACCGTCTGCTCGCTTGCGCGCTGCTTAAAATCCGATATAGACGCGGCGGCGGAGGCTCTGGCGTTTGCCGAAAAACCGCGCATACACGTTTTTATCGCCACGTCGGAAATACATATGAAAAGCAAGCTCAAAATGACGAAGGAGCAGGTCTTGTCCGCCGTCGCCGAGAGCGTTTCGTACGCTAAAACAAAATGCAGCGACGTACAGTTTTCGGCAGAGGACGCCACGCGCTCCGATAAGGATTTCCTTTGCGCCGTGCTTTCCGCCGCGATAAAAGCGGGTGCGACTACAGTCAATATCCCCGACACGGTCGGCTATACCACGCCGGCGGAGATGGCGGAGCTGATAAGTTACGTCAAAGAGCATACGAAGGGTATCGAAAACGCGGTCATCGCCGCGCACTGCCATAACGACTTAGGCCTCGCCGTCGCAAATTCGCTTTCCGCCGTGTCGGCGGGCGCTTCTCAGATAGAATGCACCGTAAACGGCATAGGCGAGAGGGCGGGCAACGCCGCGCTTGAAGAGATAGTCATGGGAATAAAGGTAAGAGGCGACGCGATAGGCGCGTATACGGATATAGATACGACGCAGATATACCGTTCAAGCCGCCTCGTTTACGGCATAATCGGTTACCACGCGCCGAAAAACAAGCCGATAGTGGGCGATAACGCCTTTTCACACGAGGCGGGCATACATCAGCACGGCGTGATGAACGACAGGCGCACGTACGAGATAATGAAGCCCGAGGACGTCGGCATAAACCGCGATAATTTCGCGCTCGGCAAGCACTCCGGCCGTCACGCGTTTGAAAAACGGCTGAACGAGCTCGGCTATAATCCCGACAAAAAACAGCTCGACACGTATTTTGAGCGCTTCAAGGAGCTTGCGGACAGAAAAAAGGATATAACGGACAAGGATCTGGAGGCGATAGCGTCGGAGCATATGCGCGATATACAGCAGTATTCGCTCGACCGTTTCGCCGTTCAGGCGGGCAACAGATCGACGCCGACCTGCGTTATAAGGCTCATAAAGGATAAGGAAAAGTTTGAGGACGTTTCGATAGGCGACGGACCGGTCGACGCCGCGTACAAGGCGATAGACAAAATCATAAACCCGCCCCCGCACGAGCTGTACGATTACGGTATACATTCCATATCCGGCGGCAAGGACGCGCTCGGCGAGGTGACCGTAAAGCTTAAAACTCAGAACGGAAACGTAACGGGCAGGGGACTGTCTACCGATATAATCGAGGCAAGCATACTTGCGTACATAAACGCGATAAACAGACTGCTTGACAGAACGGATAAATGAGATGAAAAAGATAGAAATTCTTGATACCACTCTAAGAGACGGTGCGCAGAGCGAGGGAATATCTTATTCAGTTGAAGATAAGATAAAAATAGCAAAAATTCTCGATTCATTCGGCATAGATATAATAGAGGCGGGCTTTCCCGCGTCAAACCCGAAGGATGAGGAGCTTTTCGCATCGCTTAAAAACGTAAAGCTGAAGCACGCGCGCCTCGCGGCGTTCTCCTCGACTTTACACGTAGGCGAGGAGCCGGAAACGTCGCCCGCTATGAAAAAACTGCTTGACGCGGACACGCCCGCGGTCGTCGTGTTCGGCAAAGCCTCGTCCGAGCAGGTGAGGGAAGTGCTGAAAATAAGCGGCGACGAAAACCTCGCGATAATACGAGAAACCGTTTCGTACCTCAAAAAAGCCGGAAAAGAGATAATTTTCGACGCGGAGCATTTTTACAGCGGCGCAAAGAGCGACGCGGAATATACGTATAAGGTGCTCGACACCGCCTCGGACGCCGGCGCGGACGTCATATGCCTTTGCGACACGACTGGCGCGGTCCTGCCGTCGGAGGCGGATAAGCTGACGCGGCAGGCGGTCGGCAGATACAAAAAGATCGCAGTCCATTTCCACGACGATATAGGCTGCGCCTCGGCAAATTCGCTGCTCGCCGCGGAGGCGGGCGCCGCGCAGATACAGGGGACGTTTTTAGGCATAGGTGAAAGGTGCGGCAACGCCGATCTGTCCGTCATCATGCCCAGCCTCAAATTCAAGCTCGGGTACGGATTCGACTGCGATATGAAGGATCTGAAAAAGACCGCAAACGCGATATCCGAAATATCGAATACGAGAATAAGGAACAATAAGCCGTACATAGGCAAAAGCGCGTTTTACCACAAGGCGGGTATGCACATAGACGCTGTCAAAAAATATCCGCCGTCGTTTGAGCATATTGACCCGTCGCTTGTCGGAAACGAGCGTAAATTCGTTCTGTCGGAAATCTCGGGCAGAAATACGCTTCTCGACCGCGTGAGACAGCTTGTGCCGGATGCTGACAAAAATTCGGACGAGCTGATGCGCGCCGTGACGGTATTGAAAGAAAAAGAGATGTTCGGTTATCATTACGAGGCGGCGGAGGCGTCGTTCACCTTGCTTTTACGCCGTGCGCTTTATAAATATGAGCCGCATTTCAATATCCTCTTGCATAAGACTACGGACGATTTCCCGTCCGCAAACGGAGAGTTGACGTCCTGTTCGGTCGTGCAGATAGAGGTCGGCGGAAAGACGGAAATGGGAAGCTCCCTCGGAAACGGCCCGGTCAACGCGCTTGACAACGCGCTGCGCCGCGCCCTCTCCGTATTCTACCCCGAGGTGGATAAATTAAAGCTGCTCGATTTCAAGGTCAGAGTTATAGACGCAACTACCACGACCGCGGCAAAGGTGCGAGTGCTTATAGAATCGACGGACGGCGTAGACGTCTGGACGACTGTCGGCGTGTCGTTTGACATTATAGAGGCGTGTTTACAGGCTTTGCAGGACAGTTATGAATACAAATTGCTGAAATCTTTTTAAAACCCCTTGAAAAATCAAAAAAAATGTGTATAATATAGTTATCACAGGTACAGATAACCGAAAGGAGCCGTAAAATGTCCGAAAAAGATAAAACAATTACTTTCTCTCTCGTACGCGAAAAGGAAAAGGAAACAAGAGACATACTGATACAGGTGTATCAGGCGCTTAAAGAAAAAGGATACAATCCCATAAACCAGATCGTCGGCTATATCCTTTCGGAAGATCCGACGTATATAACGAATTACAAGAACGCCCGCGGACTTATCCGCAAGATAGACAGGGACGAATTGCTGAACACTCTCGTCCGTGAATATCTTAAAATTGAGAAAAAGTAAAAAATATCGTCAAAACCCCTTGACAATTCGGGGAAAAAGTGATATTATAGTCAAGCACCGAAAAAATCCGGTGCAATGCGCCATTAGCTCAGTGGATAGAGTGCCCGGCTACGAACCGGTAGGTCGCAGGTTCGAATCCCGCATGGCGCGCCAGAAAAAAGCACGCAACAGCGTGCTTTTTTCAATGAAGTCGCCCTTCGGGCTAATGAAGACGCTTCGCTAATGAAGAAATGAAGACGCTCACTGCGTTCGCTAATT
>CADBSB010000130.1 GCA_902797235.1 uncultured Ruminococcus sp. | reverse complement strand
GCGCGGCAATTTAGCTCTGACAAACAACAAAGAACAGACTGAATTATTTCCAGCCTGTTCTTTTCAATAATTGCGCACCTACTCACCACGTTTACGCGCAGTGAAAAACTTCCTTATCGGGCTTTTCCCTTTGCGGCAGCCACGTTTTCCTTTTTACTATTATATTTTCTTTAATTTCATCATACCCGAGCCAAACGGTATAAGTCCGTCCTCGTCCGCTTTGAGCTCGTCCCACGCGGACTGTTCCTCGCCGAAAACCTCTCTGTGCTCGCCCGTGTTGTAGTAATACTTGCCGTCGACGGATTTCCAGTCAAGTGCGCCGGCGCTGAAAAATCCGTCCTTTACGGCTTTTATCTCGCCTTGCTCGAGCGCTTTTTTGATCTCCTCCTCGGGCACGCCCGCGGGCAGCTTCATCCACTGATATATTTTGTGGTCCGCCGCTATTTCGACTACCATTTCAAAGCCGGATAACATATCGTCGTCAACGTCCTCGCCCGCGTCTTTCTTCTTCTGCATCTCGGCTTCCACTTCTTCTCTTGTGCAAAGTCTGAATTTTTCGTCAACGTACGAAAACGCCATGGCGACCGCGTATTTGCCGACTATCGCGTCAGCCTTCGCATCCTCTTCGCTCATTTCCTTATCGGCTATATCGGGCTCCTTCGTTATCACGCCGTCCTTTATCTTTTTCATAGCTACGACGAGCACGCCTATGCTGAAAGCAAGGTGACCGTCAACCACGTCAAGCTTTTCGACGTTATCGCGGAACGCGCCCTCGGGTATTTTGAAAAAGTCGTTTACGGAATAGTGATACGAAAGCATTCCCGTCTGATCCCACTCGCCCTTCACCTCAACGCCGTTCGCCGCGTTTCTTAATATCACCGTGTGATCCTCAAAGAATTCAAACGAGATAGCGGAAAAATCCTGCCCGTCCTCGCTCTTGAATTCCGTCGCGGGTATGTGTTTGAGATCGTTTGACCACGCGTTCACAAGGTAGTCGACCTGCCACTGCCCGACTACGTACTTTAATCCGTCCTTTAACGTTCTTTCATCAAGTTCCATTTTTATATCTCCTTTTTTAAATTATCGCAGTTATCAACAATAGAAAACCCCCGAACAGTATCACGTCGCGTCTAATTTTTACCTTCCCGGTTTTTCGCCGTTAGCGAATTTCATATAAATTTCCTCGGGTATCATCGGGATCGCAAGCTGTTTGTAAGTATCGTCAGACACGGTGCCGGCTTCAGCGTACTCCGCGCCCGCTTTTTCAAGCAGTTCAAGCCGCGTATCCGTCAAAGGCTCCGCGTCCTTTATGTTGAACAGCGGACTTTCCTCAACGTTTATCACCGTGTCGCAGCCTCTGAACGTGCGCCTGACCGTTTTTTCGATCAGTTCAAAGTCGGCTCTGCTGTGCGGATAACCGCTGCCGCAGATCGAAACGAAGCGCAGGTCCTTCGTCTCCTCGCGCTCTTTATGGTGATAATCGCCCTCTCCGTTTTTCTCTATCCGCTCCGCCGTAAGCGGCATTGTGCGCTCGACGACGACCTTCAGCGCGGCGGGCATCGAATGGCAGTAGAGCGGAAAGCTCAGTATCACCACGTCGCTTTCGCGTATCGCGTCAAGGATCTTTGTCATATCGTCGTCGATCACGCACGCTCCGGTCTTTTTGCAGATAAAACAGCCGTTACAGTATGATATACGCTTTTCCGCCGTGTGTATCACGCGGACGTCTCCGCTCGTTACCGAGCGTATGCCTTCCGCAAAAGCTTTTGACATATGAAGCGTATCGCTTTTTTCACATTTGGGGCTTCCGTTGAGTATCAGAACTTTCATATCGGGCTCCGTTTTTATTTTTTGAATATTCTTTTCATTATTACGATCCTTACGGCTATTACCGCTGCCACCGCTATGACGATAACTATTATCGGCAGATACCATAAGGTCAGAAAGCTTTCTTTCTTATTTTCGGGCTCCGTCGTCACAGCTTCCGTCGTGCCCGCGGCTGTGACCGCTTCCGTCTCTTTTGAGACTTCCCGTACCTGCGCGTCCGCGGCGTAAATTCCAACGGCGAAGACAAACGCAGTACAGATCACAATTAGAATTGCAATTATATTTTTGATTTTCATAATTGACCCGGTTTCTTTTGTATTTTCGGTTTGTATTATATCACTAAACCGCGCATTGTTCAAGGGGTTTTATTTAAAAGTTGTATAAAATATTGAATTTATATGTAAAAGACGGGGCAAAAAACGATTGTAAATTTTTTTGTACGTATTGCATTAAAGAAAGGTTTGTGATATAATGAATTAAAATCAAATGATCCTTATGATTATAGGAGGTCTGTTATGTTAAAATTCAAGGAGTATCAGAAAAATCTTCAGAAGCTTTATGATAAGTACGGCGAGTACGAGGCAAAGTATAACGAGCTGGCGGATGAAGCCGGCTGTTCCTCCTGCGCGTCGTATTCCACCGGCTCGTATTACGAGGGCAGACACAGAAACTGCGGCGAATGTGAAAAGCTGAAGGACGTACAGGCCGCCGCCCGCGAGCTTGACGAGGTAAGCATAGAGGTGGACGATTACATAGAAAATACGTACGCACCAGCCGTTTTTGAATATTACAATAAAAAGAAACCGACGATCGTCCGCGTCAGAACGGATGAAAAATATACGTGGGAGGACGCGTTCGGCTCCGATTTTTCAAAGTACGACAAGGCCTTGAAGCACTCCCTCGTCGGACTTGTTGAGAATACCGGAAGATTCAGAGTAAAATAAAATCTGTCCTAAATACATAAAGATACGAATACTACGATAGCGGGCCTCTTTGATTTAAAAAGACGCCCGCTGTTTTGCAAATAAGGAGGCACATATATGACGGTGCTTTACCTTTCGATCGCTTTTTTGATTATATTTTTCCTGTTTTTCGGCAGGTACGTGATTGCAAGGATCATATTTGCGGTAAAGCTCGGGTCGCTGTGCAGATCAAAAAACGCAAAACTCGGTAAAACGTCCTTTTTCTGGTGGCTGAAAAGCATCAACTCAAAAAACTGCGATTTTTATGTTGAATTTGACAAAACGGTGTTTTCAGTCAAGCTTATTGGCTTTATATCGAAGAAAAATATGATATGCTTTATCGACGATAATCACTATTCAAGGAAAAATATGACCTTTCAGTTCCACGCATCCGCTTTTCAGATAGAATATAAAAACCATGATATGCCGGCGCATAACTTCCGGTATAAATATAATGCCGATCATACGGTGAATTGGGTGCCGTGCTACGTGGTATGTCCTAAAATCCTCAAATTGTCAAAAGCCGACGGGAATTCTATGACAGAGCTTTGCGGCGGCGACAAAACAGGTTTTACCTCCGTTTATGAAGCGTCCGAATTTCTTTCAATGATAGGATCCTTTGGGAGCAGGTTATGACGGAATTTTCTCTCATTACGAAAAAAGGTCTGAGGGACGGCGATCCTGTTCCGATGGCGCTATTGACCGAATTAAAACTGAATACGCTGTTTTGCGGCAACACTTTGAAAATTCTTTCGCACCCGTGCGGGGCGGAGGATATTCTCGCACGCCAAGAAATTTTCCGTATACTTGAAAAGGATATACGCGCAAAGGAACAGTTTACGCTGCTGTATAAAAAGCTCGCGCAGTTTTCAAAGACGTTTGACCGATATAACAAATCCGATAATGACTGTGTGCGGCTGTTTGTATTCAGAGAATGCGTGGCATGTTTTTTTTCCTTGATTGACGCCGATTTGCCCGCCGGCAGCTATTTTTGCGGCCGTTTATCCGCGTATTTTGCAGAGTTGAAGAAAAAAAGCGGGGAAATGCAAAATACGTTTGCCGAATACGCAGCACTGCTTGACAAAATATCAGGATCGCGGATCGTGTTTTCGCCGAGCGGATATTATCTTGCCGAGGATACGGGCGGGGGTCAAAAATCTGTGCTTGACCTTATCGTCAGGGACGCCGACGCGCTCGGTTGGGGGCGTGACAGAACGGATGACGACAAAAAGATAACGTTTGTATCGCCGTTTTCAAAATACCTAAACGCGTTATATCCCGAATCTTTTGATAAACTTACTCAGCTTGAAAGATCTCTTTACGACGGAATCGATTTTAACCTCCTGTCGCTTATTTCCGAGATGGATTTCTATTTTGAGGTATCGGAGCTGATAAAAAAAGCGGATCGGCAGAATATTCCTCACACGTATCCGACGCCGGCGGAAAACCCTTCTTTTTCGGCAGATGAACTGTATGATATAACACTTATTTCCGCAAAGGCCGAAAAAATCGTTCCGAATAACGTTTTTATCTCGCCCGAAAAACGCTGTTTCTATATTTGCGGGGCAAACGGCGGGGGAAAAACGACGTATTTACGCGCAGTCGCATCGCAGCTTATTATGTTCCTCGGCGGTTGTCCGATATTTTGCAGAAGCGCGATGATCTATACGTATACAAAGGTTTTCGGTCATTTTCCGCAGGATGAAGATTCCGCATACTACGGCAGACTGGACCGTGAGATCAACGCCGTCTCGGAGATAATCGGAAAGTGCGATGATGAAAGCTTTGTGTTTTTGAACGAAACGTTCAGCGGCGGTACGCAGAGCAAAGCGACGGAGCTCGCTCTTTCCGCTATGGATCAGCTGTCGGAAAAAGGCAGCTGCTGCCTGTTCGTAACGCATTTATACGACGTGTATAAAAGCGCGTATCCCGTGCTTTCGCCCGTTGTTGCAAACGATCTTTTGCACACAAGAACTTATCAGATCGGCTTATCGGACAAGCCGGGCGGCTCGTACGCGGGCGATATACTTAAAAAGTACGATCTTGACGAAAAGTCTTTGGGGGATGATTCATGACAGATTTACTGTACGGAGATTTCCGTGTTCCCGAAAATAAGCAGTTTGCGGATCAAAGCAGCCTCAAATCCTTGCAGATCGCTGATACTTTTTCACATTTTTATTCCGATTTTAAAAAGCTTGACCGCTTTTTTTATATCGCGGATCTGCAAAGCGACCGTGAAGTGATCGCATACAGACAGCAGATAATTAAAGATTTTTCAGGTATTCCCGAGCTTTTGTCAAAGCTTTCCATGTTACTTAATAAGGCTGTTGAATACAATACGTCATATACCGATGTTAAAAGGCAGTACTATTCCGACATCACGCGGCGTCCGCGCGGGGGCGGTATGATAGATTTTCTCTCCGAGACGGCGTGGTGGCTCAAAAAACTGCTTTTACTGCAAAAAGACGTGTTCGATCTTCTTGCGTCGTCGCCCGTCGGATCGGACGGACTTTGCGGGTTAAGAGACGATCTGTCAAAAACCGTCAAATCCGCCGAATATAACGAATTACTGATGATTTTGACCCGGCTTGAAAGCAAAACATACTTTATGACCGGCGGAGCGCTGGAAATACATCTGTCCGACGGCGCAAATATGAGCGCAAAGTACGTTTTGCCCGACGGCAAAAAGCCCGATGATCCTGAGCCATCCGGTATAAGAAGGTTTTTCAAAAGGAAAAAAGACAATACTGATATTTCATACGGTAAAGTAAAAATCGACGCAGATCTG
Organism: uncultured Ruminococcus sp.; assembly: GCA_902797235.1. Classification (GTDB taxonomy): domain Bacteria; phylum Bacillota; class Clostridia; order Oscillospirales; family CAG-272; genus UBA1248. The sequence continues at coordinate 1,020 of CADBSB010000130.1, read as the reverse complement.
TTTGAAGACCCTTCGTTTACGTCGTCTTTTGCGCGGCCGATGATTGACGAGCTTGCCCGTATCATCAAGTCGGTATATTCGGAGTTTTCAAACGATCTGTACGCGCTTGAATTTTACGACGTCGCAATTTCATACGTAGATTATCTGACGGAGCACGGTATTGCTTTCTGCTATCCCCGGTTGGGAGAAGAGACCGAAATATCGGATTTGAAAGACCTGTATTTACTTGCCGCTTTGCGTGATGAGACGGTCGTTCCGAATGATTTTTGCTTTAAAAGCGAAAACGACGGTATTTTGATAATCGGTGAAAACGGGAGCGGCAAGACCGTATATCTGCGCTCCGTCGCGTCGTCCTATCTTCTTACCAACGCGGGGCTTCCGATACCCGCCGCAAGCGCCGTGATCGACTTGCCCAAGGGGATCTTCGTTATGATGGCGTCGTCGGAGAGAAATCTGGAGCGAGTAGGGCAGGGCGGCAGATTCGAGTCCGAGGTTTCTGATCTTTCGCAGTTCGTTCACAACGTTTCGGACGGATCGTTTGTATTCTTGAACGAGGTGTTTCAGTCCACCTCTTACGACGAGGGAGCCTCGGCACTGTATACGGTCTTAAAGCATTTTTCAAAAAAGCGCGTAAAGTGGATGCTTGTAACTCATCTTGAACAAATGATCGCAATGTTTGAAGGTGAGGATACCGTCACGATACAAAAAAACGCCAAAAAAGACGGTTTCAGGTTTACGGAATAAGGGACGGAGAAGGAGAGATTCTTCTTGGATTTTGCGAAGCAATTTGTGTTGATTTGTTAGTGCGTGCCTTGCAAAGGCGCTTGCGGTGCCCAAAATAATCTGCGCGGTGCTGCCGCACCTATGCTTGATTATTTTGACCGCTGCGCTTTCCTCGCCTTGCTTCATCTTCCCCCGACGGGAACCCCCAACGCTCTCCAGTTCGCGTCGGGGAACCCCTTTGGCGGCGCAAGGCTCGTCAACAGTCACCGCTAAAAACGCTCCCCCGGAGCGTTTTCT
>CADBSB010000129.1 GCA_902797235.1 uncultured Ruminococcus sp. | reverse complement strand
GCGCGGCAATTTAGCTCTGACAAACAACAAAGAACAGACTGAATTATTTCCAGCCTGTTCTTTTCAATAATTGCGCACCTACTCACCGCATTTACGCGCAGTTAATAACTTCCTTATCGGGATTTTCCCTTCGCGGCAGCTCCTTTTAACGTCCCGTAAGGGACAATTCACGTCTTTATAGTATTCTGCTATGCGTTTGTCAAAGCTGTCGTCAAACAGCTTTCGGTGCATCTCAAAATTGCTGACGGGCGGCTTCAAATAACTGTCGTGAGGGTCCGTTCCGTACGCTTTTATCTCAAAGCCGAGGCTTTTCATTATCCGCTTGACGTCCCCGCAGCGCGAGGCGTCGAACAGTATGTCGCTATCCGCCATTTCGCGCATTCCGGTCTTCGGGTAAAGGTCCTTCAAAAGCGTGCCTTTGAGCGGCATATACCATATCCCCGCGCCGTCGAGAGCGGAGAGCACTTTTTCGCGCTGAATATTATTTAAAAGAGTGTTTTACCGCCGACGGGGAGATGTTGAAATGCTTTACGAAGGATTTATAAAACACCGAATAATCGCCGAAGCCGCATCTTGACGCGGCGGCTTTTACGCTGTGTCCCTCCGCTATAAGATTGTACGCGAGATCGAGCTTTTTCGCGGTTATGTACTGCCACACGGACACGCCGAGAGTATCGCGGAAAATGCGGTTGACGTGTGAATTGCTGTAATGGAAAACGGCTTCTATGAACGAAAGATCCGAGATCATGTTCAGATTTTCGCCCACGTAGTCTATAACGGCGTTGAGAAGCTCTGCGCCGCCGTTCTTTTTTGTTTTATGCTCGGATATAACGCCCGATTTCCGCACGGCGTTGTGAGAAAGCTCGTAAAGTATCGCGCGGATGTACGTAAAGTACATATCCGTGTCCGTGTCCGAGCGCTCGTCGCAGATCCGGCGCATACATGAAACGACCGTCGGATATATCGTTTCGTCCACCGTAAGAACGGCGCCGCTTTTGTTCTTGCACAGTCCGTACATTCCTGAAATAACCCCGTCAAGCTCCGCGCTTTTGCATACCCTCGGTATGAACTGCACCGCAAAGAATTCAAACGGCGCCCCGTTTAATAAAAGTCCGTGCGTCTCGTTTTCAAATATGAGCGCCGCGTCGTTTTTGCCAAGCTCATATTCGGTATCGCCTATAACTATGCCGCAGCTTCCCTTCGTGACTGTCAGTATTTCGTAAGAGCTGTGGCTGTGGACGGGATAAGAAAAGCCGTCCGCACTTTTTTCCGCTTTATGCACCGTGTATAATCCGCAAATTTCCATACGCTTGTCCTCCGCTTATATTATAGCACAATTATATTGTAATTGCAATATATATGCGTAATTTTGCAATTGAAATTGCAAACATTTTGATGTAAAATCAAACTGTAATATTATATCAAGGAGTTATATGATGAAAAAGCGGATAAGAGCGTTATTCTGTATTGTTCTGAGCGTTGTTATGATACTGCTTTTCGGCTGTGATAAACCGGTGCAGACGGATACGACGAACGAAAACACTGCCGAAGCGATTACGACCGCGCCGGATATAAAGGGCGAGGTATACGTTTTTGACGACGGTATAAACGAGGACAACGGGCCGAGCGGCACGGAACAGCCCGAGCAGCAGAGCTATTCATACAGTCAGGACTTCGAGGCGACGATAAAGCCCGCCGACCCCGACTGGTACGTCAACAGCGAGGGAACGTTGAAGGACGGCGTTTTCAGCAGCAGGACGAATCACGCCTATTTTGCAAACAAACACAAGATCAAAGCGGACGTTTTCGTTGCGGAATGGGACGTCAACGCAAACAGGAACGGCAATATAGACAACGTTTCCGAATATATAGGACTGCGCCTGCCGGAATACGGCAACCAGTTCGCCGCCGTCGGCTCAAACGGAATATGGCTCGCTTTCCACGCGGACAAGGTCGGCGTCATATCAACGTGGCCGACCGTAAAAACGTTTAAAGTCGACGTCAACTTTTCAAAAACTCAGCGTGTAAGAGTGACGGACGACGTCAAAAACAACGTGATAACCGTTGAGGTGAAAAAGGACGGAGAGTTCAAAACGCTGTTTTCCGCCGTTATAGAAGATCAGAATAAAGTCATTTTAAAAGACGCTGACGGAAAAGAAAAGGTAAAAGCAAAATTTACGTACGATATAGGAACGAAAGGCTTTTTCTCCCTGTGGTCGTCGGGCGGTAACTCCGGCGAGGCGTATATCGACAACGTGGAGATAAAATGGACGGAAGCGATACCCGAGCCTTATTATCCCGCCGACAAAACGCTTATCCGCGATCTTTATTCGGACACGTGGGTAGCCGCGGACGACCTTGACAGAGCCGTGGTCGACGGCGCCGCCGCTCCGCGCGACAAGCTTGTCGGAATGTTTTATCAGATATGGTTCACGCCGACGAGCGTGACTTATCCCGATCAGATAATATACAATCACTATCAGACTTATCTCGACGGCGGTATC
>CADBSB010000128.1 GCA_902797235.1 uncultured Ruminococcus sp. | reverse complement strand
TCGGTCGCAGTCGTGGGAGGAAGATAAATTTTTTCGTGTCTTCCGATAAATAACCACATACGGAGGTAATAAAAATGGCAAAGAAAATAGTAGCTTACGTAAAGCTCCAGTTACCCGCGGGTAAAGCGAACCCCGCGCCCCCTGTAGGACCCGCACTTTCCCCTCACGGAGTATCGAGCCCTAACTTCTGTAAGGAATTCAACGAGAGAACGAAGAACGACATCGGTCTTATCATACCCGTAGTCATCACGATCTACGCCGACCGCACGTTCACGTTCATCACAAAGACACCGCCCGCCGCCGTTCTTATCAAGAAGGCCTGCGGTATCGAATCCGGCTCCGCCGTCCCGAACAAGACGAAGGTCGCCACCATCACAAAGGAACAGGTCAGAAAGATCGCGGAAACAAAAATGCCCGACCTGAACGCAGGTTCCATTGAAACGGCTATGAGCATGGTCGCCGGTACAGCCCGCAGCATGGGCGTCACGGTAGTTGACTGAAAGGAGGCGGAAACGATATGTTCAGAGGAAAGAAATATAAGGACAGCGCTAAGCTCGTTGACCGCACGAAGCAGTATGATGAAAAAGAGGCTTTCGATATCCTCGTTCAGACTGCAAAAGCAAAATTTGATGAAACAGTTGAAGCTCACATCCGTTTAGGCGTTGACAGCCGTCACGCTGACCAGCAGGTCAGAGGCGCCATCGTCCTCCCGAACGGAACGGGCAAAACAGTCCGCACCCTCGTATTTGCAAAGGGTGACAAGGCTGACGCCGCAGCAGCGGCGGGCGCCGATTACGTCGGCGCGGAGGATTACGTAACGAAGATAACAAAGGAAAACTGGTTTGAGTTCGACGTTGTTATCGCGTCCCCCGATATGATGGGCGTTATAGGCCGTCTCGGTAAGATCCTCGGTCCTAAGGGCCTTATGCCTAACCCCAAAGCCGGTACCGTCACACCCGACGTCGGCCGTGCCGTCAAGGAAGCAAAAGCCGGTAAGATCGAATACCGTCTTGACAAAACGAACATCATCCACTGCCCGATAGGCAAATCGTCTTTCGGTGCCGAGAAGCTCATGGAGAACTTTGACGCTCTTATGGGAGCGATAATCAAAGCGAAGCCGGCAGCCGCAAAAGGTCAGTACCTCAAGAGCGTCTGCATAGCCTCCACGATGGGCCCCGGCATAAAGATAAACAGCGCCAAGCTGGGCGGCTGATAAGTACAAAAAAATCGTCCTTTACGTTTCGTAAAGGGCGCTTTTTTGTGTGAAGTCCGTCCGTGAACGGACGGGTGAAATTTGTCCTGTGGACAAGTGAAATGCGCTGTGCGCGTGAATATATTGCTTCACCGGCTGTTCTTGTACGCTACGAGTTCTCAGGGCTTTTCAACACGTAGGGCGGGGCTTGCTCCCGCCCTACGATAAAAACGTTACCATTTAAACCTCGTCAGTTCCCCTTCCTCTCTCAGCCCTTCAAAATCGCGCTGGCGGAGGACTTCGTAGACCGCGACGGCGACGGAGTTTGAGAGATTGAGTGAGCGGAGCGTGTCCCGCATGGGGATGCGGACGCATTTTTCGGGGTTGGCGTAGAGCAGCTCCTCGGGCAGGCCCTTCGTCTCCTTGCCGAAGACGATGAAAACGCGGTCCGGGTACTTGACGTCGGTATACGACTGTTTTGCCTTTGTGGTGAAGAAAAACATCTTCTCTTCCCTGTTCTTTTCAAGAAAATCGTCAAGGCCGTCGTAGTACGTTATATCGAGCTTGTCCCAGTAATCGAGCCCGGCGCGCTTCAGCTTCTTATCGTCTATCTCAAAGCCGAGCGGCTTGACGAGGTGCAGCGACGCGCCGACGGCGGCGCACGTGCGCGCAATATTTCCCGTGTTCTGCGGTATTTCCGGCTCTATGAGCGCAATATTTATATCCATAATCATACTTCCTTATGAAAATTTACAAAATACGGTTTTATTCGCTACCGTACTTTTTGTATAATAGCATATAATAGATATACTTTAAATCATCATTTTTTAATAAATATATTTGGAGAAGTAAAAAATGGGACTTTTGACTAAGTTATTCGGCACGTACAGCGAAAAGCAGGTAAAGAAGATCCTTCCACTTGCGGACAAGATCGAATCGCTTGCGGACGAGTATAAAAATAAGACGGACGACGAGCTGAAAGCCATGACGGCAGCCTTCAAAGAAAGACTTGCCAAAGGCGAGACGACGGACGATATACTGCCCGAAGCTTTCGCCACGGTGCGCGAGGCGGCGGACAGAGTTCTCGGCAAGCGCCCGTTCCGCGTACAGCTGATAGGCGGCATAATACTTCATCAGGGCCGTATAGCCGAGATGAAGACGGGCGAAGGCAAAACGCTCGCCGCAACGATGCCGGCGTACTTAAACGCCTTAACGGGCAACGGCGTACATATAGTTACGGTAAACGACTACCTTGCCACGCGTGACAGCGAGGAAATGGGAAGGATATACAACTTCTTAGGCTTGTCCTGCGGTCTTATCGTTTCAAACGAGCATGACAGCGATCTGAAACGCAAGGCCTACGCCGCGGATATAACGTACGGCACGAACAACGAGTTCGGCTTTGACTATCTGCGCGACAACATGGTGAAAAACAAAGAGCGCCTCGTTCAGCGCGGCCACGCCTACGCGATAGTCGACGAGGTCGACTCGATTTTGATAGACGAGGCGAGGACGCCGCTTATCATATCCGGTCCCGGCGACAAGCCGACGGAGCTGTACGACCGCGCGGAAGCGTTCGTAAAGACACTTCGGATGTACAAAATGAAGGAGATAGATTCAAAGGAGGACCTTGATTCCTCCTCCGTCTCCGACGAGTACGATTATATCGTCGATGAAAAGGCGAAGACCTCAGTTTTAACGAAACGCGGCATTGAGCGCGCGGAAAAATATTTTAATCTGGAAAACTACGGCGCGCCGGAAAACGC
>CADBSB010000127.1 GCA_902797235.1 uncultured Ruminococcus sp. | reverse complement strand
GTACGTCGTGACGGAATAATCTCCCAGTTTATCTACCCTGCTTGTGAAAATACCCGGTACTATGCGGGTATGGTCCACCGAAAAGCTTTGTATCAATTCCATTTTTTCATCCTCCTTTGTTTACAGCTTCATTACCGCCGGCATTTCGTCGCCTGCTTCACACAGCCCGATCGCTTTTTGCGATTTCTCTTCCATACCCGGTTCCATGGTCTGTTAAGCTCCCTGTTTATGATTTTTGCCGCGCCCCCTCAAATCTTTGATTTGCGGGAGGGGAACAGGGGGGTATGGGGGGGTGGCACGGCTTTGCCGTGCCTTGAGGGGTGGGGACCCACCATAATTCGTCGCGTCAGCGACACCTTACCTCTTCACTCTTCACTATTCACTAAAAAGTAAGAGGTAAAAGTGAATAGTGAATAAGGCAGGTGTCCCTTCGGGACGATTTGTGCGCTAACGCGCGTTTGGGGGACCACCCATTTTCGTCGGCGAAGCCGACACCGGTTTTTATTCTTTATTCTTTATTCTTTCTTCTTTATTATTTATTCTTTAAGCGGGAGGGCGGACCCCTCCCCTACAAATTTATACCTGTCCATAACCTCCTGCAACTCTTCAATTATCTTCTTGCAGGCGTACGGATCAACGAGATTCGCCGCGCCGACCTCGACCGCCGCAGCTCCCGCGCACATCATCTCCAGTACGTCCTCCGCCGTGCTTACGCCGCCGCAGCCGACGACGGGAATTTTTACCGCGCGGCTGACCTGATATACGGCCCGCAGCGCCACGGGGAACACGCACGGACCGGACACGCCGCCCGTCACGTTTGCGATTATGGGTTTGCCCGTCTTTAAATCTATCCTCATACCGAGGAGCGTGTTTATGACGCAGATACCGTCCGCGCCCGCGTCCTCGCACGCTTTTGCGATAGACGCAATATCCGTAACGTTCGGCGACAGCTTCATTATCACGGGCTTTGTCGTGACCGCCTTTACGGCTTTTGTCACCGCCGCCGCGCTCTCGCACGACGTTCCGAAGCCCATTCCGCCCGCCTTAACGTTCGGGCAGCTTATGTTTATTTCAAGCCAACCGACCTGCTCCTCACGATCAAGCAGCTCGCTTACGTAAACGTAATCTTCGATCGATGAGCCCGAAATATTCGCCATAACCTTTTTGGCAAACACTTTTTTCAGCGCCGGAAGCTCGTATTTTATAACGTGCTCAACGCCCGGGTTCTGCAAACCCACGGCGTTCAGCATACCCGACGCGCACTCCGCTATCCTCGGCGTCGGGTTGCCGAAGCGCGGCTCTTTTGTCGTTCCCTTGAAGGAAAACGTGCCGAGAATATTTATATCGTACAGCTCCGCAAATTCAAGCCCGTAGCCGAACGTGCCAGAGGCGGGGATCACCGGATTGTCAAGCTCTATACCGCAGAGGTCGACGCTCATTTTTCCCATAATATCTCCTCCTTGTAAAGCACGGGGCCGTCTTTGCATATACGCTTATAGCCCGTAATCGTCTTGCACGAACAGCCCATACAAGCGCCGAAGCCGCAGCCCATTCTCTCCTCAAACGAAAGCTGACCTCCCGTTTTGCAAGCCTTATACACGGCTTTGAGCATGGGCAGAGGCCCGCAGGCGTAGTAATACGTGTAATCATCGGGCAAAGCGTCCGTAACGAAGCCCTTTTTGCCGTACGTTCCGTCGACAGTTGTCACCGTCACGGTACAGCCGAGCGCTTCGAATTCTTTTTCGTAAAACACCTCGTCCGCCGAGTTGAAGCCGAGTGTGACGTACGGCTTTTTGCCGTCCCTTATAAGCTCCTTTGCAAGCAGATAAAGAGGCGGAACGCCGACGCCGCCGCCGAGGAGAAGCGGATGCTCGCCCGACACGCTTATATCATACCCGTTTCCGAGACCCGATAAAACGGATAATTTTGTTTTATCGGGCAAATTTGCCATCTGCTCCGTGCCCTTGCCGACGACTTTGTATATCAGAGTAAGCGTATCATTTGTCTTATCGCAGACCGATACGGGGCGGCGCAGATACAGCCCGTCAAGCTTTATATTGACGAACTGCCCCGGGCGTTCTATATCCGACGTGTCGCCTGTAAGCGTCATTTCGTACACGTTTTTTGTAAGCGGCACGTTCTTTTTTACGGTGAAAATTACGTCTTTCATATTATGAGTTAATTGTGGAGACGGTGAGCGTCGTTTCCTCAAGCACGTCGAGGAGCACGCGGACCGTGTCAAGCGACGTGAACATCGTCACGTTGTTTTCGGTCGCCAGCCGTCTTATCTGCAAGCCGTCGCTCTGCGCGTCCGTCGCGCCTATGTCGCGCGTGTTTATGACGTACGCTATATGACCCTGGCGCAGGGCGTCCGGTATCTCATCCGAGCCGGACGAAATTTTATTCAGTACGTGCGTTCTTATGCCGTTTTCTTTTAAGTACTTCGCCGTTCCCTCTGTGGCTTCTATATTGAATCCGAGGTTGTAGAAGCGCTGTATCAGAGGCAGAGCCTCGACCTTGTCGGAATCGGCGACGGTCACGAGCACCGTGCCGTAGTTCTGCAAACGCAGGCCCGCCGCCTGAAGCGCCTTATAAAGCGCGCGGTTCAGCTTGTCGTCATAGCCTATCGCCTCGCCCGTGGACTTCATCTCGGGCGAGAGGTACGCGTCAAGCCCTCTTATTTTGTTGAACGAAAATACCGGGACCTTTACGTAGTGGCGTTTCTTTTCCTCGGGATAAAGGTCGAATATGCCCTGCTCTTTTAAGGACTTGCCGAGTATTACCTCCGTCGCTATATCCGGCAGCGGATAGCCCGTGGATTTGGATAAGAACGGAACGGTGCGCGACGAGCGCGGGTTGACCTCTATAACGAACACGTCGTCGTTTTTGTCAACGATGAACTGAATATTATATAAGCCCTTTATGCCTATGCCGAGGCCTAATTTTTTCGTATACTGCAGGATTATTCCCTTGACCTTGTCGGATACGGAGAACGCGGGGTAAACGCTTATCGAGTCGCCGGAGTGTATGCCCGTGCGCTCCACGAGCTCCATTATGCCGGGTATGAACACGTCGCGTCCGTCGCATATCGCGTCCGTTTCGACCTCTTTTCCGGGTATATATCTGTCAACGAGCACCGGCTTGTCCGCGTCTATCTCGACGGCGGTCTTTAAGTAATGGCGGAGCTGCGTTTCATTTGCCACTATCTGCATCGCGCGGCCGCCGAGCACGAACGACGGACGGACGAGGACGGGATAGCCTATCTCCGCCGCGGCGGCGACGCCGTCTTCTATATTCGTCACGGCGCAGCCCTTCGGCTGAGGTATGCCGAGCTGCAAAAGCACCTTTTCAAAGCTGTCGCGGTTTTCCGCGCGCTCTATCGCCTCGCAGTCCGTGCCTATCATCTTGACGCCTCTGTCGGTGAGCGGCTGTGCGAGGTTGATAGCCGTCTGACCGCCGAGCGAGGCTACTATGCCTTCGGGTTTTTCAAAATCGAGCACCGCCATAACGTCCTCGGGCGTAAGCGGCTCAAAATAGAGCTTGTCCGCGGTGGTGTAGTCGGTCGACACCGTCTCGGGGTTGTTGTTTATGATTATGGATTCATAGCCCTGGCGTTTTATCGTCTGTACAGCGTGGACCGTTGAATAGTCGAACTCAACTCCCTGTCCTATCCTTATCGGGCCCGCGCCGAGAACGACGACCTTCTTTTTGTCCGTCAGTATACTCTGATTTTCGCCCGTATAAGAGGAGTACAGGTACGCTATATATTTGCCCGTATGGAGCGTGTCGACCATTCTGAATACGGGGATTATGCCGTATTTTTTCCTCTTTTCGTATATCTCGACCTCGGACAGATTCCACAGCTTTGCGATAAACTTGTCGGAAAAGCCCATTTTCTTCGCCTCACGCAGGACGTCAAGGCTGTTCACGTTTGTTTTGAGCTTATGCTCCATATCGGTGATCTTTTTGAGCGACTGTAAGAAAAGCTCCGTTATCATCGTCGTTTTATGGAGCGTTTCTATATCGACGCCGCGGCGCAAAAGCTCCGTTATCGCGTAAATATTATCGTCGCGGAAAACGGAGATGTACGATAACAACTCGTCGTTTTTCATACCGTCAAATTTCGGCAGGTACAGATGACATACGCCGACTTCAAGCGAGCGTATGGATTTGAGCATACATTCTTCGAGGTTGGAGCCGATGCCCATGACCTCGCCCGTCGCCTTCATCTGGGTGCCGAGCGTGTTCGGCGCGTCGGCGAATTTATCGAACGGGAAGCGCGGGAATTTCGCGACGATGTAGTCAAGCGAAGGCTCGATCGCCGCGTTGCCGCCCGCGACGGGTATCTCTTCAAGCATCATGCCGAGAGCGATTTTTGCCGTAACTCTCGCAATCGGATAGCCGCTCGCCTTGGACGCGAGGGCGGACGAACGCGAAACTCTCGGGTTGACCTCTATCAGGAAATATTCGCTCGTTTCCGGGTGGAGAGCGAACTGGACGTTGCAGCCGCCCTCGATTTTAAGCTCTTTTATTATTTTTATCGCGCTGTCGTTCAGCATTTTAAGGTCGTGATCGTTAAGTGATAAGATAGGCGCGACGACTATGCTGTCGCCGGTGTGGACGCCGACCGGGTCAACGTTTTCCATGCCGCAAATCGTTATCGCATGGTCGCTTGAATCGCGCATGACCTCGAATTCTATCTCTTTATATCCCTTTACGCTCTTTTCGACGAGCACCTGATGAACGGGAGACTGCATAAAGGCGTTGGGCGCTATGCTCATAAGCTCGTCCTCGTCGTCGGCAAAGCCGCCGCCCGTGCCGCCGAGCGTGAACGCGGGACGCAAAACGACGGGGTAGCCTATCTCGGCAGCCGCCTTTTTCGCCTCATCGACGCTGTAAGTTATTTCGGACGGTATGACGGGCTCGCCTATCGACATACACATTTCCTTGAAAAGCTCTCTGTCCTCCGCGCGCTCTATGCTCTCCGCCGGCGTACCGAGAAGCTCCGTGCCGCATTCCTTCAAAATGCCTTTTCTCGACAACTGCATGGCGAGGTTGAGCCCCGTCTGCCCGCCTATGCCGGGGATTATCGCGTCCGGACGCTCATATCTTAAGATTTTGGCGATATACTGAAGCGTTAAAGGCTCCATATATATTTTATCGGCGATCGACGTGTCCGTCATTATCGTCGCGGGGTTACTGTTGCAGAGGATGACCTCGCACCCTTCTTCTTTAAGCGCTAAGCACGCCTGCGTGCCCGCATAGTCAAACTCCGCCGCCTGACCGATAACGATAGGCCCGGAGCCTATTATCAAAACCTTTTTGATGTCTTTTCTTTTCATATATCCATCTCCTGAAAGAATTATTTACCGCTTGATTTGTTGAATTCTTAATTTTCAAAAACCGTTTTTCCGTCACAAACCGTTAAAACGCATTTGCCGTAAACTTTTCTGCCTTCAAACGGCGTTGATTTTCCTTTTGATAAAAACTTATCGGAGCATACTTCATATTCGCTGTCCAAGTCCCAAACGGAATATCCGCTTTCTTTTATACCGAATCTTTTTCTCGGCGCTTCGGTCAGCATATATACGAGGCGGTCGAGCGTGATGACGTTTTTTCTGACAAGCTCCGTGTAAAGCACGGGAAACGCGGTTTCAAGCCCGACTATGCCGAAGGCGCTGTCTTTGAGCCCCTTTGACTTTTCCTGTACTGAATGAGGCGCGTGGTCTGTCGCTATCATATCGACCGTTCCGTCGATAACTCCTTCAATAAGCGCTTCCCTGTCCTCTTTTGAGCGGAGCGGCGGATTCATTTTGAAGCGGCCGTCTTCGCATAGATCGTTTTCATCTAAGACAAGGTAATGCGGCGCGGTCTCGCACGACACGTCGACGCCGCTTTTCTTCGCCTGTCTTATAAGCTCAACGCTTTCCTTGGTTGAAATATGGCAGACGTGGTAGGCGCAGCCGGTTTTCGCGGCGAGCTCGAGGTCGCGCTCTATCTGTTTCCATTCGCTTTCCGAGCAGATGCCTTTGTGTCCGTGCGCTTTTGCATACGCTCCGTCGTGTATATAACCGCCGTGAAGCAAAGTATTATCCTCGCAGTGCGCGGCTATTATTTTGCCGTACTGCTTTGCAAGCCTCATCGCGCGCTCCATTACTTCCGGCGTCTGCACGCCCGAGCCGTCGTCGGAAAACGCTATGGCGTACTGCGACAGCTCCGCAAAATCCACGACGTCAAATCCGCGCCGTCCGACCGTTATCGAAGCGTACGGATGGACTTTTATCACCGCGTCGCGCTCTATAATACCAAGCTGCTTTTTTATGTTCTCCGCGCTGTCCGGAACGGGGTCAACGTTCGGCATCGTGCAGACGTCCGTGTAACCGCCCGCGGCGGCGGACAGACTGCCCGTTTTTATCGTTTCTTTATAAGAAAGACCCGGCTCGCGAAAATGGACGTGCACATCGCAAAAACCGGGTAAAACCGTATATCCTTTTTTCAAAAAACCGGAGAGGACGGCGGACAGATCACAGGGGAAAACGGAGCCGGCCGTCATATTTCTTTTCACTTTTCCCCCCGTTATCTCCATTTCAGCCTCCCGTAAAATCAAAACTCCGCCTTACCGGCAGAGCAACACAAAAGCAAAGGCGTACGCCTTAATATGCGTCACAATCTTGCCGACATCTCCGTATCGACTTAAAAATCATTTTATTTTCGGTATTATATCACACTATCCTTTATTTGTCAATCGACTTACATAATATTTTAAAATTATTTAACCATTAAAGCACAATCGCAAAGCGCACTTATAATAAAACCCGCGCGTTTTATTATGAAAAACTTGACATCTTTAAAAAAATATGATACAATGAAAAAAGATTGAAGTAATAGTTAAGGAGACACTTATAATGGAAAAAAGACGTTTGGTAACAAGAAGTGATTTTGACGGTCTTGTGTGCGCGATGATCTTGCGCGAAATGGGTATACTCGACAGCATCAAGTTCGTACATCCGAAGGACGTGCAGGACGGAAAGGTCGAGCTTTCGGAAAACGACATAACGACCAATCTGCCCTTCGATCCGCGCGTCGGACTTGCGTTCGACCATCACGAATCCGAGGTCAGCCGCCTCGAGCCCGTTGAAACCGAGGGCAAGCTGATAATAGACCCGAACGCGCGCAGCGCCGCGAGAGTTGTATATAACTACTACGGCGGAAAAGAAAAGCTGCCGAGGATAACCGAGGAGCTTATGGCGGCAGTAGACAAGGGCGACAGCGCCGATTTTTCGCTTGACGATATACTTGATCCGAAGGGCTGGGTGCTTTTACACTACCTTATGGACCCGCGCACGGGTCTCGGCCGTTTCCACACGTTCCGCATTTCCAACTACGATCTTATGATGGAGCTTATAGGCTACTGTCTCGATCACAATATAGACGAGATTTTAAAGCTGCCGGACGTCAAGGAGCGCGTTGACTTATATTTTGAGCAGGCGGAGCTTTTCAAGGCGCAGTTAAGGCGCATAGCAAAGGTCGAGGGCAAGGTCGTAGTTCTCGATTTGAGAAATGAAGAAGTCATACACGCGGGCAACCGCTTCATGATCTATGCTCTGTATCCGGAAACACAGATCTCCGTTCACGTCGCCTGGGGCTTCCAGAAGCAGAACACGGCGGTAATGATAGGCAAATCCATTGTCAACCGCGGATCAAAGGTGGATATAGGCGAGCTTTGCCTCAAATACGGCGGCGGCGGACACAATAACGCCGGCACCTGCCAGCTTGATAACGACAAGGTCGACGCGACGCTGCCCGAGATCATCGCCGCGCTGAACGCCTGAATTTAACAAAAATACGAAGCGGCTGACGCGTTCGGCGCGGCGTGATAAGGAAGTATTATGATATTTCTTTACCGCGCCGAAGCTAAATTCGCCTAACGGCGAGCTGAATTATGCTTCGCATAGCTAAATTTGCTGTCGCAAGCTAAATTCGGCTT
>CADBSB010000126.1 GCA_902797235.1 uncultured Ruminococcus sp. | reverse complement strand
CTTGTAAAGATAAGAAAAACAAGGGAAAACGAGCCGCTTTATTCCGCGCTCTGCGCGTACGCCGATGAGACCGATAATTATAAATGTAAACGCTTTATGAATTTACTGTCGAATCTGAGGCGCAAAAGCCGGACTATGCCGACGGATAAATTCATACGGTTATTCTACCGCGAGACGTCCATAACCTCCGTAATATACAACAAACGCGACAAGGGCGACCCGGCGGACAAAAAAAGCAACCTGATGATGCTTTACGAGCTTGCGAGAAGATACGAGGCCGACGCGTTCAAGGGGCTGTACGGATTTATTTCCTACTGCGGCGAAATGATAGAAAAGGGGCAGTCGTTCAAAACCGCGTCCGACCATTCGGGCAAGATAACCGTGCAGACGATACACGGCTCAAAGGGGCTTGAATATCCCGTCTGCTTCATCATAGGCGCCGCCTCTGCGTTCAATACGGACTACAACAAGGACGCCGTGGTGACGGACAGGGTCTTAGGCGCCGGCATACGCATAAAAACGCCTGACGACAGGATAGAAACAGGCCCGCTTTACCGCGCCGCGGTGATGAAAAAGGACGACGACAATGTTGCGGACCGCGCGTGTATCTTCTACGTCGCGCTGACAAGGGCGAAGAAATATCTTTATATCACGGCAAGCCCGGCGAAGGAGCCCGTTTTCAGCTCCGGCTACGGAAAATCCTGCCTTGACTGCCGCAGCTTTCTTGATTTTCTCACCGCCTCGCTTGACGGAAACGGCGGATCGTACGAGTATAACTGCGTATATAAGGACGATGACGGTGAAAACGCGGAAAACGAAAACGTCATCGGGGAAGGCGCTTGTGACGGCGTTATAAGCGATGAGGAATTCTCCGAGCTTGAGCGCATCTATAACTACGAATATCCGTATAAGGAAGCCTCCGAACTGCCGAAAAAGGCGTCCGTCTCCGCGCTTTATCCCGCGTATCTCGACCCGGATGAAGAAGTGATCGATCTTGCCGCGGAAGCGGAGCCCGTGCCGCTTATTTTACCGGATTACACGGAAAAGGAGGCGGAGCGCACCGCCGCCGCGGCGGGCACCTCGACCCACCTTTTCATGCAGTTCTGCGATTTTGACAACGCCGAAAAAGACGCGTTAAAAGAGGCGGAACGGCTCGTATCTTTCGGCTTCATACGCGAGACGGATAAAGAGCTTATATCATACGGCGAGGTGTCGGAATTCTTCAAATCCCCGCTTTACAAGCGTATGCGCGCCGCAAAGGAGAGCGGACGGCTTTTCTGCCGCGAATACCGCTTCAATATCGAGCTCGACGCGGCGGATTTTACGGAAGACGAGCAAAGAAAAAAAGCCCTTTTAAACGAGACGCTTCTCGTCCAGGGCGTTATAGACTGCTTTTTCGAGGAGGAGGACGGCAAAATCACCGTAGTCGACTACAAGACGGACAGGGTGAGTTACAAGGCCGTTGACGAATTCAGGGAAAGGCACAGACGCCAGCTCGGCTATTACAAGACCGCCACGGAGCGCATAACGCTCAAAACCGTAGGCAAATGCGAGCTTTATTCGTTCTGCTTAGGCAGGTCGGTCATTTTATAAGCTCGGCGAAGCCGAATTTAGCTCGCTTCAGCGAATTTAGCTTTCCGAACGGCAAATTCAGCTCGCTTCAGCGAATTTAGCTTCTTCTTATCCGTCAGCTTTAAGCTGAATTTCCGCTTGCGCGGAAGCTGAATTATACGGAAACCGTATAGCTGAATTGAAAACCTGCGGCTTTCAGCTAAATTGAATTCGCACAGGCGAATTCAGCTTTATAGGATATATATCACCTTTTTGCCCGCGCGACGTGCGAATTCCACCGTGTTTTTCGTACCGCCGGGCAAAATGCCGTTTTCAGGGCAGACGGCTATCAGCCCGTCGCAGCGGTCGACCATAAATCTGTTCCGCTCGTTATAAAGCCGCCCGAAATCCGCGCCGTCCGCGTCCTGCTTATAAAGCACCACGGCTCCGTTTGCCAAAGACAACACTTTGTCGTACAGCATAAGCTCGTTTTTGGGTATGGTCATCCTGTGGTTTTTGAAAGGCACGGCACACCACAGCTCTATACCAATCTCTTCGCGCAGAGAAAGCACGGCGTCCGCGGCTATAAGGTCCGATCCGCGGCAAACGCCGGACATAAAATATTTGGCGCCTTTTTCATGCTCGGCGATTATCGCTTTTTTTATTTTTTCCGACAAAAGCGATATGTTTTTTTCATTCGGCTCAAACGGAAGCTTTTCCGTTCTGTAACCGGTAAATGCGACAGATACGTATTTCATATCTATATCATATCACATATCATTAAAAAATGCAATAGTTATTTTTTATTATAATAACTTGACATATACTTTTATTTGTGATATAATAACTTGAATTCAGAATTATAGGTGAAATATGGGCAAATACAGATTACAGCGTATAAACGACGAAATAGTAAAGGAAATGGCGCGCATACTGCGCTCCGTAAAGGATCCGCGCGTAACGTCTTATATGACGGTGGTGACCGGATGCGATATTTCGCCCGATTTAAAATACGCAAAGATATATTTTTCGTTCCTCGATCCCGCCTCGCCCGAGGAGGCGGCGCAGGTGCGGGAGCAGATAAAGGACGGGCTCGTCTCCGCAAAGGGCTTTATAAAGCGCGAGCTTGCCGCAAGCCTGAATTTGAGGATAACGCCGGAGCTGAACTTCATAGCCGACACGTCGGCGGAATACGGCAGCCACGTAGACGAGGTGCTCCGTCAGATAAAGGCGGAGGACGAGGCGCGCGGTGCCGTAAACAACAGCGATGAAAACGGCTGACACTTACGTTTTAGGCGAGTGCGACGTCGCCGTGATCGGCGCGGGGCACGCGGGGATAGAAGCGGCGCTCGCCTCGGCGCGGCTCGGACTTAAAACGATACTGTTCACGATGAATCTCGACGCGGTGGCGAATATGCCGTGCAATCCGTCGATAGGCGGCACGGGTAAGGGTCACCTCGTGTTCGAGATAGACGCGTTAGGCGGTCAGATGGGCCGCTCGGCGGACCTTGTGACGCTGCAAAACCGGATGCTGAATTCCGGCAAAGGTCCGGCGGTGCATTCAAAGCGCGTGCAGGCGGACAGGGCGAAATACCACATTTTAATGAAAAAAACGCTTGAAAACGAGCCGCATTTACGGCTTTATCAGGCGGAGATAACGGATATCAGGATAGAGGACGGCGCGGTTAAAAGCGTTATAACGGCGCTGAACGCTGAGTTTTTATGCAAAGCAGCGGTCATATGCTCCGGCACTTATTTGAACGGCAGGGTCGTCGTCGGTGAGAGCGCGTACCCCTCCGGCCCGGACGGGCTGCTGCCGGCAAACCATCTGACGGACAACCTGAAAAGAGCGGGCGTATCCTTCATGCGGTTCAAGACCGGCACGCCGCCGAGAGTTTTAAGATCGAGCATTGATTTTTCTCACCTCGAAAAACAGACGGGCGACTGCGATATTCCCTTCTCCTCGCTTACGACGAAAGAAGAGCTTGAAAGCCGTCCCGATATACCGTGCTATATAGTCTATACAAACGAAAAAACGCACAAAATTATCCGCGACAATCTGCACCGCTCGCCGCTTTACAACGGAGTGATAGAGGACGTGGGCCCGAGATACTGCCCGAGTATAGAGGACAAGGTGGTGCGGTTTGCCGACAAGGAGCGCCATCAGCTTTTCGTCGAGCCTCTGGGCGAGGATACCGAGGAATTATACATCCAGGGCTTTTCCTCCTCCCTTCCCGCGGACGTGCAGGAGCAGATGCTCCACACGCTGCCCGGATTTGAACACGCGGTGATTATGCGCCACGCGTACGCGATAGAATACGACTGCATAGACCCGACACAGCTTCATCACACGCTTGAATTCAAGAATATAAACGGTCTTTACGGCGCCGGCCAGTTCAACGGCACCTCGGGCTACGAGGAGGCGGCGGCGCAGGGACTTATAGCCGGAATAAACGCGGCGCTGAAAATAAAAGGCGAAAAACCTTTGACGCTTTCCCGCTCTGACGGCTATATCGGATTTCTGATAGACGACCTCGTCACAAAGGGCACGAACGAGCCGTACAGGGTAATGACCTCGCGCAGCGAGTACAGACTGCTTTTAAGGCAGGACAACGCCGATCTTCGCCTTACGCCGAAGGGCTACGAGATAGGGCTTATAAGCGAGGAGAGATACAAAAAATATCTTGACAAGCAGAAGCGGATCGAGGACGAGATCGAGCGCGCGGAGACGACGACGATAAAAATGAGCGACGCGCTGAACAAGGCTATGGTCGAAGCCGGCACCTCAGCGGTCGACGAGGGGACGAAGCTTGCGGAGCTTTTACGCCGTCCGCAGCTTGATTATGATGTGTTAAAGCCCTTCGACCCGGGACAGCCTTTCGACAAAGCCGTTTTGTCCGAGGCGCAGATAAGGATAAAGTACGACGGGTACATCAAAAAGCAGATGTCCGCCGCGGACAGAAGCCGGCGGCTCGAAAACAAAAAGATACCCGAGGATTTTGATTACGACAAGATCGAGGGGTTAAGGCTCGAGGCGAAGGCTAAGCTTTCAAAGCAGCGGCCGAAGAATATAGGCGAGGCCTCCCGCATATCCGGCGTATCTCCCGCGGATATAACCGTACTTCTGATACGGCTGGGCGAATAATTTACATAATCGTCATACAATTCAATTATTATTTATTGACTTTCAATAAATTTGAGTGTATAATATGTTTGAAAATTCCAAAAAGGAGTGTATTATGACTGCATCAAAGAAAAAAACTTTAAAAAAGCTTGCCGCAAACGTCCGTATGGACATTTTGACGGAGGTATATTCCGCTAATTCCGGTCATCCGGGCGGCTCGCTTTCAATAGCCGACGTTTTATCATACCTTTACAAATGCGTTCTGCGCGTCGATCCGAAAAACCCGGACGATCCCGACAGAGACCGTTTCGTATTATCAAAGGGTCACACCGCGCCGGCTCTTTACGCGATCTTGGCGGAGAGCGGATTTATCCCGAAGAGCGAGCTTAAAAAGTTCAGGAGCATAGACAGCTACTTACAGGGCCACCCCGATATGAAGCACACGCCGGGATGCGATATGACGTCCGGCAGCCTCGGTCTCGGTCTTTCCGCGGCGGCGGGCATGGCGCTCGGCGCAAAGCATCAGGGCAAGGATTTCCACGTCTACGCGGTATGCGGCGACGGTGAGCTTGCCGAGGGTCAGATCTGGGAGGCGGCTATGTTCTCCGCTCACTACAAGCTCGACAACCTCTGCGTGTTCATCGACTGGAACGGCTTGCAGATAGACGGCAAGATAGTTGACGTTATGAATTCCACGCCGATAGACGAGAAATTCGCCGCGTTCGGCTGGCACGTGCAGGTCATAGACGGTCACGATTTCGATCAGATAGAGCGCGCGGTGAACGAGGCGAAAAACATAGTCGGCGTTCCGTCCGTGGTCATAATGAAGACAACGAAGGGCAAGGGCGTTTCCTTTATGGAAAACCAGGTGAGCTGGCATGGCGCCGCGCCTAACGAGGAACAGTACAAGCAGGGCATGGCGGAGCTGAAAGCTGCCGTCGAGGCACTTGATAAATAAGGAGGGTACGGCAATGAGTGATAAGAAAGCAACAAGAGAAGCATACGGAGAAGCGCTTGCCGAATTCGGTGCGAAATATAAAAATCTGGTAGTGCTGGACGCCGACCTTGCCGGAGCCACGAAGACGGTCACGTTCAAAAAAGCGTTCCCCGACAGACATTTTGACTGCGGCATAGCCGAGGGCAACATGGTATCCGTCGCGGCGGGCCTTTCCACAACGGGTCTTATACCGTTTGCGTCTTCCTTCGCCATGTTTCTGGCGGGACGCGCGTTTGAGCAGATAAGAAACTCCATAGGATATCCGCATCTTAACGTTAAGCTGGGCGCCACGCACGGCGGCATCACCGTCGGCGAGGACGGTGCGACGCATCAGTGCCTTGAAGATTTCTCGGTAATGCGCACGATACCCGGCATGACGGTCATCTGCCCCGCGGACGCCGTTGAAGCGAGAGCGGCGGTAGAGGCGGCGATAAAGTACGTCGGTCCCGTTTACCTGCGCTTCGGACGCGCGGCGACGCCGGTACTCTTTGACAAGGACGATTACAAATTTGAAATAGGCAAAGGCATAGTTATGGCGGACGGCAAGGACGTGACTATCGTCGCAAACGGCTTTATGGTCGCCCCGGCGCTCGAAGCGAAGGAGCTTTTGAAAGCCGAGGGGATCGACGCCGCGGTCATAGATATGCACACGATCAAGCCGATAGACGCGGAGCTTTTATACAAGTACGTGAAAAAGACCGGCGCGATAGTAACGGCGGAGGAGCACAATATCATAGGCGGTCTCGGCTCCGCGGTATGCGAAGCGATCTGCGAAAAGATGCCCGTTCCGGTACTGCGCGTAGGCGTTGAGGACCAGTTCGGCAGAAGCGGAAAGGTTCAGCCCCTGCTTGAATACTACGGCCTGACGCCGAAGAACATAGCGGAAAAGTGCAAGGCCGCGATAAAACTCAAAAAATAAGAATATGAATGACAAAAAAAAGCGCAAATTAAAACCAAAGACTGTGATAATACGTTCAGCCGTATGTGTTTTGACCGCGCTTTTTCTTATCTGCGCGTTCATTTTATCGGGCGTGGCGGTTATAAACTACGGCCCGTCCAAAACGGCGCGCGACCTGTTCGTCATATCCATGCTCGAAACGTCCGCGGCGAAATTTCTTGCGACGTGGTACTTCTCGGGCGAGGAGATCGAATCAATACTTGAAGATAACGAGGTCATAGCGGACGAGGGTTATTCCGACCCGTCGCTGATAAACTTCGGCAAGAACACGACCGAGGCGGAGACGACGGACGTTTACTTTCCCGGCGATACGGACAACTTCATAGGCGGCGACACGGAAACGGATGAAGTTACGGAAACCGACACCGCCGTGGTGTCGTACGATACGGAGGAGCAGACGAAAAAGCCGGAGGAGAAAAGCGGCAAAACGCCGTCCGTTACGGGCGACGGGATAGAGATATACGACGTTTCCGGCTCCACGTTCAGCGGCAAAATGATGATAGTTTCCGATCCGTCGCGCCTCTTTGTCGGCATCTGCGGCGACTATACGCAAAATCCGCAGGGCAAGACGCTTAAAAACATGGCGAACGATTATCAGGCGACCGCGGCTATAAACGGCGGCGGATTTTACGACAAAAACGGAACCGGTGACGGCGGCATCCCGCTCGGCCTCGTCATAACCGAGGGCAAGCTCGTTTACGGCGAGCTTAACGAAAAGTACGAGATAATCGGCTTCAATACAGACAACGTTTTCATAGTAGGAACGATGACGGGACAGCAGGCGCTCGACCGCGGGATACGCGACGCGCTGTCTTTCGGCCCCGTACTCGTGATGAACGGCAAGGCCTCGACCGTTAAGGGCTCGGGAAGCGGTCTCAATCCGCGTACAGCCATAGGGCAAAGAGCCGACGGCGCCGTGCTTTTACTCGTTATAGACGGCCGTCAGCCCGCGTCTCTCGGCGCGACCTACGCCGATCTTATCGAAATAATGCTCGATTTTGAAGCGGTCAACGCCGCAAATCTCGACGGCGGCAACTCGACCGGAATGTATTACAAGGGCTCGCTCGTCAACAAAGGACTGTTTCCGCGCGGTCTGCCGGATTGCTTTATCGTACGATGAAAAAGAAAAAGAGATTATCAAAATTCTGGAAAATCTATATATTCGTCATAACGCTTATAATTATCGGCTCGCTCATTTTCTTTGCGATACTGACGGACAATTTAAGACGGTATGAGATAAACTCGTCCGAGGCGCGCGCGGAAATGTCGCGCGAGGCGGAGATGTCGCGCGCGGCGGAATCCGAGGCGGAGGCGCAAAGACAGTTTGAGGAGAAAAACAGATCGGAGCAGTCCGGCGAGGCGGCGATAGAAAGCCGTGCGGAGCTGCTTGAGCTTATTTCCGATGCGGAGAAAAGCGGTGTCGAGCACGTTTCCGTATCGCTCAATTCGACGCCCGACAAGGTGATGGACGCGCTTTTATCGGAGCTTAACAAAAAAGGCGCGTCGGCACTTACGGGAATTTTATCATACAGTATCGGAAAATATGAAAAACAGGGCGCGGCGATAAAGTATATAGACGGCGTGACCGGTGAATACTCGTATAAAAGCGCGGGCGGATCACAGTACACAATAACAAAGGGCGATTTAAAGATAAACGTTACGCTTAAAGAAAACGGCACTGACGCGGAGGGACACAAGACCTACGCGTTATCGGCTGCAAGCGTTTCCCTGCCCCTTGTATCATATAAGATAGACGCGCCGGACAGCGCGGCGATAACCGTAAACGGCGTAGATCTGAACGAGGCGCCGTCGATCACGTCGACGGGTCTGCCGGACAGCGTTCCGTCAGCCTTCGGCGTACCCTCCACCGCTTCATACACGCTCGACGGTTTTATTTACCGTCCCGAGGTATCGGCGGAGATGGACGGCGCTGAATGCGTACTTCTTCAATACGAGGACAGATTCGTCGTCAAAACTCCGTCCGAGGAAAAGCTGAAAACGGAATTGAACGAAAGGATCAGCGAGCTGTGCTTCGCGTATTCCGATTTTGTCGCCGGAGCGTTCGATTTCGAAGCGTTAAAACCGTACCTGTACGGTAACACCGATCTTTACAGCCGTCTTAAATCGTTTGACAACAGGTGGTATTACAATTACGACCACATAAGAAACGATAACGCGGTGATCTCGTATCTTACGGTATATTCGGAACGCCTCGTATCGGCGCATATAGAATATACGCAGGTATTGCTTGACGTAAACGACAAGGTGAGGTTCAACATTAAGATAAAGCTTGACGTATACGTCGGCTGTGATGAAAACGGCGACAGCGGCGACCCGAACAACTGGGTGCTCGTCGCCATGGAATAGAATATAATTTATTTGATATATAAACGAAAGGACATACAAAATGATCGACATCAAATTTTTAAGAGAAAACCCCGAGGCGGTAAAGCAGAACATCAGAAACAAATTCCAGGACGAAAAGCTTCCGCTCGTAGACGAGGTCATCGAGCTTGACAAACAGAACAGAGCGTATATAGTCGAAGGGGACGAGCTCCGCGCGTCGCGCAACAAGCTGTCAAAGCAGATAGGCGCGCTTATGGGTCAGGGCAAACGCGAGGAGGCAGAGGCGGTAAAAGCGCAGGTCAACGCAAACGCCGAGCGCTTAGCCGAGCTTGAAAAGCTGGAGGAACAGTGCTCGGACAAGATACGCGAGATAATGATGCGCATACCGAACATAATAGACCCGTCCGTTCCGATAGGCAGGGACGATTCCGAAAACGTGGAGATAACGCGCTACGGCGAGCCGAAGGTGCCGGATTTTGAGATCCCGTACCACACCGATATTCTCGAAGCGCTTGACGGCATAGACCTTGACAGCGCGCGCCGCGTGGCGGGCAACGGCTTCTATTATCTGACGGGAGATATAGCAAGGCTCCATTCCGCCGTGCTGACATACGCTCGCGACTTTATGATAGACAGAGGCTTTACGTACTGCATACCGCCGTTCATGATCCGCTCTAACGTCGTAACGGGCGTAATGAGTTTTGCCGAAATGGACGCGATGATGTATAAGATAGAGGGCGAGGATCTTTATCTTATCGGTACGAGCGAGCACTCTATGATAGGCAGATATATAGACAGGATAGTACCGGAAAATCAGCTTCCGCTCACGCTTACGAGCTATTCTCCGTGTTTCAGAAAAGAAAAGGGCGCGCACGGCATAGAGGAGCGCGGCATCTACCGCATACACCAGTTTGAAAAGCAGGAAATGATAGTCATCTGCAAGCCCGAGGACAGCAAGATGTGGTTTGACAAGCTGTGGCAGAACACGGTCGATCTTTTCCGCACGCTCGACATACCGGTAAGAACGCTTGAATGCTGCTCCGGCGATTTGGCCGACTTAAAGGTCAAGAGCCTTGACGTAGAGGCGTGGTCGCCCCGTCAGAAG
>CADBSB010000125.1 GCA_902797235.1 uncultured Ruminococcus sp. | reverse complement strand
GCTTGGAATTATAAAGCGGATCCGGCAGAACGTCTCTCTTTGATATTTGACCTCTTCTCGGCATTATGCTTCCCTCCTTCATATAGAATAATGAATTCACAGGTACTCGAAATATTTCTTTTCCGTAAATGCAGTGCGGTCAAACGGTAATATAAAACATTTCCGTATGATTTTTGCCTGCAATAATGAAATACTCTTCTGTACTCCTTGCACCCTATGCGGTGCGATTACTTTTTAGGCCTTTTTGCGCCGTAAAGCGAACGGGCCTGCATTCTTTTGGCAACGCCCTGCGTATCAAGCGTGCCGCGGATGATGTGGTAACGTACACCAGGCAAGTCACGAACTCTGCCTCCGCGTATAAGAACTACGCTGTGCTCCTGCAGATTGTGGCCGATACCGGGAATATAGCACGTTGCTTCAAGACCGTTGACGAGTTTGACTCTTGCGATCTTACGGATAGCGGAGTTAGGTTTCTTCGGCGTAGCCGTGGTGACCTTTGTGCAGACGCCTCTCTTCTGGGGAGAGCTCTGATCCGTAGCGCATTTCTGTAACGAGTTGTAACCCTTTTGCAGAACGGGAGCCTTGGACTTGTAGATCTTCTGCTGACGTCCGTTTTTAACGAGCTGATTAAATGTCGGCATGGATTTCCTCCTTTCATACGGAATATGTTTTATACGTAAGCTCCGGGCGCCGGATCCGCCCTTATGCCGTTGTATCTGTTTATTTTGATCTGCGTATCGCGCACACGGCGCATCCGACGTCGATCTTACACATAACGGAAAGCTGCTGCATCGACATCGTCTCATCGACCCTGATCTCATTCAAAGCCGCGGCGGAACGGACCTTATCCTTTATCGCATCCGAACAGTCAAAGGCGAGATAAACGATCTCCGCCTCCCTGTTTTTGATAAGCTTTAACGTGCTGTTGTACCCTGCCGTGATATTACCGGCGGGCGTACCGTCCGTTTTCATGTCTTTACCTCTCGTTTTGTGTAGACATCATTATCGAGTTTATATACACAATCGTAGGTAGTATAACACAAAAGGCAGGATTTGTCAACACTTTAATATAAAAATATTTTTAAAATAAAGCTGAAAAAACGATGTTTTTCATTGTTTTTTGTGGTCAATATGTATATTAAGCGTTATTTTCGCGTTTTTTACGCTTTGCGCGGGACATCAAGCCGAGGATTATAAGGCCTACCGCGGCGGCTATGACGGCGGCGACGATAATTATAACCGTCAGCGTCGTATTATCCGTCGGCAAAACCGACACGGGCTCCGTTTCCGTATCTTTGCTCTTCTCCGCGATCGACAAAGGCGAAGAGCATACGCGGTATTTCGTACCGTCGTCCGCAGTCTGAGGGCACAGGACTATGAAATCCCCGTCGCCGCTTACGACGCCGCCCGTGAGTTTTACGGAGCCGCGCAGCGGCAGGATGACGCACAGCGCCGTAACGTCGAGCTCCGAGCCGTCGCAGTACGTGATTTTGGCGTTCAGCCTGCCGTCGTTATCGCACGAGGCTTTGAGCGAGGCGGCGAGCTTTGACGAGCGCGACGCGGCGGAAACGTAAAAGCCGTTGACGCCGGATAATTCCGGCGAGACGTCGGGGCTTTCGTCCGTTATATAAACTGCGAGCCCGCGCTCCGCCATCATGGCCTCAAGCTCGTTTGGCATACCGCCTTTGTCCGCGTAGTACGCGGAATTGAAATCCGTGAGCACGCGGCAGAGCGAGCTTATCGAAAGCTCCTTGTCGCGTCCGTCCCACACGTACGGACCGCCGCTGTAAGCGGAGCCGAATTTCGCCGTGCGCGCCGCGCGCAAAACCGCTGCGTTTTCGCTGACTATGATGCACTTGCACCTCATGCCGTACTCCTCGGCAAGCTCCATAGCTATGCCTGCGGTCTCCGTGTCGTTTATTTTAAGATGCAGGACTGCGAGCGGGTACGTCCTGCT
Source organism: uncultured Ruminococcus sp. (assembly GCA_902797235.1). Lineage (GTDB taxonomy): Bacteria > Bacillota > Clostridia > Oscillospirales > CAG-272 > UBA1248. The sequence goes on along the minus strand of CADBSB010000125.1, from coordinate 869 downwards.
GACCGTGTCGAGCAGCTCCTCAAGCGTCGTTATCCTGTCGGAATTGTCCATACGTCCGTCTGAATACGTAAGAGCCCGGAGCGACGAAAGATATGACGATGAAATATCCGCCTCCGCCGACATACCGGAAACGCGCGCGGAGGGCGACAGAACGGGCACCTTGTCGAGCGTGTTATACACGTTTACGGCGACAGCCTGAATGCCCGCGTCAAGCGCGGAGGTAACGCCCTTTAAGGTATCGGGCGGCGCGGCGGCGCTGTCGCCCCCGTCGGAGATCACGACGGAACGGCGCATCACCGTAGGCTCCGTTATCATTTCAAAATCGGATATAAGCTCGGAATAGTCGTACGTAACTATCGCGTCCGCGCCGCAGACCGCGGCGGTAAGCGCGGAAATATGATCGGACGAGCCGTCGACCCATACGGATATGAGCCGTTTATGAAGCTCAAACACGGTCTTTACAGTCGCCGCGTGCGACGACAAAAGCACCGTGCGCGCGCCGTTCGGGTAAAGCGCCTCGTATACCTCGTCCGCGCTCACGGTGCCGCGAGACGACATATCGACGATAAGGCGTATATATCTGTTATCCTTGAAATCGTGTAAAAACGACGTTTTTGAAACGATCACAAACGCGTCGTTTATCGAATTTTCCTTCAAAAACACCGACAGAGCCGCGGCAGTCTCCGCGTCCGCAACGTAGAAGGCGGGCAGGGCGCGGTGTGCGAAATTGTCAAGCCTCGTTTGCAGCTCTCCGAGATCTACCGCGCCGTCATAGCCGTGCAGACGGTCGCCCGAGAGCTTGACCGTCATCATAACGGCGCCCGGTCTTTCAGCGCTGTTTGAAAGATCGCCCGTTGAATTTCTGTCTC
>CADBSB010000124.1 GCA_902797235.1 uncultured Ruminococcus sp. | reverse complement strand
TATACGTAACAGCAAGGGGTTTAACGAAGCAGGAGCGGCGAGATGCCGTCCGAAAACGTGGTTCGGATAATTCTCGTTACCCTAGGGCGGAGGCTTGCTCCCGCCGCATAACGATTTGTCGCGAAGTGACACCTCAGACGGGAGGGGAGACCCCTCCCCTACACAGAAAACGCATACCCGATTGTTCCACGTGGAACATTTAATTTCCGAATTTTTAATTCTGAACTATCATTCGCCTTTATTTATATTATATAATATATATATTATTCTTTATTATGTGGGGGCTGTTATGGCAAATAAAAAGAAAGCTATGGGACGCGGACTTGACGCGTTGTTTGAATCGAACTCACGCGAAGAAAGCGGAGTTTCCGTTTTGTCCGTCACGGATATTGAGATCAACAAAAATCAGCCGAGAAAAAGCTTTGATGAAACGTCTTTGAACGAGCTTGCGGAGTCCGTAAAATCGCACGGAATAATACAACCGATAACCGTGCGCCCGGCGGGAGACGGCTTTTACGTCATCGTCGCGGGCGAACGCCGTTACAGAGCGGCAAAATTGGCGGGATTGACGGAAATTCCCGTCATAATCACGGATCTGACGTCCGCGGAGGCGGCGGAGGTTGCGCTTATAGAAAACATACAGCGCGCCGACTTAAATCCCGTTGAAATAGCCGAGGCGTATAAAACTATGATCGAGGATTTCTCTTTAACGCAGCAGGAGCTTGCCGACAGGCTCGGAAAGCCGCGTTCCTCCGTTGCAAACGCCCTGAGACTGCTCGATCTGCCGGAAACAGTCCGTACGTACGTCGCGGAGGGCAAGCTGAGCGACGGTCACGCCAAGGTTTTAGCGGGACTTTCCGATCCCGCGCTGATAAAACAGGCGGCGGAAACGATAATCAAGCTCAATCTTAACGTCCGCGCCGCCGAAACGTACGTTAAAAAGCTGAAAGAACCGAAAAAGCCGGTCGAACGCGATACGGCGAGGGAGAGCTATGACGCCGCCCTTTCAGAACGTATGTTCGCCGTACTCGGCCGCCGCGTCACCGTCAACAAGGGCAGAAAGCACACGCTTGAGATAACGTACACGGACAACGAGGACCTTGAAAACCTGATCAAAAAGCTCTGCGGCGACGACGTATTCGACTTTTGAAACAATAATCACGCTCAAAGTTAAAGACAAATTCACAGAATTATAAATTCAGATAAACATATAAGGGGTATAATAGCAGTACCAATTTGTAGTAAAATGCGGCAAAATGTGCGGTAAATACTACATATTGTACATAGTACGAGCTATTATACCCTATATTGTATTCGCGCGTATGCGCGGGAGATTTTTGATGTTTGATTTCATAAAATCGGATTCATACCCGGAATTCGCAAAGAACGCGCAGGTCATCATAATCTGTATGTTCATCGGCGTCGCCGCCGCGGCGCTCATATCGCTGTACCACAAGCACGTTCTCGGCTCGTTCGTCAGGTTCCTGCTTGAAAGCGGAGCGAAGGACGAAGGATCGGCGATAAAGCTGAATACGACTAAATACAACAAAAACTTTTTCGTCCGCGCCGCCATAAACAACGGCAGAACGTACTCCGCCGTGCTGCGGTCGGTGCTGCCCGAGGGCGCGCCGGATCTGTCAAAGCTGCCGGCAAAGGAGAAAAGGCGGGCGAAAAGCGAGATCTTGTCCGGCTCCGGCTACTATATACCGGAGGAGCTGACGTTCCGCGCGGACAATATGTTTTCCAAAAAGGGCACGAGCGTCGTTTCGGCTCTGCTCGGCGTGCTGCTTTTTTTGATAATCGCGGCTGTATCCCTCATGGTCGTGCCGCAGATAGTCGATATGTTCAAAAATTTTACGGGCTTGCAGTAATATAAAGGCGCAAAACACCGTATTATTTAACAGGCGTCTTGAAAAATCGGACTGCAAACGGAGATTCAAAGTGAAAATAAAGGAAAAAGTAAAGGCCGGAAAAGCAATAAAGGCCGTTATCATAGTGCTTGTGCTTACCGCGGTGTTCGTCGCAACGGCGTATCTGATAGTATATCTGTCCGGTTACAGGATAATCAAGTATCAGAGCCCGGAAGGCGAAAGCAGATTCATGGGCAAAACGGATAAAAGCGGACAGCCCGTTTCGGGCACGCTCTATCTGCCGGACGGCAGAAAAGCCACGGTAGACCTTGCAAACAATAAAATAGAGTATTCGGACGGCTCCGTTTACGTCGGCGAGACGAGGGAGCTTATGCCGAACGGAAAAGGAAAGCTTACGAAAAAGGCCGAATCGTATGAAGGCGATTTCGTCGACGGCGAGATGACGGGCTACGGCACGTACATCTATTCTCCCCTCGTCGGCGATAAATACGAGGGCTTCATGAAGAACGGAAAGCGCGACGGTACCGGAAAATACACCTGGGCCGACGGCTCTACGTACGAGGGCGGCTATAAAAACGACATGAAGGACGGCAAGGGCACATACAAATGGGCAGACGGTTCAAGCTACAGCGGAGACTATAAAAACGACGTCAAGGACGGAGAAGGAACGTACGTCTTCGCAAACGGAGACAAATACGAGGGGACTTTCGTTGCCGACGTAAGAGAAGGCACCGGAACGTACACCTGGAAAAACGGAGATTATTACACGGGGGATTTCAAAAATAACATGATGGACGGCCACGGAACGTATTACTGGACGTCCGGACGCTCATACGAGGGAACTTTCAAGGAAAATAAGATCGTTTGGGAGCTTGACTGAATTTCACCCGATAGAAAAGGGATAATATTTTGAAGAGGATCATATCACTATGCGGAGTGTTTCTGGCGGTTGCGCTCATAATACCGTCGGTAATAACGCTTACGTACAAAAAAACAGACGCGCCGGATCCTTTGCCTGACGAGATAACTCTCACGGACACGGAAACGGAGCCGATAGAAATGACCGATACGGAGGAGGAGACGTCGAAGCACGAGCCGCCTCCCGACACGGAAGCGGAGGAAACGGGCAAGGCGATAAACTACCGCCCGGCGGACGAAACGCTTATCGACAGATACCACAGCTATTCCGCCTTTGAGGAGGACTGGGCTGAGGAGGAGGAGCGTGTGCTCGGTCCCGCGACGTCCGCGGAGGTAACCACCGTGCCGGAAACGACGGAAGCGGAGACGACGGAGCCGGAAACAACCGAGCCCGAGACCACGGCGCCGGAAACGACGGCGGAGGAGACCACGACGGGCAAATCAAACGACGATCCGACAAACGAATACCGCGGATGCGACGCGAAATACATAAAGGTGTATATCTCGTCGTCAAAAACGTATGAAATGATGCTGCTCGGCGATTATCTTATGGGCGTCATCGCCGCGGAAATGCCCACGCGCTTCGACGTTGAGGCGTTGAAGGCGCAGGCTGTCGCAAGCCGTACGTTCACTATATATAAATCGCTGAGATCGTATTTCTACCATTCGTCGCCGCACGGGGACGAGGGCGCGGACGTCTGCACAAATTCCGGCCACTGCCAGGCGTACAAGGCGGACGTTAAGAGCAAATATTCCGCTGCGGTCTATGAAAAGATAAGGCGCGCCGTCGTTGAGACGTCGGGCATAATACTGACGCTCAACGGAGAGCCGATAGAAGCCGTTTTCCACGCTTCGTCGTACGGAAAGACGGATTCGATGGCGAATATATGGGGCGGCGGCAATCAGTGTCTCGTCGGCGTCGAAACGCCGGAGACGCTTGATACGCTGTACGTTCATTCGTTTGAATATTTCAGCTCGGAAGAGGTCAAAAAGAGAGTTCTGGCAAGGGATTCGAGCGCCGTTTTCAGCGACGATCCGTCGGAATGGATGACAATAGTAAGAAATGAAAACGATCACGTCAAAACGCTGACCGTCGGAGGCATAAGCATAACGGGACAGTCGTGCAGGAGCGTGTTCGGTCTGTCGTCAAACAACTTCAAGGTCACCTACGACAAGGAAAAGGACGAATTCACGTTCGAGGTGTTCGGCTGGGGCCACAGCGTCGGACTGAGCCAGTACGGCGCCGGTATCTACGCGGAGCAGGGCAAGGACTATAAATTCATAGTCCGGCACTATTACAGCGGCGCGGATCTGACGCTATGGGAATGAGGGCGCGATGATATTCAGGATCCTTGCGCTCGGCGACGTGTCGGGCCCGACCGGCGTAAAGGCCGTGACAGACCGGCTTTACGATATCCGCCGCGATGAAAACATAGATTTCGTCGTCTGCAACGGCGAAAACAGCGCCGCGACGAACGGAATAGACGCCCGCACCGGCAACGAGCTGATAAAATACGGCGTCGACTGCATAACGACCGGAAACCACGTATTTAAAAGAAGAGAGATCAGAGAATACCTGGACGAGACAAAGAATATTGTCCGTCCGGGTAATTTTCCGCCCGAGGTTGCCGGCGTCGGATATACGATCCTGCCGGAAAAGGGCTTGAATATACTCATAATGAACGTGCTCGGGGTGGTATATCTCGAGCCGCTCGCCTGCCCGTTCCGGACGGTGGAAAAAATGCTGCGCGCGGCGCAGGGTAAGTACGATATATCGGTCCTCGACGTGCACGCGGAGGCGACGAGCGAAAAGATCGCCATGTCGCATTACTTCGACGGCAAAATAGATATAATTTTCGGTACGCACACGCACGTGCAGACCGCAGACGAGCGTATCATGCCTAAGGGCACGGGATATATTACGGATCTCGGCATGTGCGGTCCCGATGATTCCGTCCTCGGAATAAAGAAGGAAAAGATCATCGAGAAAATGATGATGCACACCCCCGTAAAATTCGATTTTGCGGAGGGGCCCGTAACGCTGCACGGTGCGATCTTCGATTATGATACGGAGAAAAAGCGGTGCGTGGACGTAAAAAGGTTTAAAATGTAATCGTAGGGCGGGGGCTTTACGGAAACCCCCGCGCGACCATGTCACGCGGGGAACCCCTATGCTCCCGCCGAAATAATAAAGAATAAAGAAGTAATGAGCAGTGATATTACGGTCAGAGTCGACGAGGGCGTGATAAACCTGCGCGTCGGCGCTGTTATAACAAAGGAAAATAAGGTTTTGATGACCAAAAACCCGAGGGACGATTATTACTATTCCGTCGGCGGACGTATAAAAATCGGCGAGACGTCGGAGCAGGCGATAGTACGCGAGGTTTACGAGGAGCTGGGTGTAAAGCTTCAGATAGACAGGCTCGGATTTATAAACGAGAATTACTTTTACGGCGACATAGGCGACGGCAAAGAGCGGCAGATATATGAAATATGTTTTTATTACTATATGAAAACGCCCGCCGATTATGAGCCGCGCGTCAACTCTGTTACAAACGGCGGGATCACCGAAACGTTTGAGTGGATCCCGTTTGACACGGATAAAACGATATATCCCGTATTTTTCAAAACGGAGCTTTATGAGCCGTGTGAAACGGTAAAACATATAATATCGGATGAAAGAATAAAGAATAAAAAGAGGTGTCGCTGCGCGACGAATCGTGCGCTTTGCGGGAACCCCCACGTGACCATGTCACGCGGGGAACCCCTTTTCGCGCGTTTGGGGGTTCCCCCGCCCGTGAACCCCCGAAAACTCGTACCTCGTTTTCGGGGAACCCCGGTCGCCCCCCTATCCACCCCCAAACCCCCGCCGCCCCCCCGGATTTCCGGGGCTTTTTACAAAAACGGGCCGTCGGGGCGTCGATCCATCCGGCACAGGGGACGACCGCGTTACCTCTTAATTCTGAATTCTTAATTTTTCAATTCTCCTTGAAGGAAGAAAACATGTTTAAAGTATTAAAGACCGAAGGCCGCGCGAGGCGCGGCGTTTTCACCTCACCGCACGGCACGGCAGAGACGCCGGTGTTCATGAACGTCGGCACGTCCGCGGCAATAAAAGGCGCGGTGTCTACGATGGATCTGTACGAGCTCGGCTGTCAGATAGAGCTGTCGAACACGTACCACCTGCACATACGCCCCGGCGACGACGTGATACGCGACATGGGCGGCATACGCAAATTTTTCAACTGGGAACGCCCCGTTTTAACGGACAGCGGCGGTTTCCAGGTGTTTTCGCTCGCGCCCCTGCGCAAAATAACCGAGGAGGGCGTGAAATTCGCATCGCATATAGACGGCAAGCGCATTTTCATGGGCCCCGAGGAGTCGATGCGGATACAGTCGAACCTCGCCTCGACTATCGCCATGGCGTTCGACGAGTGCGTGGAGAATCCCGCCGAGTATTCGTACGCCAAAGCGTCGGCGGAGCGCACGTACCGCTGGCTCTTGCGCTGCCGGGCGGAAATGGACAGGCTCAATTCCTTGCCCGACACGATAAACAAACAGCAAATGCTGTTTGCGATCAACCAGGGCGCGACGTATAACGACCTGCGCATAGAGAATATGCAGAAGATCGCGGAGCTCGGCATGGACGGGTACGCCGTGGGCGGACTCGCTGTCGGCGAGCCGACGGAGGTCATGTACGATGTGCTCGACAACGTCCTGCCGTACGCGCCGCAGGACAAGCCGCGCTACCTCATGGGCGTAGGAACGCCGGAAAACATAATAGAGGCGGTTTACCGCGGTATCGATTTCTTCGACTGCGTGATGCCGTCGCGCAACGCGCGCCACGGTTTCCTGTTCACCTGGGAGGGCACGGTCAACCTGAACAACAAGCGCTATGAGCGCGACACGGAGCCGATAAGCAAGAGCTGCAGCTGCCCGACGTGCCGCAATTATTCAAAGGGATACATAAGACACCTCTTAAAATCAAAGGAAATGCTCGGTATGCGCCTCGCCGTAATGCACAATCTGTACTTCTACAACGAGCTGATGCAGCGCATAAGAGACGCCCTGGACGAGGGAAGATATGAAGAATTCTATCGCAGATATTCTACATCTTTGTCGGAAAGGGCTGAATAAAACTATATATAGGCGAAACACCCGGCAGAGTGTATGAAAGTCGACAAATAAAGGAAAAATCTTTCAAAAACCCCTTGACAAAGGGAGAAAAAAGTGATATATTAGACAGGCGCTCCGAAAGGAGGGCGGGTGCACTGCGGGTGAGCGGAAGGAAGAGCAGAAAAAGATTTTGAAAAAAACTTCAAAAACTTTTGGAAAAGTACTTGACAAACGCGAAACTTTGTGGTATAC
>CADBSB010000123.1 GCA_902797235.1 uncultured Ruminococcus sp. | reverse complement strand
CTGTCCTCGTAAAAAAGCGTCAAATCAATGTGCGCGTCGCGCTCCGTCGTGTTGATAACGCATATCGCCTCGTGCGATACGTTTTCGTTTTTGGATACCGAATTCAAAAAACAGTCCGGTATGAGCCAGGTCTTTTTTCCGTATTCTTTCATTTTGTATATTCCTTTCAGATTATGATTTTCTATCTCTTAAGCCTTCCCCTGTTGGGGAAGGTGGCACGGCTGCGCCGTGACGGATGAGGCGAACTCCGGCCCCGCAATCAAACGGTAATTCCGCCTTTTATTGTAGGTGAGGGATCTGTCCTCCCGCCGTTAATCGCGCGGTTTTCAGCGCCAATTTGTATATACACATTTTCAAATCCGGTCCGCTGCCGTTTATTACGGCGCCGTCTTTTGTTTTTGCTTCACCGTAAAAATACGTATCGTCAACGGAGTATTTGACAGTAACGTCAATTTCTTTTGACTGAAGCCACATCATAAGCTCGTCCGTATTCGGCAGCCACGTGCCGTTTTAATGACTTCAATATTGTTCTCTGATATAGCCCTGCAGTAGTCATAACCGCCTATGAAATATTCCTTACCATTGTAATAAAACGTTTCGCCGATACAGCAAATCGGATCTTGTAAGGCTTTTTCAAAATTCTCAAAGCAAAATCCGACTTTGCGAAGTTCTTTCATCATTTCGTATGTGATACTCATATTTTTTCCTTAATTGCGGCGTCAGACGCGCGCGTCAGCAGCCCCTCGATTTTTAAGTCGATATATCGCTTACGCGATTCGATATGCAGACCTCTGCGGTCTGCTCGATATGTGCGTCTTACGCCGCACTCGATATGTTTGCTTACGCAAACAAGGTTTTACCGCGCCCCCTCAGATTTTTGATCTGTGGGAGGGGTGACCCCTCCCCTACGGTCAATATTTCTCTATATCCACTCTCTCAACGTCAAAGTCAAACTCTTCACCCAAAAATACTTTTGCCGTCTTGTTGAAATTTGACGGTGTGTCGGAAACGTAACAGTGTATTGCGCCGCTTTCCTTACCTTCTCCGCAGGCCTCCGCTATCTGTCTTGCCGCGGCGGCGCCGGAATCGACGAAATTTATATCAGGCGCGGCTTTTTTCATCATATTTTTAAGTATCGGAAAATGCGTGCAGCCTAAAATCACCGTATCGGCGCCCGCGTCCACAATGGGCTGCAGGTATCTTTTTACGGCTAAATACGCTATTTCATCCTCTGCAAAGCCGTACTCGACTATCGGCACAAGAAGCGGACAGGCGACGGACGTCACCTCAAGCGACCCGTTTATCAGCTTCAGCTCGTGCTCGAAAACGCCGGAGCTTATCGTCGCGCCCGTTCCCATTACGCCTATCTTTCCGTTTTTTGTTGCAGCCGCCGCCTCGCGCGACGCGGCTGAAACAACGCCGAAAACGGGCACGGGAAGCGAGATTTTAAGGGCGTTCAGCGCGACCGTCGACGCCGTACCGCAGGCGATGAGGATAGCAGACACGTTTTGGCAGAGCAAAAACCTCGCGTCCTGCGCGGCGTATTTCATAATAGTCTCCGCAGAGCGCGTGCCGTACGGAGTTCTGCCCGTGTCGCCGAAATACACGAGATCGGTCGTCGGCAGTATGCGGTGCAGCTCCTTTAAGGCGCAGAGCCCGCCCAAGCCGCTGTCAAAAATCCCTACGGGCATTTATTTATCTTCCTTTGCGTATTTTATAAGCTCCTCGACTACGCCGGAATACGTAAAGCCGTAATCCTGCATTAAAGACGGGTACATTGAAATAGACGTAAAGCCGGGGAGCGTGTTGATTTCATTAAACACGATCCGCTCGCCCGCGACGAAGAAATCAACGCGCGACAAGCCCCTGCAGCCGAGCGCCATGTAGATTTTCACAGCGTAATCGCGTATCGTCTGCGATATTTCATCGGGCAGATCTGCCGGTATGAAATACGTCGCCGTGTCGTTTATGTATTTCGTATTGTAGTCGTAAAACTCGCTGTTCGGGCAAATCTCGCCGGGGCGGGATGCGAACGGCTTGTCGTTGCCCATGACGGCGACCTCAATTTCACGGCCTTTTATGTACTCCTCAACGAGGACCTTGTCGTCAAATCTCCGCGCCTCGTTCACCGCCGCCATCAACTGATCTTCGGTTTTCACCTTCGTCGCGCCGACGGACGAGCCGGCGTTCGCGGGTTTTACGAAAACGGGGTACGCAAATTTATCCGATACGAGCTTCTTTATCTTCTCCTCGGTCATGCCCTTGTGAACGAGCACGAAATCCGCCATAGGTATTTTTCTGTGGCTTATTATAAGCTTCGTTATATATTTATCCATGCAGACGGCTGACGCGGCGGTGCCGGGGCCGACGTAATCAAAACCGCACATATCAAGAAGGCCCTGAAGTCTTCCGTCCTCGCAAAAGCTGCCGTGGACGACGGGAAAAACGGGTATCTCACAGCCGAATATGACGCCCGTGTCGTCCTCTTTGATACCCGTCTGCATAACGAGGCTGACGGGGTGCAGATTTGCTGTATCGTTACACCACTGCCCGCACTTTATCTTTTCATCGTCGCCGTAATAGCTGTACCAGACGCCGTCCTTCGTCATGCCTATCTTTATAACGTCGTACTTTTCTCTGTCAAGCGCCTTTGAAACGTTGTAAACGCTCAACAGCGACACCTCGTATTCCGCGGATTTTCCGCCGAATATCAATATGATCTTTTCTTTCATTCTAACCTCTTATTATGCAAAGTCTGTCGTTGTTCGACAAGTCTTTTTTTATCTCGCATTTAAAGCCCGTCAACTCTCTTAAACCGTCCGCTTCGTCGTATCCTATCTCAAATATGATATGCGGTAAGCCCTTAAAGTGATCTTTTGATTTTTTGATTATTTCACGGTAAAAATCAAGCCCGTCCTCCCCGCCGTAAAGCGCCTCATAAGGTTCTTTTTTTACGTTATCCGGCAGGGTCTTCATATCTTTTGCGTTTATGTACGGGGGATTGCAGAGTATCGCGTCGAATCTCGGTAAACCGCTCCAGTTGCCGAAAACGTCGAACTTTTGTATATTACACCGTGACTGCAAGCCGTATTTTTTTACGTTTTTTCCGGTCATTTCAAGCGCTTTGTCCGATATATCGAGGCAAAGTGCTTTCGTATCTTCTCTGTGTTTCAACACCGCGGCGGCTATACAGCCCGTACCGCAGCACAGGTCCGCAAAATAAGCGTTTTGCGGAAGCGTTTTTATCGCTTCTTCGACTAAAACCTCTGTATCAAATCGCGGTATCAGAACGCCCGGCGCGCAGTCTATATACAGATCGTAAAACGGCGCGTAACCGAAAACGTACTGCATCGGCTCGCCCGCCGAAATCCGCTTTAAATATTCCGAATGTTTCGACAACAGCTCCTCCGGCACGTCCGCTTTGTCAAACAAAAGCTCCTCCGGATTTTTATCTAAAAGATACTGACAGTAAGCGCGAAAATCGTCTTTGAGCGCCGTTTTTATTTCGGCGCAAAGCTCCTTGTAATTCATCCGTTACGTCTGATATATCTGAGCTTATCGGCGCGCGTCATACGGCACGTCGCGGCGCGCAGATGCGGTCTCTCGGCTTTTTCTTCTCTGTGCTTTATCGCAAGCGCTGTCTTCACGCAGGCGGCGGGAGCGGCAGGCTCATCGGCCTTTTTGCCCTCCCACGTAAACTGCTCGGACGGCTCGTAACCCGGAAATTCCTTCGGTATCGCGGATTTGAGCGCGGCTATCGCGCACTCCATCTGCTTTTCGTCCGGCTCCTTCGTCGTTATTCTCTGCACCCACAAGCCCGGCGCGGACAAGGCGCGTATGAACCAGTTATCATGGCTGCCCGCGAACCTTATAAGCTCGTACCCGAGCCCCGCCGTAAGCGGCAGAAGCGCGATCTTTGTAAGCGAGCGCAAAATCACCGGCCACTGCGACGGTATGAAACAGCCGATCAGTATGCCGAGCAGTATCATGAAGAACATGAACGACGTGCCGCATCTCGGATGGAAGCGCTTGAATTTTTTGACGTTCTCGGGCGTAAGCTCCTCTCCCGCCTCATAGCAGAAAACGGCTTTATGCTCTGCGCCGTGATATTCGAAAACTCTGCGTATGCCGCTCATAAGCGAAACGAGCGATAAGTACACGATGAATATTATGACCTTCATCACGCCTTCTATAAGCGCGAAAAGCACCGGATGATCGGCTAAAACGAAAGTCCCGCCCGATATCCAGCTGAAAAGCTTTGACAAGCCCTTGCCCGACGCGCCGGGGAGCAGTATGAACAGCACCGCCGCAAGCCCGAGACCGAGCACAAGACCTATCACCATAACGAACGTCGTTATGTCGATATGGAGCTTTTCGGACAGCCATTTTTCAAATTTGCTCGGCTCCTCGTCCTCAAGTCCGAGCGCCGCGGTGGACGCATCCATAGTTTTGTACGACAGCTTCATCATCTCAACGAAATTGACGACGCCGCGGATTATCGGAAAGTCGAGCGCCTTATGCTTGCTCCTTGCCGATACGAATTTTTGTTTTGTCACCTTTATGGAGCCGTCCGGCAAACGCGAGGCTATCGCCATATCCTCGCCGCTTTTCATCATGACGCCCTCGATGACCGCCTGACCGCCGACCTTGCCCAAACGGCAGTTCAACTGTTTTTTCTCTTTCTTTGCCATTACAGTACCCTTGCTATATTATTTCGGCAGTACCCTCCGCGCGTACGTGGAGCACGGAGCAGGAATTTTCGCCGAATATTCTTTCCATATATTTTTTGTATTCCGCCGTTAAAGCCGACGGGACGAACGCCTGTACCGTTCCCGCAAAGCCGCCGCCGTGTACTCTGTACGCGGCTTTTTTGCCTTTCAAAAAGCCCTCGGTCATGCATAAAGCGAGGGACAGGCCTTGCTCTGACGGATTTTTCGTGGTGTAGACGTTCTGCAAATACTTGTAGCTTGAATCGCCCGACTGCTTCGCAAGCGACAGAAACGTATCGGTATCAGCCGATAAAAGCGCGTCGCGCTGTTTTCCGACTCTTTCGTTTTCGCGTATGAAATGCACCGCGCGCAGAGCCGCTCTGTCGCCCTGCTTTTCTCTTATCTCGGGCAATTTATTTATAATATCGTCTTCGGTAAGACCACGCAGGACGGATTTTCCGAATATCGCGGCGACCGATTTCATCTCCGAGGGGACGGAGGCGTAATCCTCGTTTAAATCGGCGTGGTTACCGCCCGTGTTGACGATGCAGAGGTCGTAGCCCGCCGCCGTAAGATCGAACGGAACGGGGACTATCTCAGGCTCATCGCCGCCGAAATCTATGTAAACGAAGCCGCCGACGGCGCACGCGACCTGATCCATCAAGCCGCAGGGCTTGCCGAAAAACTCGTTTTCCGCGTACTGCGAAATTTTCGCTATCTCAACGTCGGATACCTTGTCGTCATTATACAATACCGATAATATGTACCCCATCATGTCTTCAAACGCGGCGGACGAGGAAAGTCCGCTGCCCTTGAGTACCGTCGAGGTGGTGTAAGCGCTGAAGCCGCCGGTCTTATACCCTTTCTTTTCAAAGCCGTCGACAACGCCGTAAATTATCGAACCGGATGAATACTTTTTCCGTCTCGCCTCCTCCGGCGCGTCGAGCGGACAGAGGTCGAGCGGGAAGCCCTCGCTTTTTACGCGTACCGTATCCTCATCCGATTTTTTGACGACGGCTATGATGTCGACGTCCACCGAGGCGGCGAGCACGCAGCCCTTGTTGTGGTCGGTGTGGTTACCCGATATTTCGCTCCTGCCGGAGACCGACAGGACGCGGCATTCCCCGTCGCCGTAGAGCTTCAAAAATTCGGCTGCCGCTTTGGAATACCTGTCACGCTGTTTTTTAACGGCGTCCGCACCGTAAAGCGCCTCAAACCTCTTGTCCGCGCCGCCGTTTTTGAAATAAGTTATGATTTCTGAACAAAGCATATAATTCCCCTATTTTATAATTTTATTTATTATATCAAATTTTATCCTAATAATCAATAGTTAAAAAGAAAAAATTATAAATTTTTATGCTAATAGCCTTTTGCCGAAAAACAAGTTATG
>CADBSB010000122.1 GCA_902797235.1 uncultured Ruminococcus sp. | reverse complement strand
TATACGTAACAGCAAGGGGTTTAACGAAGCAGGAGCGGCGAGATGCCGTCCGAAAACGTGGTTCGGATAATTCTCGTTACCCTACGCAAACAAGAAAACAAGGACGGATAAAAAATTACGGAAAGGTTTTTCGCCTTTCCGTTCGTTTTTATTTGTAGTACCTCATACTCGCTATGACCTTGCCTAAGACCGAGCATTTATCCACGATTATGGGCTTCATCTTCTCGTTCCTCGGCTGGAGGCGGTAGCGGCCTTTTTCCTTATGGAATTCCTTTACCGTTGCCTCATTGTCGACGAGGGCGACTACTATATCTCCGTTGTCGGCGTAATTGCATTTGTTGACTATCAGAAGGTCGCCGTTTAAGATCCCCGCGTCAACCATGCTGTCGCCCTTGACGTGCAGGGCGAAGAGGTTTGATTTATCGTATCCTCCGGCGGCGAAATCGACGTAGCCGTCAATATTCTGCTCCGCCAAGATCGGAAGCCCCGCGGCGACGTCTCCGACTATCGGAACGCCGGTCGGCGCGCCCTCGACCCGGATCGTTCTGCTTTTGCCCTGTTCCTTTTGTATATATCCCATTTCTTCAAGGCGGTGCAGGTGTAAATGCACCGTTGACGTGCTCTTTATGCCGAGAGCCGCGCTTATGTCGCGCACGCTCGGAGAATAGCCCTCCGCGCTTATCGTCTCCTTTATGTAATCGAGTATCGCCTGTTCCTTTTTATTCAACTGCGGCATAGTGACCTCCGAAAAACGAATATTTGTTCTGTTTACAGTATACCATAAAAATCCGCGTTTGTAAATAGAAAAAGCGAACATTTTTTCGCTTTTTCCGGATTTTTTTCAATTTTGAAGGAGTTTTTATATATATCTCGATAATTCCGCACAGAGTTTGGACGAGGTAACGTACATATAAATGCCGTAAGCGCCGAAAAGTAATAACGCCGCGAAACGGAAAAGCTCCGAGAAAGAGAACATAAATCCGCACGCCGCGGATATCCCGCACGCGGCGATACCGACACCGCAGAGAGCTTTGCATTTATTATAAAGCCTTTTTTTGTACCCCGCCTCGTCAAACGTGGGCGATTTGGTGTGCTTTTTTATAACTATGCAAAAGCACCTGTAAACGTAGTACAGCAAAACCGCGAAAACGATGAAGCCGAGCGCCTTCACCGCGGCTGATACAAGATACGAGTTCATGGATGCGTCCGTTATATACGACGCGTCGGTAAAATATTTTTTTGCCGTGTAAAATTCAAGGAAAGTCGAAGCCGCCGTTATAACTACCGCGACGGCGGAGAGAATAACGGCTTTTTTCGTGTCTATAACGCCCTTTAACGCGATAAATCCGGCGAGCATAAGGGCGGCTCCTATAACGTCGATAAACAGATCCCAGCCGTAAATATAAAGCGTCGCCATGAAAAAGCAGCCGAAGGTGAAAAGCAGCGACGCGCTTTTAACGGCGTTATAAACGCGCTTTCCCTCGTTTAAAACGAATTCCTCATCATAGATCCGCTTCATCTCCGAGACGGAGGCACGGCAGCGCAAAAGCGGAAGGAAATATCTGACGGCAAGCGCGAAGAACACCGCGCCTATGATGAACGATACAGCCATGCACATGATCGTTATTATGTTTTTGCTGTCGTATATCGTGGGCTTGCCGAGCTCGTCCGCGGAGATCGATTCACGGTACGCGTTGTTCGTAAGCACGGTCAGCTCCGGCACGGCGGCAAGGACCGCCCGGGCGATTATGAAAATTTTTGACGTAAGGCGGAAATCGCCGTACGCTCTGTCCGACACGTCGGCGCCCGTGCGCGAGGATAAGTAATAACTGCCCTCGCAAAGGCGCGAGAACGCGGGGATAAGGAAGATGGTCTCCGCTATCGCAAAGCTGAAAACGTAGAGCATGGACGTCATCTCGTCGTTCACGCCCGTGAGAGGGTAGAGAAGCAAAAGCTTTGCAAGCGTGAGGAAAAACAGGTAACGGAAGCTCTTATAAGCGCTTTGCAGATCGGCGTTCAAGCGCGACGTTTTTGATAACCCTGTGAGTATCAGCGCGAAGCCTATGCAGTCCGGCATGAAATCTATTATGCCGAACGACGGCACGAACAGAAAAGCGATCCCGGCTATGATAAATCCGTATCCCATGTTTCCGCTCCTTTCCTTTTTTCTCTTATATTATACCTTTTAATAATGAATTTGTCAAGTCTGATCATTGACGAGGCGCACCGCCCACGTGCCGCGGCGCAGTATTATAAAGCCGAGAAGGGCTTTGAGCATATCCGTGCCCTGGCCGACGGCGAACAGGATATGTATGTTGACGTTCGTCAACCGCGACAGGATGAAGCAAACGGGCATTACGACCGCCCACATGAACACGCTGTCAAACAAAACGGTAGTAAATATCTTTCCGCCCGAGCGCAAGGTGAAGTACGCGCAGTTCGCGTACGCGTCAAACGGCATGGCCAGGGCGTAGACTATAAGCATATACGTAGTCAACGACGACACGCCGTCTGTCGTGTTGTAAAACGACGGGAAGACGGAGGATAAGGACGCGAGTATGACGGACACCGTCACCGTACACATAATGGAGAACGCTATAAGCTTTTTATCCGTCTGCTTCGCCCGCTCTATCTCCCCGGCGCCGAGCAGATTGCCGATAATGACCGCGACCGCGGTGCCGAGCGATATATACACGACGTTGAAAAGATTTGTAAACGTTGACGATATGCTTATCGCCGTCACCGCTTCAAGTCCGCGCGTGGAATAGCATTGATTTCGCATAGTCACCGCGAGAGCCCAGAAAAATTCGTTCGCCATAATGGGAAATCCCATTTTTACGATACGGCGGAAAAGCGTACCGGGCACGCGAAGGCTTTTGAAAGCGCCTTTGAAGAACGGGCTTTTCTTTTTCGTCGCCGACACCCATATAAAAAGTATCAGAAATTCCGCGTATCTTGAAACGACGGTCGCGACAGCCGCGCCCGTGACGCCGAGCTCCGGGAAGCCGAGCTTGCCGAAGATGAGCAGATAATTCAAGATCAGATTTATCGCCACCGCCGCGGAGGAAGCCGCCATCGGCGGTATGGCTCTGTCCGTTTCGCGCAGAGTGGAAGCGTACGCCTGTGTAAGAGAATACGGCAGTATGCCGAAAAGCATGACCGTCAGATAATTTTTGCCGAGCTCAAACGTGAGCGCCGGGTCTATGCCGCTGTCCGTCTCGGTCAAAAACGTGTTTATGAAAAAGTCGCCCGCGAATATAAACAAAACTATGCCGACGACGGACGCGACGGAGCAGATAATTATCTTTGCGCGGAAGGTGTTACGCACGTTTTCCGGGTCGCCCTTGCCGTGGTACTGCGCCGTAAAAATGCCCGCCGCGGACACCGCGCCGAACGTTATAAGATAGAAAACGAACATGAACTGGTTTACTATCGCAACGCCGGACGTCGCCTCGCTCGAAATTCTTCCGACCATTATATTGTCGAGCACGTTTACGAAATTAGTTACGCCGTTCTGTATCACCATCGGCAGCGCTATCGAAAAAACGGTTTTGAAAAAGCGCTTGTCCGTGAAAAAATCCTTTATTTTACCCATAAAAACCTCACAACGCGGCAATTATAGCATAATAAAAGGATAAAGTCAAGGCTTTAACGGTAAAATGAAAAACCTCCGTGCTTTACCGCGTTATTATACGTCTTATTTTCATCATTTGAAAAATAAAGTATATCCCCGTACGGCATGGCGCCGAGCAGGGCTTCGTATGCGGCGCGCATACAGTCTGGCGGTATCTCGCAGGGCGGCGCGCCGCCCGCCGCGTTTATGACCTCGACTATGCTGTCGGGGAAAAGCGGGGAGGATACGCGGTTTACGATAACGGAGCAGACGGCGAGCTTTGTGATATAGTCGCTTTTTTTGCATACGTTTGCGGCGAAACGCGCAAGGATGATCGCTTTTTCGTCAAGCTCGTTATACTCAATATCCGCGCCTAGCATGACCGCGTCCGCGTACGTGCATATACCGTCGGGATACGCTTCGTTTTGCCTTTGATATTCTCGCACGGCGGCGACGACCTGCTCCGAATACACGCCGTCCCACACGCCGTTATAATACCCTTTGCGGTAAAGCGCGATCTGTAGGTGTCTTATATTCTCCCCCTTTGCGCCGGGATAAAAAAGCGCATCGGCGGGCAGGGTAAGGCATATGATAAGAAAAATAATGATAAAAACTCTTTTCATACGCTTATTTTCTGCAAAAAGAACGCCAAAAATCCGTATTTTTTTGATTTTTATAGTGACAAAACAAAAAAAGTATGATACAATGTTTAAAACGAGGTAATGATATGAAAAAAAAGGTAAAAATATCGCTGCGCTCGGCGCAGAGCATAAGTCTGCCCGCACCGGGCGAGGAGGCGGAGCTTTTAAACGAGCTGCTTTCCGCGGAGCCGCTGACGACAAAGATCGAGAGCGAGGGCGAATTTGAATACAAAAACGGCAATATAAAAATAAGCTACGAGGAATCGGAGGCGACGGGGCTCGATAACTGCGTGACGACCGTCACGTTTTCCGACACGGAGCCGGGCAGGGTGTTCATTTACAGAGCCGGACCCGTAAAGACCGCACTTATGTTTTGCGAGGGGCAGAGGTACATATCCGTATATGAAACGGAATACGGCAGCTTTGAGGTCGGCATACACACGGAGAAGTGCGACAATAAAATAGGGATCGACGGCGGTGAGCTGTCTGTCGTATATAACGTTGAATTAAGAGGCTCGGAGGCGGAGCATACCGAGCTTTATATGAAAGTGAGGTTTCTTGATGAAGAACATGGGGATCAAAATCGTACTTAAAGACGAGGGATATGACGTTTACGCGCCCATGGAGGGGCAGACGTGGGGCTACAGGTACGGCCCGTCCATAATGTGCTACGACGACAAGCGAGCCGACGCGTGGTTCGCGTCGCCCGGAGCGCTCGGAGAGGCGGACTGGTTCACGTACAGACACACCGAGGACGGCGGTAAAACGTGGTCGGATGAAAAAGTCGTGCTGACGCCCACGGCGGACAGCATGGACCTGTTTTCCGTATGCGACCCCGCGGTCATAAAATTCGGCGGCTGGTACTACATAGGCTATACGTCGACGATTTTTACCGATAACGGCGGCGTCTGCAACAACGGCTTTGTCGCAAGGAGCAAAAACCCCGACGGTCCGTTTGAAAAATGGACGGGCGACGGCTGGGGAGAACAGAGGATCACGGCGGACGGCGAGCTCAAATGGATGGGCAAGCCCGCGCCGATAATCTACTTTGACGGCGAATGGTCCGCGTGGGGCATGGGCGAATTTTCATTCGTCGTGTCAAACGACGTGCTTTATATCTACTACACCAAAACCTCGCGCAGAGCGGACGGCGGCAGGATTTCACAGACGCTCGTCGCCACCGCCGACGCGACGGACGAGAACTGGCCCGGCAAAATAAGGCAGAGAGGCGTCGCCGCGGAGAGGTCGAGCGGCGGGAACGATTCGTTCGACGTCGTTTACAGCGACGAGTACGGCAAATTCATAGCCATATCGACGGACAGGCGCTTTACGCGCGACAGTATGCTTGCTATATACGAATCTAACAACGGTCTGCGCTTCAGACGGTGTAACGAACTCAGAACGAACGTCGGCTTTATGTGCCATAACAGCGGCATTTCGGGCGACGAGTTGCACCACGTCAAAAAGAACGACCTGAAGCTGCTCGGGTACGCCTACGGCGACAAATGGGGCTTCTGGGGCACGAGATTCCACGAGTACACGGTGCAGAAGCATTACGGCTTTTATTCCGAGGCGGACAAACCCGCCGTCGAAAGGCCGGTAGTGCCCAAACCCAAGCGCGAACCGTTTGCGATAAACGTAATGCCGAATACAATGCCGCCGCGCTTCTATAAGCTGCGAGAGGGGGAGGAAAAGGAGCTCGGCTTCGTCTGGCTCGATTCCGCGTATAAGCATTATCCCGCGGACGGCGTAACGTACGACAATTACGATAAAGAAATAATAAATATAGAGGGAAATAAGGTAACGGCAAAACACGTCGGCTACACGTACGTAAACTGTACCGCGCAGGGTATCGTCGCCGAGGTGCTTATATACGTATACCCGAAGGACTTTGATTTCTCGGAGGAAAACAAATACCCCGTGTCTTTGATGCCCGTCTGCGATAAATACAAGCTGAGCATAAAGGAAAACGAGGTAAAACAGATCCGCGCGATAGTGCAGTATTCAAACGGTACGTGGACCGAAACGAGAGGCGCCGAGCACGGAGTAAAATACTACGGCTACGACGAAAATCTAATCAACGTAACGGAAAACGGCTCCGTCACCTGCAAGGGAGTCCCGGGCAAAACGAAGGTCACAGCCGCGCTCGGCGCGTTTGAGGTGGAGTACGAGGTTGTGGTAAATAAAATCTGAGGTGTTATGGATTCTCGCCTGCGCTCCGTGAATTGAATTGCGCCATGGCGCAATTCATTAGGGCTGCCGCAAAGGGAAAAGCCCGATAAGGAAGTTATTAACTGCGCGTAAATGCGGTAAGTAAGTGCGCAATTATTGAAAAGAACAGGCTGGAAATTCTTCAGTCTGTTCTTTGTTGTTTGTCAGAGCTAAATTGCCGCGCAAAGCGCGTCAGCTGAATTGTTTGCCTATCGTCAAAACAGCT
>CADBSB010000121.1 GCA_902797235.1 uncultured Ruminococcus sp. | reverse complement strand
TGCGTGACGCAAAATTCGATATGTGCGCCGTAAAACGACGCACACGATATGGCTTCGCCGAGAATAATGTGGCGCAGCAATTTCTTACGCCGTCAGGCGTATATCGAACGCCGTCAGGCGTATATCGAACGCCGCAAGGCGTATATCGAACGCCGTCAGGCGTATATCGACTTGACGATATATCGTCACCGTACGGCGACGATTCGATATATTTTGCGTGACGCAAAATTCGATATGTGCGCCGTAAAACGACGCACACGATATGGCTTCGCCGAGAATAAATGTAACGAACGTTGAACATAAGATATTAACACAAGAGGAAAAAATGCCGGTTGTATTGATTATTATCGCGGTCATCGCATTTTTATATCTCGTCTTTGCGGTAGGCCCGGCGATAGTGGCGTTTAACAAAGTCTTTGAAAAAAAGAGCGACAAACCGCTTGAAAAGCTCAATATTTCAAAAACCTATTTCGCCCCGTTTGAAAAGGATATGCGCGACGCGGCGGCGCGGCTTGAAGCGAAATACGAATTCAAGCGCGTCGGCATCACGTCGTTTGACGGACTTCCGCTGTACGCGGATTATATCGACGTCGGCTCCGACAGGACCGTCGCCTGTTTTCACGGGTACAGCGCCGCGCCGATAATAAACTTCTGTATGCCGGCGGAGTATTTCTTATCCGCGGGCTATAACGTGCTTCTTATCTACCAGCGCGGCCACAGCGTCAGCGGCGGCGAATACAGCGCGCTCGGACTGCTTGAAAAGTACGACGTGCTGTCGTGGGTCGATTACCTCGACAAACAGCCCGTCCCGCAGGTCGTTTTGTACGGCATATCCATGGGCGCCTCGACGCTCGCCTACGCCTCCCCCGATATAAAGAGCGAAAAGGTAAAGGCGCTCGTCATAGACTGCGGCTACCTTTCCCCGTATCATCAGATATACCGCGACTGCGTGCGGCGTCATCTGCCGGGAAAGCTTATACTCCCCGTCATAAACTTATTCACGAAAATAAAATACAAGCTCGACTTAAAAGAGAGCACCACGGAGCCTTTGAAGCATAACAAAATACCGACGTTCTTTTTGCACGGCAAGGCGGACGAGACCGTTCCGTATAACGATTCGGAGGTCAATTATTCAGCCTGTGCGTCGGAGAAAAAGCTGCTTTTGCCGGAAAAGCTCCACCACACGCTCGCATTCGCTACGGGCGACAGCTCGGTCAGAGCCGAAGTATTCGATTTTTTAAACAGATATATAAAATAAAGGAGACCGAATGATGAAACAGTTTAAAATCATAGCCGACGGAACGTGCGATCTTGCCAAAGAATTAGCCGCGCAGTACGACATTACGGTCGTACCCGGACACCTCGTATTCCCCGGCAATAAGGAGCTAAAGGCGTTTCTCGACTGGGATACGGTGAGCCGCGACGATTTTTACGCGGACTTAAAAAAACGCCCCGACGAGTACAGCACCTCCCCCGCAAACGTGGAGGAATTCTCCGCCGTAATGGAGGAAAACGCCAAGGCGGGATATGACATGATAGTGATGACCATATCCTCCGGCATAAGCGGCGCGTACAACTTCGCCTCGCAGGCAAAGGATATAGTCAAGAAAAAGTACGAGGTCGAGATAACCGTCGTAGACACGCTGCGCTTCGGCCCCGGCTTCGGTCTCATGGCGATATACGCGTCAAAGCTGCGCGGGGAGGGCAAGACGATAGAAGAAGTCACGTCGTGGCTTGAAGACAACAAAAACCGCTTCCACCAGGCGGGCTGGCTCGACGATCTGTCGTTCGTCGCCAAAAAAGGCAGACTTACGCACGCAAAGGCGTTTTTCGGAACGCTTGCCGGCGTAAAGCCTATCGGCGAGTTCGATTACAACGGTCTTACCACGGTCATAGGCAAGGCGAAGGGCTCAAAGAAGGCGTACTCCGCGCTGCTCTCATATATCGAGGGCACGATAGAGGACCCGGAGGATCAGATAATATTCATCGCACAGACGAACCGTCTGCCGCAGGCTGAGGAATATAAAACGATGATAGAAGAAAAATTCCATCCGAAGGCGGTATATATAAAAGACGTTTATCCGTCCTGCGGAATAAACGTGGGCCCCGGGCTTATGGCGGCGTACTACGTCGGAAAACCTATTTCAAGCGATCTATCGTTCGAGCGTGAGCTGTTGAACAAATATCTTGAAGCAAAGGAATAATAAATGAAAAAGCTATCGTCCAAATGGCAGATAGGGCTTTACGCCTGCTCCGGCATGGGCGTGAACCTGCTCAACACCGTTATGGCGTCCTACCTTTGCAGCGCGCTTATAGTCGGCGGCTTCAAGGGCGACGCGGTGACGTACCAGACGTACGCGCAGAAGGACCTGGTCGTTGCGTCCTTATGGGCGGTGTTCGCATTTATCGCAAAGGTGCTTGACGGCGTGATAGACGTGCCGATGGCGGCTTTGACGGACGGTCTGCGCTCAAAATTCGGCCGCAGGCGCCCGTCGCTTCTTATCGGTCTGATCCCGCTTTTACTTTCGTACGTCCTGTTCCTTTTTATACCCGATCCGTCGGGCGCAACGGTGCTGAACACGGTTTACTACGGCGTGATGCTCTGCGTGTTTTATACGTTCTACACGCTCACCATGGTCACGTATTACGCGACGTACACGGAGATACTTGAAAACGAGCGTCAGCGCTCGCTTATGTCGAACATCAAATCCGTGTGCGACATCGTGTACTTCATTTTGGGCTACGTGGTCGTAAGGATGTTTTTGAACGGGATGAACATAAGAGTTGTGGCGCTCATAGTCCTGCCGCTCTCCGCTACGATGCTCATACCGCTGTTTATGATAAAGGAGCCGTCGAACAAGGATCAGCCGAAGGAGAAGACGAAGGCGCTTCACCTTATCCCGTCCTTGAAATACACCTTCAAAAACTCCGCGTTTATAAAATGGATGATAGTCTATTCGTTCATGACGTTCGGCGTACAGCTGTTTCTGGGCGGCATAAACGAGTATTTCAGCTTCGTCGGTATGAATATGATATACGTGATGTGCGCGGCGTTCGCGCCCGTACCGTTCACGCTTATACTCTATAACAGGATACAGAAGAAATTCGGCTTCGGCGCGGCGTTTCGATACGTCCTCATAACTTTCACCGTCGGTATGCTCGCCATGTTCGGCGTGGGTTTCGTCGGCGAGGGGACGGCAAAGCTCGTACTGTCCGTCGTAACGGGTCTGATAAGCTCGTTTGCGATCGGCGCGATGTTTGCCGTGGCGTACGCGATACCGTCGCAGCTGGCGGCGGAGGAGGAGGAAAAGAACGGGGTCTCCAACTCCGCGATGTACTTCGCCGTTCAGGGCCTTTTCGCGGGCATAGCCACGGGCGTCGGCACGGGTCTCGTCCTCACGGCGCTTAAAAAAGGAAGCGAAAACGGCGGATCCGCGATGATATTCATGACCGTGATCTCCGCCGCGGGCGCTCTCATATCGCTTGCGCTTACGTTCATTTTACCGAAAACGATGATATATTTAGGCAAAGAAGAAAAGAAAGAAAATAAATAACGGGAAACGCTGACAAATGGCAATAATCAAGATCAACGGCTTTCATTTAGCAAAAATGCTTGAAAACGGGTACAACAACCTGAGCAAGCACAGAGAAGAAGTTAACAAGCTGAACGTCTTCCCCGTCGCGGACGGCGATACGGGAACGAATATGTCCTTAACGCTCGGCCACGGGCTGAAAAACGCGCAGCCGAGGATCGAAGCGGGATTATACCTCAAAGCGGTGAGCGAGGGGATGCTCCTCGGCGCGCGCGGAAACTCGGGCGTCATACTCTCACAGCTTTTCAAGGGCTTATACACGGAGCTTGCGCGCGCGGGCTGGGTAACGCCCGCCATGATGCGCAACGCGCTTATACGCTCGTATAAAACGGCGTACGCGTCGGTGGTCCAGCCCGTCGAGGGCACGATCCTGACCGTGGCGCGCGAGGGTATAGAGCACATAAAAACGCAGATAGACAAACGGACGACTATGGAGGAATTCCTCTCCATGTATACGGCTGAGATGAGAAAAAGCCTATCGTTTACGCCGGAGCTTTTGCCCGTTCTCAAAGAATCGGGCGTTATAGACAGCGGCGCGTACGGTTATATACTCATATTCGAGGGAATGCTCGACCGTATGTACGGCAAAAAGCACAAAGAGGCAAAAACGGAGGAGGCGACGCATATCGCGGAATCCGCCGCTCCCGCGCCCGTGGATCTCGCCCTGTTCAACGAGAACAGTAAGTTCATCGAGGGGTACTGCATGGAGTTCATCCTCCAGCTCATGCGCGGCGACAATTACTCTCAGCGCTTCGTTTTGCGCGACTATATAGACGATCTTAAAATGTACGGTACGTCGCTTGTCGTAGTTGAGGACGGGCGGCGCGTAAAGGTGCACATACACACGTTCAAGCCGGCGAAGATAATAACGATGTCACAGGATTACGGCGAATTTCTGACGTTCAAGCTCGAGAATATGCAGCTGCAGCATAACGAGGTGATGCAGAGCGCGCCAAAGAAAAAGCCGCTTGCGACGATAGCCGCGGTGAATGGCGACGGTATGGAAAAGACGTTTTTGGAGCTCGGCTGCGACGTCGTGATAAACTGCCGCGAGGCGATGAACGCCTCGACCGAGGACTTTATAAGAGCGTTCTCACGCGTAAACGCCGAAAAGGTCGTCGTTTTACCGAACAACAAAAACGTCATAATGGCGGCGGATCAGGCGGTAAGGCTCGCGGAGGCGAAAAACGTGGAGGTTTTGCCGACAAAAAGCTCGGCGGAAGGCTACTTTGCGCTCGCTATGGACATACAGGACAGCGACGATACGGAGCTTCGCGTGAAGCAGATGCGCTCCGGCATGAAGAGCACGGTCACGCTCTCCGAATCCACGGCTACGAAGGATTACGAGGGCGACGGCGTTTCGTGCAAAGCGGGTGAGGAGATAGTAATGTTAAACGGCAATCTCGTCGCCGCGTCGACCGACTGGTGCGACTGCATAATAAACGGCCTTAAAGCCGTGCCGGACGCGGACGATATAGAAAGCTGCGTCATATTTACGGGAGAGGGCGTGCCGGACGGTCACGAGGAGATATTGACCGAGCGCCTGGCAGAGGCCTTCCCGGCGCTCGAGCCCACGTTTTTAAAGGGCGACCAGAGCGTTTACAAATTTATTATAGGAATTTCACGGTAAGGAACATATAAATGATAGGGTATATAATACTCGCGGTTATCGCGGCTGTACTTTTGCTTTTCGTTTTGCCCGTGCTTGCGATGTCTTTCGTAATATATTTCATCCTGCTCGTCAGAAACAAGCCCGATAAGTGGAACAGAGAATGCAGCTTTCCCGAGGATCCCGAATACGTCGGGATGTTCAAGGAGGGTTTGAAGTGGGGAGAAAAATACAAGGAATACAAAACGCCGGTCACGGTACAAAACGGAAGATTCAGGCTCGCGGGCGAGTATTTCGATTTCGGCTCCGACAAGGCGGTCATAATCATATCCGGGCGTACCGAGGGCTGTTACTATTCCTACTATTTCGCGGAGCCGTACAGAGCGTCGGGCTATAACGTGCTCGTTATAGACAACCGCGCGCACGGTCAGTCGGACGGAAAGGTCAGCTCTCTCGGATATAAGGAATACAAGGATATATTGCAGTGGGGCAAAATGCTGCACGACAAGGGAAACAGATCCGTCGTGCTCCACGGCATCTGCATCGGCGCGTCGACCGCGCTGTTCACAATGACTGCGAAGGACTGCCCCGAATATATGACAGCGATGGTGTCGGACGGTATGTACGTCAACTTCTTTGAATCGTTCAAGAACCATATGCACGAGAAGGATAAAAAGAATTTCCCCATGACCTACGGCGTTATGGTGCATATCTTCTTCATCTCCGGCGCAAACGTGGTGACGGACGGCCCGATAAAGAGGATAAGGAATATGAATAAGCCGATCCTCATGCTGCAAAGCAGGGAGGATACGTATTCTCTGCCGGAGCTGGCGGCAACGCTTTACGACGCCTGCCCGTCGACACATAAAAAGCTCGTCTACTTCGACCACGGCGCCCACTCACGCATACGCGTAAACGACGTCGAGGGTTATGACAGGACGGTCATGGAGTTTTTGCAGACCCTTTGATTCTTACGCCGCAGGCGTATATCGAATGCCGAAGGCATATATCGAACGCCGAAGGCATATATCGAACATTCCGCAAGGAATGTATCTCGACTTGACTTGTCGATATATCGTCACCTGACGGTAACGATTCGATATACAACGCTTCCGCGTTGTTCGATATGCGCGTCACAGAGTTCCGCGCTCGATATGGCTTCGCCAAAATTTTCAATATCTTTGCTAATTCGTAATATATTATATCAAAAAAAGCAATATAATAAAATCAGACGGCAGTTATTCAGTCCGGTAAGGACTTAATATAAAAAATAATTTGACGTGTAATACGTCGGAAAGAGGTTAATATGGTTTGCAGCAAATGCGGAGCACAGATCCCCGACGGATCGACGTTCTGTACCCAATGCGGCGCTCCCGTACAGCAGACGCCCGTACAGCAGGCGTATGACGCGGCGGTAGTGACCCCCAACACCACACCCATACTCGTTCTGGGCATACTCGCTCTCGTTCTTTGCGAGACGGTCATAGGCGGTATAATCTGCGCTATTCTTTGCAAGAAAAAGATCAAAGAATACGTAGCGGCCGGCGGACAGATCGCGGGCAAGGTAAAGGTCGGTAAGATCCTTTCCACGCTCGG
>CADBSB010000120.1 GCA_902797235.1 uncultured Ruminococcus sp. | reverse complement strand
AGCCGCGCTCTTTCTTGCGGCATTTGCCGTTGATGTCGAATATCTTTGTGTTTACCGCAGCTTCAAGCTTTACGTTGTCAAGCTCTTTGCGTTCGGCTTCCTTGATCATTTCGTAGTAATCGTGTATCGTCTTTATCTTGTCGGAATTAAAGCGGTATTTTTCGTCAAGCGTGTGCATTGCACCGCATTTTTCGCAGATTATATCGTCTCCCTCGCTTTTTGTCGTGTAAAGTCCGCCGCAGTCGGCGCAGCGGTAAAGCACCTGTTCAAGCCCTTTTGCCTTGTTCTTTTTCTTGTAGGCGTTTAAGGGCATTGCGGAATCGTCGTATTTGAGCGTATCTGCAATAATACTGTCAAGCTCATTTGGCGTATAGTCTTTTGCTTCGTCCTTACTTATAACGCGCTCGGCGGAGACGTAGATATCGGATTTGTAAAACGCATCTCTCCATTTCGGCTTTGAGAAATACGCGCCTTTTATCTTTAAAATAACGACGTTCACACCTAATTTTTTGTACAGTCCGCCGCCGTTTTCGATAATCGGGTTATGCGTGCCGTCAAGCGACATACGGCCTTCGGGGAAGATAACGCAGGAGTAGCCCGCGCGCGTCATTTTTATCAGCCCGCCTATCGTTTCAAGGTCGGTCGAAAACAGCTTTTTTGATATGAAGCCGGCTTTTTTGTGAAGCTTTCTTATGACCGGGCGCGTCATATAATACTTGTTTGACACGATGGACGCGTTTATATCGCCCAAAAACTGCTTTACGTAATAAAAATCAAACATAGACGGGTGGTTGCACAGATATATGCACGGTCCTTCCGTCGTTGACAAAAGTTCGCGGTTTTCAAAATGGAGGCGCTGACTGTTTTTTCTGAAAAAATGGACGAATTTAAAAAACGCGGTGTATAATACGGAATCCGGCGTTTTGTCGTTTTCTTTAAAGTAAATGCGGTCCAAGAAGAAGAATATGGCAAGGAAAAGCACCGCCGCAAGCGCGACGATTATAAGGATCAAAAGCGGCAGGGGAATGGAGTTCATTATAAACGCCTTCGCCGCCGTGCCCATCAGGTTTGACGTCAGAATAGACGGTATTACGCCCGTTGCGACTGTAAGAATATACTTTTTATATCCCAATTTCGTTGAGCTGCCGTAATAGCATATCGCGCCGAACGGGATAAGCGGCATAAGGAAAAGAAAATAGAGCAAAAGCATGGTGCTTTTTGATTTTTTGTTCTTTTTGTCAAGCGCGTCTATCGTCTTTTTCTTTTTTTCATACGTGTCGTTTTTGAATTTGAAAGTGCGGACAAGAACGTAAATTATGGTCGCGCCGAGGCATACGCCTAAGTCGCACAAAAGCACGGCGAGCCACAAAGGATAACTCAGCCCGCTTGAGATCTGTATAAATTCGGCCGGTATGAAAATGACGACCATCTGCAAAGCTTCGATCAGCGCGACGGCAAAAAAGCCCAAAATACCTTTTGAGCGTAAAAGTTCTTTCGCTCCGTCCATATCGTTTGCCGCTTCGAGTTTTATAAAAGGAACAAGGATATCCTTTAAGAAAAACGCAAAAAGGCAGATGATAAGTATAACGGAAATAAGCGTCACGATTTTTTCGGGCTTGATCTTCATATTATACCGGTAAAATTATTTTTTATCAATTATAATATGAAAATACAAAAATGTCAATATGATTTGTTAAAAAAATCCCGACGGTTTTGCCCGTCGGGATCGGTTTAATCGTAATAGAATTCGTAATCGGGGAGCTTTTGCCACGCCTTTGTGTTTGTGAGGATGTTCTTTATAACGTCCACCGCCAGAAGGAACGTTTTTGCGTTATCGTCGTAGCCTTCGCCTGACAAGCAGACGTTTTCACACGTTACCGTCTTTGGTTTACCGTTTTTAGTTACCGTGACCATTATCGTCTGGCTCGGTATGGACGATATTTTGTTTTCGGAATCAGGGGCGTTATACGGGTCGTATTCGTCGGGCAAATCGTCAATTATCGCCAAAGCCCTGTAAGCCCTTTCAAGCTCCGCGTCGGTCAGCTTATACGTTGTCATATATTTACTTACGTCCGACGCGTTGTTATCTTTTATAAGATCGCCGGTTTTGCTGTCGTACGAGCTTATACCGTAGGTGTTCCAGACTATGAAGAAGTTGAAATCACCGGGCAGAGCCGTGCCCTTGACTATTCTGTCAAATTTGGAGGCTTCTTCAATATCAAGCTCGTACAGCGCGCCGTCGTATCTGCGGATATAGTTCCCGAAGAGATATATTGTTTTTGCCGTTCCGTCGCCGTACTTAAGCTCTGTCACCCAAGTCATACCGTCGGCGGGGTCAACGTCGTCCTCACTTACGCGCGCGGGGTGAAGAGAAGACAGATAAACCTTTATGGGATTCACCTCCGCCGCGCCCTCATATCTGAAATCGTAGCTTCCCGGCAGCGACGTCACGTGTATTGCTGTCACGCCCTCAAGCTCGGCGGGCGTCATAAATATGAGCCCTTCTGTTTTTTCACCGGTGACGACGAGCTTTACACCCATTGACGTGTATCTGTTTCCTTGTTTAAGCTCCGCTGTGAGATAGTATTCACCCGGATTCTCGTCAAGATAACCGTGCAGATGGCCGTTTATTGAAATAGTGTTTTTCCCGTTCTTATCCCAAAGCTGAAAGCAATTGAAGCTCTTGTCCTCAGGGGTGACGAATTCTATTGTATCGCCCTGCTTATAATACAGCGTCGGCGGATCTGACATACTTATAAGCTCTTGGGATATTCCGTACCCGTCAACTTCGACGTGTTGACCGTCGCTTAAGTCGTATGAATCGCATATCAGTCCCTCAAGCCCTGTGACCCTTTGGTCTCCGCAGATGAACACATTGTGCTCGTTTTCGGTGCTTGATTTGTCGTCGCTTGACGAATCTTCATCCGTATATTTATATCCGTTATCCTTGATATACGGCGTTGACGCGGCGATCCGGTACAGATTATTGCAGTTCAAATCTCTTTCGCCGCCCTCGCTTCCGTTGTATGCGTAAAGTATATAATAATCGTCCGTCTCGATCAGAAATTCATATTCCGTATGACCGTCCGGATATTCTGTATGAAAATCCCGATAAATGTTTGCCGCCGATAAAGTGCCCGTGATCAGATATTTATCCGTTATGAAATCAATATATTCGCTTCCTTCATTCTGCGATTTATTAAGCAGGGTCAAAGACAGAGAATTGTATTCAAATTTGTTGTAAATAACCGCTCCGTCTTCGCTCCTGCTTTCTTCTACGACATTGTTTGTATTATCTATGAATGTCATATGAAGCGACCGGCAGTTTTCTATATTATTGTATGAGCCGTCCATTCCCGTGTGCGAAAGTATATAACCCTTCGGCATAAGAGAGGGAAGATTATACGCGACAATATCAGAGCTCAGTATTTCGTGAAGCGTCATACCGCCGGCGGCGTTCTGCCATTGCTCAGCGCCCTCGCTTGACCAGTGATAATCGCCGCTTATTTCTTTTATATCCTTTATATTTATAAGCTCTACGTTATCGTCTTTTATACCTTCGATTATCTTATCTTCGACTTTCGTCGTTACGGTTTCGTCGCCCGTTACGGTGTCCGTTCCCGCTATATTCTGATCCTTTTTCGCGTATTGCGACAGCACCGCGGCAAACACCGCTATTGCCGCCACGGCGGCGACGGCGCCTATGGCTTCAAAAACACCGGATAAGCTTTTTTTATTTTTTTCTTTATTATACGCCGCGTCTATCATATAGTCGTCTATATTTCCGATCGCGTCAAGCAGCTTTTCGTTTTTCTTCATACTTTGTAACCGTTCCTTTCAAGGTGCAGGGATAGTTTGTCGCGCGTCCGTTTGAGCGACATTTTTACGCGGCTTTGGGTAAAGCCGTACTGCTTTGCGATTTCGGACACGCTTTTCATACCGTAATAACGGAGAACGAAAATATTTCTGTCGTCAGGATCACATGAATTCAAAAATCCGTTTATAAGCGCGGAAAGCTCCGACGCCTCTATCTGATTTGAAACGTCGTCCTCGGCGGGCAGTACTTCCGACAGCTCGTCAAGGCAGAGCATAATATCGCCCTTTCGCTTTTTCGCCGTGTCGTTGCGCAGCTTTATCAGCGCCGTGTTTCTTATGATCCTTGACGCGTACGCGAAAAGCGACCTCGGCTCCTCGGGCGGGATGTTGTTCCAACAGGCTAAAAGAGTATCGTTCAGACATTCCTCCGCGTCCTGCCGGCTGCCGAGAACGCCGCGTGCTATACCGAGCAGACGGGAGCCGTACTCGTTGTCCGTTTGCTTTATCGCGTCTTCGTTTCGCGCGTTATACAGTTTTATTATTTCTTCGTCTTTCATATTTTTCTCCGTGAAAGGTACCTTCACCATATAAGTAACGGTTTAGGGGCGGTCGGTCACGAAAAAATCATAAAAAATGCGGATTTTCCGCATTTTTTTATGAATCGTAGAAACTCCGTCCGTCGTCCGTGACGAGACGCTCGGAGCGGGGGTACTCGTATATTTCGGGGTCATCCTTGTTGTCCGTCAGATATTTGACGAACTCGGCGGCGTAGTATTTCGCCAAATCGAGGTTGTGCATACGGTAATAGCCGCAGTTTACGGCGGTCGCGCCGGGGACCTCGTCGGCGTCCGCGACGGATCTGAACCCCTTTAAGACTATGTCGTAAATATCGCGCGGCTGACGGTCACCCTTAAGTATCAGATAAAATCCCGTAAGACAGCCCATCGGACCCCAGTAAACCACCTCGTCCTTCCATTCCGGGTCGTTGCGTAGTGTCGTTGCGATTATGTGTTCAAGCGAGTGCATCGCCGCGACGTCGATGACCGGCTCTCTGTTCGGTCTTTTAAGCCTTATATCGTACGTCGTGACGTATCCGCCGCCGACCTTGTCCTGACGGCTGAAAAAGATGCCCGGGACTATCCGCGTATGGTCTACGGAAAAGCTCTGTATCAACTCCATTTTTTTACTCCAAAGACTTTAAGCAGTCGTAGCAGATCTGAGCCTCAACAGTGCCGGACGGGTCGCACGTTTCACTTTCGACTATCATCGGAATTTTAAGCTCAACGGCTTTCGCGTAGACCGCCGCGACGGGAGCCTCGCCCTTGCCGAGCGGCATTCCGCGTCCGCCCTTGAAGCCGTCTTTGATGTGGATGGAAAGCAGTCTGTCCTTGTACTGCTCCATAAGAGCGACGGGATCGCGCCCGGCGTTGAACGCCCAGAACGTGTCTATCTCAAAGCCGATGTTCGTTCTGTTGAAAAGCTCGGGGTGCGATATGACGCCGTCGTCGTTCGGCAGAAATTCCATGCTGTGGTTGTGATAACCGAGCTTTATGCCCTCCGACTCGAGCATGGGCTGATATTTGTTGACGAGCCCGACAAATTCGTCTATCTCCGCCTTGTTTCTCATGTTGTGGTGAGAGATTATGTAATTTTTGTTTCCGATCGCCTTGTGGAACGCAAGCGTTCCCTCATAATCGTTTACAAGATCGTACATACCGCAATGCGTGCCGAAAAGCTCAATATTGTTCTTTTGAAGCAGGGAAACGACCTGCCCGGCGGATCTTCCGAAAAAGCCCGCGAATTCGATCGACGAATAACCGATCTCCGCCGCCTTTGCGACGGCGCCTTCAAAATCCTTTTCCGCTAAATCGCGCATACTGTATAACTGTATTCCGTATTTCATATTTTTTTCTCCTGTTTATTTTATATATACCTTTTTCATTATCTGCGGATATCTCGGCTCGTCACGAAAGCCGGTGCGGACGCTCGCTATCTCGTCAAGCACCTCGTAGCCTTTTACGAGCTTGCCGAACGCGGCGTACTGACCGTCCAAATGCGGCGCGTCGTCGTGCATTATAAAAAACTGTGAGCCTGCGGAATCCGGGTCGGCGGAGCGAGCCATTGATATAACTCCGCGCGTGTGTTTTAGGTCGTTTTTTACGCCGTTAGATGCAAATTCGCCCTTTATATGCCAGCCGGGGCCGCCCGTGCCGTTGCCTTTCGGGTCGCCGCCCTGTATCATAAAGCCTTCTATGATTCTGTGAAAGCCGAGCCCGTCGTAAAATCCGCTTTTTACAAGCTTTTCAAAATTTGCCACGGTCAAAGGCGCCTTGTCGGGATAAAGCTCCAGTTCCATTATCCCGCCGTTTTCCATTTCTATAACTACCATTTTTATTATTCCTTTCAATCGACTACTCTGATGTATTTTATCGTAACGTCTTCAAGCGGCTTGTTGTTTGAATCCGTCTTTACCGACTTTATCTCGGCTAAAACGTCATAACCTGACGTGAGCTTGCCGAACGCGGCGTATCTTCCGTCAAGGCTTGTGACCTTGCTGCTGTTCGACGCGCCGCAGACGATGAAGAACTGCGACGATGCGCTGTCGTACGCGTTCGCTCTCGCCATGGATATAATGCCCTTTGCGTGTTTGAGATTGTTTTCAACGCCGTTGTCGGAGAATTCGCCCTTTATCGTGTGGTTGGAGCCGCCCGTGCCGTTGCCTTTCGGGTCGCCCGTCTGGATAACGAAATCCGATTCGACGCGGTGGAAAATAAGTCCGTCGTAAAAACCGCTTGTGCATAAGTCAACGAAATTCTGTACGGTTATCGGCGCAACGTCGGGGTATAGCTCCGCTTCCATCACGCGGCCGTCTTTCAGCTCTATTTTTATATTTACTTTTTCTTTTGTGGTAACGTCAAACGTGTTCTGTGTAGGCGGCACGTCGCTTCTGTTGTCCGTGACCGTGCAGGATACAAGCGTTATAAGCGTGATTACCGCCAGAAATACAGATAAGATCTTTTTCATTTTTTACTCCTTATATAAATAATTGAAACGTCCGAGCGGCGCGGCGCAGCCGTTCTCGTAAAAGTCCATTATATCGGGCGTTTGCATATTGTCCGATACCTTGAATTCAAATTCAAGTCTCTTGTCGCAGATCAACGCTCTCGGCACCTTTATCATGATGCGGTTTTTGTCGACCGTAACGGCCGCCTCGCCGATCTTTTCCCATGTGAATGAATTCGGCTCGGCAGTTCTTACGTACCTTTCGACCGCGGTCACGCCGTTTACGGGCGCGGTGCGGTTTACGGCTATGTCGTAGCCCTCCCAGCCGGTGTTCTTATCTCTGTCAACGTCGATATAAAACGTCATCCAGCCTTGCTCTGACGGAGCGGTAATGTCTTCTGAGCACTCGGCGTAAAGCCAGATATATTCTTTATCGCGCGCTATCTTTGCGCCCGTTATATCGTTTCTGCCGCTGTCGTTTTTGTAGTGGCATCCGGCGAAGCCCGGCCAGTCGCGGTGTATCGTCAGGCCCTTGTCCGCGCGGTAGTAGGGCGTAACGTCCCTGAAGCAGTTGAAGCAGCCTATCGTCTTTTCGGGCGAGGTCTTCTGCCTTTGCTTTGCGCCCTTGAAGCGGCGGATATTCGAGGCGAGCTGTAAATAATACGTGTCGAGATAGCCGTCTTTATCAAGCTCTATATCGCGGCTGTATTCGCGGTTGTACTGGTCCACCATCGCGAGCTGAGTTGAATTCGGGTCCTTTATCCACGGCTCATGCCAAAGACCCATCATCCACTCGTTCCAGCTCGTTACGAAAACGTTATCGGGGCTTATATCAAGCGCTCTTTCCCACTGTTCCTGGACGTTATAGCCGTACTTGTATGAATCGGGGTCGAGCAGGGCGTGGCCGTATTCTTTCGTGTACGATCTGCCGTAAGTGTTTTTGTCGTTGAAGCAGGTGCAGATGCGCTCGTCGTTCGCGTTCTGTCCGACGCCGACGGTCATCATCTCGCACGATCCGTCCTCACGCACGCCGTACTTGTTCTGCGGGAAGACTTCAAGCCAGCCCCAGTGGTCGGGGCGCTTCGGACCGCCCGCCTTTGTGCCGTATAACGGCTGACCGGCGCGGAAAGTGAAGAAGTCGCGTATCTCGTCAAGCTGTTTCGTCTCAAAATCGGTCTTGCCCTTTAACGGAAGCGCGTCTTTGTAGCCCATTATCATCGGCTTGCCGTCGAGCATGAACCACAGATCCGAATATCTGCCGGGCTTGTACAGATCCTGATACAGAGCGCGGATCATGAATTCCGACGTTTCAAACGGACCGAAGTTCAGCATAAAGCCGAATTTCGGCACGTTTATGCCGTCCTCTCTCGCCTCGCGAAGGCCCTTGAAAAGCGGCTCGTACGCGTCGCGCCAGAGAAGCGCGCCGTTGGTGCAGTCGAACAGGATGAAATCAACGCCCGCGTCGGCTAAAAGCGCCGCGTGGTGGCGTATGACGTACGGGTCGGAATTGCGGTAAAAGCCGTATCTCGGCTCGCCCCAGTGCGGCTGGATGTTTTTTCCGCACCAGCCCGGATGGTCGCGGTTGTATTCCGCGGCGGGGAACTCGTCAAGCAGCTTGGATACGTTTACGGGCGTCAGCCCTACCGCGTGCTCACGCCACGTCCAGTAGAATATACCGACCTTTTTGTCGGGCTTGTACGCGCCCACGTCCTCGACTGACATGACCTTTCTGCCGAGCATATCGGTGGCCTCCCAGCCGTCGTGTCCGTTGTCTATAATCTTATCCTCGGGTACGGGCACGTATTCGGTCTTGTCGTAGGGCGAATCCTTCGTAAGCTCTATATCTTTTATAACCGCACTGCCCGATACTTTGACCGTAATATCGTGTACGCCGGTCGCCGTGTCGATATCGCACCACGCCGTATCCTCATTCTTGCCGTTTGACAGCATTACCGTGCCTATGTATTTGTCGCCGTCGATATAAATATCTCCCTTTGACGTGTTGGCTGAATGACTGAAAACCGCTTTCAGTCCGTGCATACCGTCAAGCGTCAAGCCCTTTGCTTTATACGCGTTTTGTTCTTTTATGAATTCAACAGCCGCCATGATAATATTCCTTTCATTATATCATTTTTTTATATTTTAGCAGATATAAACGCATATGTCAATGTTTTCAAATAAATAAATTATTAAAACCGATTATAATTATTTGAGACGGCAAAAATAATAAAAAAACAGGAAAGGAAAAATGGTTATGGAATTCAAAAGAAAATTCAAAGTAATGACCGTACTGTTATCGGCTTTTTTAACGTTTGCCTCCGCTACGACCGTCTTTGCCTCGGACGACGCAAGGCCGGGCGCGTCTCCCGCCGATCCGGATATTAAAGTCATCATGCCGGAAAAGACGGAGCAGGAAAGCGGAGAAGTGATAAAAAAGACGAGGTCCCTGTCGTTTGCCCTCGATATACTGAAACGAAAGGACAAGCTCAAAAAAACGTCCGTGCGCGACAGCGTGGAATTCGAATGTGCCGATTTTGAGCGCTACGCGGGCGGCAAAAACGTATCGTCGGTAACTATCGTATCTCTGCCCGAACTTGACGAAGGTATTTTAAAGCTCGGCGCGCTCGACGTTTTCGCGGGGCAGACCATATCCGCCGCGGCGGTTAATAAGCTTAAATTCGTGCCCGCGTACGGCGGCGCTGAGGCGACGTTCGAATTCACGGTCAACGGAGAAGACGGCGTTAACGAATGCGTCGTCTGCTGCCTGAAATCGGACAATTCCGCGCCTGTCGCTCAGTCGTCCTCGCTTTATACAAAGCAGAACGTAACCGTGTATTCGTCGTTTGACGTAAGTGACCCGGACGGCGACAAGGTAGAATGTTTTGTAATATCCCAGCCGAAGCACGGACTTTTAAAGGCGGACGGCGTGTCGTTTTCATACACGCCGGACACTAACTTTATCGGCTCCGACAGCTTCGTCTGCAGCTTTGAAGATAAGTACGGCAACAAAAGCGAGCCGGTGACAGTTAAGGTAAAAGCTGAGCGAAACAAAAGCGGCTTTGTTTACTCCGACATGAGAGGGAACAAAGCCGAATACGCCGCATATCTGTTGGCGGAAAAGGATATTTTAAGGGGTGAGGCCGTCGCCGATACGGTGAATTTCGAGCCGGATAAGCCAGTCTCACGCGTTGATTTCATGGTTATGGCTATGAAAGCGGCGGGATATTCGCCGAACGTTTACAGCGCCCTGCGCGACGGCTTTGACGGCTCCGCTTTGATGACAGAAACACAGCGCGGCTACGTGGTTACCGCCATGTCCGCGAATATTATAGACGCGGACGCGTTGTCCGACCCGTCGGGCGCCATAACCTGTAAGGAGGCGGCGGCTGTGATATCCGCGCTCGGCGGCAGTGCACCGGATGACAGCGACAAAACCTTAACGCGCGCGGACGCCGCCGTGATGATCGCCGCACTGATCGACGGCAGACGCTGATTTTTGCAGCTCGTATTTCAGCTTCGTCGCCGCGCCGCCTCTTAAATGGCGCTCCGATTTGTTCTTTTCAAGCACCGCGGCGACGGTCCTGTAAAGCGACGGCGCCTCACGTCTCAGTTTTTCCGTGACGTCCTTATGTACCGTTGATTTTGACACGCCGAATACGGCGGCAGTCTCTCTTACCGTGGCGTCGTGCTCGGCGATATACTGACCGAGCAGCACGCATCTGCTTTTGATCTCAAACAAAAAAATCACCTCCGCATATTTGTCTGTTGCAATATATGCGGAGGTTGTCCTTACTATTACGTATATTTGTGATACTTTTTATATGAGAATTTCAGACACAGTAAAGAGCAGAGGATAAAGCCGAGCAGGCAGAAGGGGATTATCAGCGCGTAGCCCGATAAAAGCGCGGCGTAATCAAGTCCCGTTTCGGGCAGGCCGTCCGTTATGATCTGGAAAAGCGTGACGGAGAAGAAGTTAGATAAAATATCGTGCAGCGCCTGTATCCCCGCCGAAAACGCGGATATTTTCAAAAACGCGTTCTTTCTTGTAAACAGCGCAAGCTTTATCATCTGCTTAAAGCCGAGCGGTATCCACGTTTCATCAGGTATTTCGTAATCCTTTTTGCCGTCTTTTATTTTACCCGCAAATACGGAGCAGATGACGGTCAGAACTATATTTTTTACAAGATCGAACGTAGCCTGGAAGAAGTAAGTGAAGCTGACAGATACGACGTCCGTCACCCGGTACGATATAAGCCCGTGCTCGTAGCAGAAAACCCACGAGCCGAAGCGGAACAGTATGAACTGCAAAACGCCGCCGATAAAGAAGATGAGCGCGGGCGTTTTGAAGCTCTTGTACCCGAAGTGCATGACGCCGGTGAAAACGCCGGCAAACGATACGAACGTGCAGGCGTATCTCGTTATGACTACGACGTATCTCAAAATAAGGTTAAGGGCGACGAGCGCCACGTCGTTTGACGTGTATTCAAGCACGGTGTAAAGCACACCGTCGTTCAAGAAGGGCACGACGAGCGCGGAAAAGAGAACTGCCAAAGTCAGCGTACGACGTAAAAGGGCATCCCTTGCGGCGCCCTCCTTACTTGTTAAGTTTTCAGGTTTTCTAAGTTGTTTCATGAGTTTTTAATAAAACAAGACAAACGCACGCAGGTTAACCGACGTGCGGTCTGTCTTTATATGTACTTTAAATCAAAGCTCCAAGGTGTTCAGCAGATCGCGAAGTCTTTTGAGCTCGTCGTCGGACAGGGTTATGCCCTTGCCCATTTTCTCGTGAGAATCATCCCAGGAACGAATATCGTACTTGGGCTCGTTGCCGTTCCAGCTTACGAGATTGAGTTCTTTTGCCCAACCGCCTTTTTCGTCGGATATGGAGCCGAGGTTCTTTTTGATCTCAAATCTGAGTTCCGCCATGATATACCCCCATGGTATTTTTTTCTTTATTATAGCATAATCAAAAAAATAATAGTTATATTAAAGTAAAATTTTTATAAAAAATATATAAACTACACACCGGGTTTATCATTTGTTTTTAGCTTTTCTGTTTCTTCTTTTCGCCGCGCGGATCGGCAGGAATACGGCAAGGAAAATACCGGTCGATATAACGGCGAACGTCAGTATGCCCGGGAAGCCGCGTACGAAAGCGACCGTAAAGTCCTTGAAATTCTCGCCGAATTTCTCCCAGCTTTCCGTAAACGCGTTCTTGATCCTCGTTCCGTATCCCTCCTTTTCGGGCTCCGTGTATTCCTTGACCTCTGTCAGATATATTGTGAACGTGGAATAAGAGGAAAGACTGTCGTAGTTTTTGAGCTGAGCCTTGTACGCGGCTATATCCTGCTCCTTTTCGGAGATCGTCTCGTGCAGCTTGTACCAGAAATCGTACTGTTCGGCGCTGTTCACGCTGCTTATCATGTTAAGAAGCCCCTCGCGCTCCGCTTCAAGCGTTTGCAGTCTCGCTTCTATATCCACGTACGCCGCAGTAACGTCCTCCGCGGCTTTTTCAAACGACGTTACGTTGTACAGCTCCCGCAAGCCGTCTAAAAATGCGTCCGATCTGTCCGCCGGTATCCTCACCGTCGCGGTAAGTCTTCTGACGCCGTATGAGTAACCGTTTGTCTCCGCGCGTCTTTCAAAATAACCGCCCGCGTCGGATACCGCTTTGTCAAGCTCCGGAGCTTTTTCGTCGTACGCCTTTGTTTCCGCGTTTACGGCATACCGTTTTATCAGCTTTCTGTCGTTTGATCCGCCGTCGCTTTTTTCGCCGGGCGCGTGATCCTCCTCGTACGCTTCGTTTGACGCTCTGTCGAGCACGGCGCCCGAATTGCTTTTCGCCGAGCATGAAGCAAGTACGGGAACGGCAAGCAGTACGGCGAGCAATATTATGATTATCTTTTTCATATGAAAAACCTCCTTTTTCCGGCTTTCATATAATAAGTCGTAAAAAAGGAGGTCAAGGTTACAAATTTTGTGAAATTACTTGTTTTCCCGCGCTTTTATGAATTCGAATATAAGCTCGGCCGTCTTTTCCTTGCCGAGCGCGGAGGAGTTGACGCAGAGGTCGTAATTGTCAATATTGCCCCAGTCCTGGTTAGTATAGAAATTATAATAATTCGCGCGTTTTTTGTCGGTTTTTATAATGCGTGATTCTGCCGCCGCGGCGTTCAGCCCCTCTTTTTCCATTATGCGCGCAATCCTTGCCTTTATCGGCGCGTGGATGAAAACGCTCGTCAGTCTCGGATCGTCCTTTAAGATATAGTCAGCGCATCTGCCGACTATTACGCAGGCGCCCGTCTCCTTGACAAGGTCCTTTATCAGATTAGTCTGGATGATATAAAGCTTGTCGTTCAAGGGCAGATCGGAAACGGTGGTAAAATGGCTCGACAAGGTGTAGGCGCCGGTTGAGAGCGCGTAAAGCAGGCTGTTCGTCGCCGTCTCGTCTATATGCGAATACACGTCCTTTGAAACGCCGCTCCTCTCGGCGGCAAGCGCGATAAGCTCGCGGTCGAAAAACGGGACTTTCATCATATCTGCAAGCAGCTCGCCTATTTCACGCCCGCCTGATCCGTACTGTCTTCCGATCGCCGCTATTGTATTGAATCCCATTGTATCTATTGCCTTTCATCAATTTTTTATGATTTTATCATAAAAATCCGCCTTTGTCAATATAAAAAAGAATTTTATATATATATTTTGAACAAAAAATCAAAAATATCTTGACAAAAACACTCTCATTTGCTATAATGATCTTGAAATTTATTTGAGGAGGAATCAAATGAAAAACATCATCAAGCTTATTGCCGTTATCATCGTTGCGGTAATGACGCTTACACTTTTTGCGGCGTGTCAGCAGGGTAATTCCGGCGATACAACGAAGGCGGACACGACGGCGGCGAAAACGGAAACCGAAAAGGAAACCGACCCGGTAACGACGGAAGAAGTAACAACAGAAGAAGTAACAACAGAAGAAGTGACAACGGAAGAAGTAACGACGGAGCCTCAGCCCGAGGTGCGTTACGACGTTATCCGCTGGGATTTCAACGACGCCTCCAATCTCGGCTGGGAAGCTACCAACAAGACCGAGCTGCTCGCTGAGGAAGACGGTTCGCTCCATCTTAAAGTTACCGGCGGCGACCCGCATATCTCCACAAAGAAGATACCGGGCAAGGTAGAATGCGATGACGTTGAATATATAGTGATACGCATAAAGAACAAGACGGACGCGTATACCGGTCAGCTCTTTATCTCCACGACGGACAGCCCCGGCCCCGCCGAGCAGTATTCATATAAATATGATTACGAATATGCGGACGAGGATGACGAGTGGGAGATAATCGAAATAGATACTCTCGATATAAACGGCTGGTCCGGCAAGCTCAGATCGCTCCGTTTCGACTATACCGACGGCAGTGAGGGAGACAGCTACATAGATTATATCGCATTGCAGACGACCGACGCTTCAAAGCAGGGCTCTGTTGAAACTGAAGAGGTAGTCGATCCGCGCGCCGGCAAACAGGTGCTTTACAAGTGGGATTTCACAAAGCTTACCGCTGACGATATTTATCTGTCCTCCAAGCCCGCCGAGACCGAAGAGGGTGAAGGCGAAGGCGGCGAGGAAGAATATGATCCGCGCTGGCATTTCTCCGGCGGCGTTGAGGACGCTTACGTTGAAAACGGACATCTCGTTATAAAGATAGGCGGTCAGGATCCGTTTATGACGTCGCCCGAAATGACGGAGGCGTTTGACTGCTCGGCAATAACCGCCATAGTAATAAAAGCCTGCAATAAGACTGCAATGACGTCGGCTCAGTTATTCTTCACATCCGATGAATTAACGAGTTATTCCGAGGCCGGCTCCGTAAGATTCTCGTTTGACCATAAGGGCGCCGATAACGACGTATTTGAAGAAATAGTCATAGTACCGAGCGATTCCACTCTGTGGGAAGGTCAGCTTCTGACCATAAGGATCGACCCGTCAGAGGAATGGGAAGGCATCGTGCTTCTCGACTACTGCGAGCTTTGGGGCTGATAACAAAGCAAGATCAAGGGCTGCTCACGCGGCCCTTTTTTAACGCTTTGCATACGCTTTTTTTCGAAATTATGTTGACAAAACGGCTTTTGTTTGCTATAATAAGCGTAAATCCAAAAAGGAGGAACAATATGAAAAACAGTTTAAAGCTTATCGCTCTGCTTATCGCCGCCGTTATGACGCTTGCGATGTTCGCCGCGTGCCAGAGCGGATCGTCAAACACTACGACCGCGTCCGAAACGACGGGCGCTGCCACGACGACCGGTAAGGAAACTGAAAAAGAGACCGAAACTGATCCCGTAACGACCGAGGAAGTCACCACGGAAGAGGTAACGACCGAGGAGGTCACAACGGAAGAAGTCAAAAAAGAACGCTACGACGTTTATAAATGGACGTTTGACGACGCGTCCGATCTCGGCTGGGTATCGTCCAACGTAACGGAGATCACCTCGGGCGAGGACGGCACTATGCACTTGCTCGTCAAGGGCGGAGACCCGAATATAACCACTAAGAAGATACCGGGCAAGATCAACTGCGAGGACGTTGAATATATCGTAATGCGTGTAAAGAACAAGACGGACGCCTACACCGCTCAGCTCTTCATCAACACGTCCACAAGCCCCGGCCCCACGGAGCAGTATTCCTACAAGTTCGATTATGAATACGCCGACGAGGACGACGAATGGGAGATCATCGAAATAGATACTCTCGACATTAACGGCTGGGACGGCATTCTCCGCGACCTCCGTCTTGACTACACGGACGGCTCCTCCGGTGAGTGCATCGTCGATTACATAGCGCTTCAGACGGAAGACAAGAGCAAAGCCGGCGCGGTAGATACCGAGACTGAAGCCGACCCGCGCGCGGGCAAGCAGGTGCTCTTCAAGTACGATTTCACGCAGCTTACCGCCGACGATCTTTTCTTAGGCGCTAAATCCGAGGAATATCCCGAGGATATCGATAAATCCACGCGCTGGAAATTCTCCGGCGGTATATCCGACGCGTACGTTGAAAACGGACATTTCGTCGCCGTTATAGGCGCGGAGGACCCGTTCATGGCGTCGCCTGTAATGACAGAGGCGTTCGACTGTGAAGCCGTTTCCGCGATAGTTATAAAGATCTGCAACAAGACGGAAACGCCCATGGGTCAGTTCTTCTTCGTCTCGGGCGGTATGTCCGATTACTCGGGCACCGCTCAGGTCAGATTTACGACGGAGCATTACGGTGCGGATAACGATATCTGGGAAGAGGTCGTTATCAACCCGTTCGATTCTTCCAACTGGTACGGCGAGCTTACGAGCATAAGAATAGACCCGACGGAAGCGCGCGACGGTCTGATACTTCTTGACTACTGCGAGCTGTACGGCTGATATTTAAACGATTTGAAAAGGGCTATTTTGGCAGCCCTTTTTTTGACGCGCAT
This sequence comes from uncultured Ruminococcus sp., assembly GCA_902797235.1. GTDB lineage: Bacteria > Bacillota > Clostridia > Oscillospirales > CAG-272 > UBA1248. Next base: position 6,302 of record CADBSB010000120.1, on the reverse strand, counting down.
TTTTCAGTTCCCGTTTATTTTAAAAATATGGTTGACAAATCCATATATTGCGGGTATAATTATAAAAAAAAACGGTTTAACGGTAAGATATGCGAAAAAGAAACCTTATAGCGGACGCCTTTTTCAACGGCATATCCGCGTTTTCCGAGCAGAGCGGAGCAAACGGCTTTGACAGCCGCGCGGAATACGGCGGATTTACGGGCAAAGGCGATCTGACAAGAATGATATGTACCGCGAAATACGCGGATTATGATATCGAATACGTATATACGGCGTCGGGCGGTCTAAATTTCAACAGCGTTTTCAGTTTCCGGATAATATTTGACAGGTCTATGCCGTTTGTCAAATACTCTCCGTACGATCTTATGTATAAGATAGACGAAAACGATTTTACCTGCTATACCTACGGGTATATCGAATCGCCCGAGAAGATGACGAAGATCATTAACGCGCTAACCCCGCGCCTGTACGCGCTGCTCGACAAGCTGAGCGCGCTTTGCAGAAGAAAAGCGGATATGTCCGATATTTTCGACAAATTCTCGGACAGCGTAAACGCATATTACGGCAAGGACGTTTTCCGTATCAGCTCCGACACCCCGGATGAGGATTACGAGCAGTTTGAGAGGTACCTTGAATCCTACTGCTACGTTGACGACGCGTTTTACGTTTCAAGACCTTACGCGCAGTTTTTAAACGGCGACTATAACGCCGCGTACAACGGTATGCGCCGTATGAAAAACAAGTCTTATTATCAGATAAGGCTGATGTCCTTCATGGCGTCTTTAAACGGCAAATACGAGGCGGCGCCGGAGGGCTGCGCCTCCACCGCGGACGCGATATATTCGGGCAGAGCGCAGATAACAAGACTTGTCGTGTCGGCGCTTCTCATGGTCATACCGTGCTTTGCCGCGCTTGTCGGGATACATTATATATCGTCGCTTATCATATATCACGGCGCCATATGGTCGGACGCGTGGTTTTTGCTCGGCTGCCTCGGATATCTGACCTCGGCTTTTCTTCCCGCCGTGGCGGCGGCTCCCTATACAAAGGGGATAACGCTTATGTTTTACGGTAAGGAACGGCGGCGGTATCTGTCTGAATTAGACAATATCACGTTTTCAAAACGGCAGAACGGCTGCGTGTTCATAGTAATATGCCTGGTTTCCGCCATGATAGTTTTCAACGTCATTTTAGCGTCAAATTCATACGCCGCGTTTTATGACGACGGTGTGAGAGTGCCGTCGGAAACGTGGTTCAACAGCGACAGCTATTCTTACGACGACGTGGAAAAGCTCGTTCTCGCCGAAGGGCAGTACAGCGTGTACGGCAAATACGTCCCGTCCGAGCAGTATATCCTCGTACTCAAAAACGGCCGCAAATATCAGCTTTCATACGAGGTCACAAACGACGTGATTAAGGAAAAAATAATACCGATAATAACATCAAAGGGCATCCCCGTAACGACCGTCCGCGACGCCGACGACCTTGATTTTGTGCCGTAACAAAAAAGAGCCGCGAGGCTCTTTTTGTTTGATATGATTCTTAAAGCAAAACCGCGTTTATGAGCTGGCAGTACATATTTGAGCCCTCATAATACGTGTCGAAGGTGCCGACCACGGTTATTATTTCATTGAATTTCGGGTATTCGTCGGGGAATTTGCGCTCGTCCTTGAGCACGAATTCAATGCCCTGCGAGCAGCAGGCCGTCGCGTCGGCTATCACGCAGGCGAAATAATATCTGCCCTCGCCCTCGGCGTATGCGAAATTGCCCTTCATCTTGACGGTCTTGCCCACGTAGTCCCCGGGCCGGACCATCATATTGTATACCTCTGAATATACCATCGTTTTATTCAGAACGGTAAGATCCACGTCGCATTTTATATCCGGTGCGTTGACTTTTTCCGACGTTTCGGGCGTGTTCGCGCCCGTATCGCCCGCTTCACTTGTCACGCCGGACAGTATGTCGTTTACGGTCTTGCCGTTATACGACGACTGTTTTCTTTGGTTATCCTGCACGGTGCAGCCGAACAGCCCGAAAACGGCAATAAACGCGATCATCACGCATAACGTTTTTTTCATTTTGCAATACCTCTCTTGATAAGACTTATAAGTGAGAACACCGCAAAGGCGGCGATGTCGACTGCGACGACGGTAGAGCCGACCGGCGTTCCCGCCATTATGGATATGAGCATTCCGGACAGAGCGCAGAACACCGAGAGCACCGCCGAGCATACCGTCACCGATCTGAAGCTCTTGAAAACGCGCATGGCGGAGAGCGCCGGGAATATGACGAGCGCGGAGATCAGAAGCGAGCCGACAAGGTTCATCGCGAGCACGATTATTACCGCGGTCACGACGGCGATTATCAGGTTATACAGCCCCGCCTTTACGCCGGAAGCTCTTGCAAACGTCTCGTCAAAGGTGACGCAGAAGATCTTGTTGTAGAAGAACATGAAGACGATTATTACGAGAGCCGACAACGCGCAGCAGAGCACGACCTCCGTTTTGCCGAGCGTCAATATCGACGTCGAGCCGAAAAGCGTTGTGCATACGTCGCCCGACAGGTTGCTCGACTTTGAAAATACGTTCATCAACAGATATCCGATAGCCAGAGCGCCGACGGAGATCATGGCTATCGCCGCGTCGCCTTTTATCTTTGCGTTTTCGCCCGTCCGCAGAAGCAGTACGGCGCAAACGACCGTGACTGCGAGCACGAGCGGCATATTGTTCGTTAGATTGAGCACCGCGGCGATCGCCATGGCGCCGAAAGCGACGTGCGACAGACCGTCTCCGATGAACGAATACCGTTTGAGCACGAGCGTAACGCCCAAAAGCGATGAGCATAACGCTATAAGGACGCCGACTATAAGCGCGTATCTTACGAACGGGTATTGTAAGTACAGAGAAAGCTTTGATATAAATTCCGTCATTTTACCTCACCTCCAGGCAAAAAACCGAAGGATACGCCGCTTTTAACGTATTCGTCTTTTGAACCGAAGAAAACGGTTTTTCCCAAGTGAAGTATCTTGTCCGCGTATTTTACCGCGGCGGCTATATCGTGCGATACCATTATGACCGTGATCTTATCCTCTTTGTTCAGCTTTTCTATAAGTCCGTACATCTCCGCCGTAGCGATCGGGTCGAGCGCGGAGACCGGCTCGTCAAGGAGCACCATTTTCCGCGCCGCGCACAGGGCTCGCGCAAGAAGCACGCGCTGCTGCTGACCGCCCGACAGCTCTCTGTAACATCTTTTTTTGAATGCGGATATCCCCGTTTTTTCAATGTTTTCCTCAGCCGTTTGTTTTTCGGCTTTACTGTAAAACGGGCGCATCCCGGCGCCGCCCTGACAGCCGGATAAAACTATCTCCCATACGGACGCGGGAAAATCGCGCTGGATTGACGTCTGCTGCGGCAGATAGCCTATCTCGTTTCGTTTCACGCCGTCACCCGTCGTTATCTTGCCCGAGGACAACGGTATAAGTCCGAGAATAGCTTTAATCAGCGTGCTTTTGCCTGAGCCGTTTTCTCCCGCTATACAGAGATAGTCGCCCTGATCTGTTTCAAAATTAAGATCGCTTATTATTGTTTTTCCGTCGTAGCCGAGACAAACGTCACGGCAAGAGAGAACAGACATTTATAAAAGCCTCCTATTTAAGCGCACTTTTCAGCGCTTGCAGATTTTTTTCCATAACGGACAGGTACGTAACGCCGTTTTTGACGTCGTTTGCCGTAGTCGACTGCATGGAATCAAAAGTGATAACAGACAGATCAGTCGATTTTGCCGTGGACTTTATCGTTTCAGCGATCTTTCCGTCCGAGCTTTCTATCTTGCAGATCGATTTTAACGAAAGCTCGTCTGCTTTGTTTGACAAAAACGCTATCGTCTCAAAGCTCGCCTCACTTTCGGCGGAGCAGCCGATGAAAGCGGCGTAGTAATCGAGCCCGTAGTCGCTTGTCATATACCTGAACGGAAATCTGTCGCCGAAAAGCAGAGTTTTGACGGATGCGTTATCGACAGCTTCTTTGTATTTTTCGTCGAGAGCGTTAAGCTCTTTTACGTACTTATCGGTGTTTTGCTTATATACTTCTTTGTTGTCCGCGTCAGCCTTGCAGAGCGCGTCGCAGATAACGGGGCAGAGGTACGCGGCGTTTTTGAGTGAAAGCCAGATATGCTCGTCATATTCGGCCTCTTCCTCCTCATCCTCGCCTTCTTCTTCCTCCTCGCCCTGCATACCCTCTTTAAGCTCCTCCTCGACTGCCTTGTCGCCGAGCGCTTCAAGCAGGTTTATCGCGTTTATGCTCTTGTTTTCGTTTTTGCTCAAAAGATCTTCAAGCCATTTATCCGATTCGCCGCCGACGTATATAAGTATATCGCAGCTCGTGATCTTTATAATATCGTCCGCCGTCGCGCGGTAGCTGTGAAGATCGACGCCGTTGTCAAGCAAAAGCGTAAGCTCGAATTTGTCCGTTTTTTCGCCTATGATCCGCCTTACCCAGTCGTACTGCGGGAAAATGGTCACGACGACGCTTATTTTTTCGCCGTTATCTACCTTGACGCCCGTGCAGCCGGCGACAGCCGCGCAGACGAATATTACGCATAATATAAGTGAAATGATTTTTTTCATATAGAAAAAGCCTCCGAAATAAATAAGAATTATAAAAGTAAAGCGTCATAAAAACAACGCCTGAAAGACCGGTATTATTCGGTCATGATCCTTATTTAATTCAGAAGCCTTACCCGCAGCGATACGGGCGTATATTTATTTTCGGTTTTGCGCCGCGCGTTTATCACACGGACAGACACGAGTGAAAGCAGTATGACCGCGCATATGACAGACAGCACGGCAAACGATCTGATGACGGTGCGGCAGACGGCGAGCATCGCGCAGATGCGGCACGTTTCGCCCTCGCAGTCGTGATCGGATTCATGTATCAGAAACAGAGCGGAGAAAAGGAAAGCGCATAAAACAGCCGTGACCAAAATAACGGCAAACACTTTTTTGCTGTTTTTCATATCCTTTCCCTCCGTTTTCGTATTTTTAAGACGGCTTATTTAAAGCCTTTTTCGGACAGCATCATATCCGCCTTTTTCGGATCGTCCACGCGGAGCACCACGCGGGCGAGATCGTCGGACGCCGGCGAGCTGAAGCCATAAACGTATTCAACCGAGATGCCGCTCGTATAAAGCACCTTCAAAGCCTCGGTCAGACCGCCGGGCCTGTTTTCAAGGTTTATACATATCACGTCGCCGATGGACACGGTGAGCATATTCGCTCTCAGCTCGTCGGCTACTACCTCGGCGTTATCGACTATAACGCGCAGGATGCCGAAATCCGTCGTGTCGGCGATAGACAGCGCGTGGATGTTCACGCCGAGATCGGCGATCATTCCCGTAACGTGCGCAAGCTTGCCCGTTTTATTTTCCACGAATATTGAAAGCTGTTTTTCGATCATTGGAGCATACCTCTATTTCACGTATTCATATTCAAAGCCGTAAAGGCTGACAAGATCACCGTCGTTGACGCCCTGCGCCTCCATCTGCGCGTATATTCCGTACTTGCGGAGCATTTTATCAAAGTAAGCCATCGATTCGCGGTCGTCGAAATTTATGCGGCCCATAAGCTTGTACAGCCACGCGCCTTCGACGTTGTAGACGTCCCCGTCCTTCGTCACCGTGACGACAGGCTCCTCCTCCGGCTTTATGTCGTCCTCCTCCGTGTATTCCGCCTCGTATACCGTAAGCGGCGGCAGCCTGTCAAGCTCGTTCTTTACAAATCTGACAAGCTCCTTTACGCCCTCGCCCGTCGCGGCGGAGATGTATAAAAGCGATCTGCCGGACGATAAAACGTACTTTTCAAACGCGTCAACGTCTACCGTATCGCGGTCGAGCGCGTCCACCTTGTTTGCAACGACTATCTGCGGGCGATCCGCAAGCCCGGGCGAATATTTATATAATTCCCCGTCTATCGCCTTTAAATCGTCTATTACGTTTCTGCCCTCGGACTGTGACACGTCAACAACGTGCAAAAGCAGTCTGCATCTGTCAATATGCCGTAAAAAATCGTGTCCGAGACCCGCGCCGTCCGACGCGCCCTCTATAAGTCCCGGTATGTCCGCGCAGACGAAAGCCGTATCGTCCACGGGCACAACGCCGAGATTTGGCGAGAGGGTGGTGAAGTGGTATTCCGCTATTTTGGGCCTCGCCGCGGAGATCTGAGCGAGAAGCGACGATTTGCCCACGCTCGGCATACCGATCAAACCCACGTCCGCTATCATTTTCAGTTCGAGTATTACCTCTTTTT
>CADBSB010000119.1 GCA_902797235.1 uncultured Ruminococcus sp. | reverse complement strand
TTTGGCAAGGCGCATCTGATACGTGTTCTGTCCGTTTGACGTCACCGTCTCGCCGGGCGTCTTGTAGTATGAGTGATCGAACCACATGACGAGGCTTTCGTCCTCGTACTCCGCGTTTACCTTTTCGTTCGATACGGCGGGAGCCGTCTCGACCGCGTTGTTTAAAAGATATTCGGCAAGCTTCTGCTGATCTTCTGTCAGAGCGTGCAGATCGACGCCCGTTCCCTCGGAAAACTTCGTGTACTCGTTGAGCTCCGCTTCGTCTTTGGCGAAGATGATCTCGTTTACGTACATTATCTCGCCGTCGTTCGTGCCGTTCTGCATCCAGTCTATGCGGAAGCCCTTTATCGTGCCCGTCCAGCCCTTTAAGCCGTCCATTCTGAAAACGACGTACTGCCATTCCTCGTTGCCCTCGTCAAAGCTCGATACAGCGCTGTAACCCGCCGTCGCGCCCGAAACGCCGCCCGAGGTGAAATAGAACAGCTCAAACATATTGTTGGAGCAGAATTCCTGCTTTATCTTTAATAATACGAATTTTATGTCCTTTGCGTCCGGCACCGTATCGGCTATGCCGAGATTTGCGACGTAGCCTTTATAGTCGAACGTTACGAACGGATCGGAATAAGGCGATTTGAGCTCGAACTTCAAAGAGCGTCCCGATTCCGTATCGTCCTCGACAAGCGTTACGTTCGTACTGTTCGTACTCTTGACGTACTTACCGACGGAATCCGTAAACGTGAGCTTTGCGGCGTTGTCCGGCGTTTTAGCCGCGGAAACGACGGCGATCGACGCGCCGCACGCAAGAAGCATGCACGTCACAAGCAAAAGGGATAAGATTTTTTTCATTTTGTGATCCTTTCATCAAAAAATCTGCATTTACGCTATTATATAAAATTTTGACCGTTTTGTCAACTGTTTTTTTTCAATTTCGGCGTCGTTAATTTGCCCAAAAAACAAAAACCCGGCGAGCTTTTAAGCCCGCCGGGCGTCTTTTTAACTCTTTTTACGTTTTATTCGCGTGATGTTACTGCAATTTTCCGTCATAATATATCGGCAGACTGTTGTTTGAAACGTATCTGAACAGGTGTACGACGTCTTTGTTGTTCTCTTTGCCGTCGCCGTTGCAGTCGCACGCCTTGACGTCGACCTTTGATGCGTCTTTGCTTGAAACGTATCTGAACAGCGCGACAACGTCTTTGTTATTGACCTTGCCGTCTTTGTTCACGTCGCCCGCCGTGCCGGTCTGCGGCAGCTCAAGCTTTTCACCGGCTATCAGGTTGCCCGTTGCGATACGTATTTCCGTGAACAGATCGACGTCGGACTTGAAGTTTCCGAGAGACGTTGTGACCTGTTTGATAAGCAGATCAGACGTTCCCTCACCGTACTTTTCATCAAGCAGAGCGAAATAGTCATAATCCTCTATACCGTCTCTTATCTGTTCAAGTCTTATGGATTCAACAGCCTCGTGGAATCTTCCTATTTTGCCGCCGTGATACAGAAGCACGCCGTTACCGTAAACGGTGTAGGGAGTCAGAGCGTCCGTGCTGACCTCTTTTTTCTTGTCCCAGCACCAGTGACCGTCTGTTATTCTGTCGCCGTCTTTAAGGTTCCAGTCGTTTACAGCGTAGTATAAGAAGCCGTCAACGTTGTAAAGCTTCTGCTGCCAGAAGAGTATGCGGTGGTCGACCGCCGGGTCGCTTATGGAGAGCGTTATTTCCGGATAATGCGGGTAGCGCGTTACGTACCACCATACCTCGTTGCCCTTTTCCTGCTCCGCCGCCATTCTGTCGACTAACGACCCTATGTTTTCATCGACCTTTTTGAAGCCGCGGTAAGTGAGGAGCTGATTTGCCTGCTTGTCCGCGTACGTATTGAAGAAGAACGTGTGCGGGCACCAGACGTTTACGTAGTCCTTTAAGTACTCAAACGAATCCACTTTGTACGTGCTCGTGTCAAGCAGCAGATTCCAGTGCATCGGAGTTATGAGCTTGTAGCCCGTCGTCCAGATGCTTCTTATCAGCTCCGCGTGCGATCTGACGGTGTCGAGATCGGATTTTTTCATAGGCTCG
>CADBSB010000118.1 GCA_902797235.1 uncultured Ruminococcus sp. | reverse complement strand
TCATTAGTGAGCGAAGCGAACGTCTTCATGAAACCGGCTGAATATGAAAAGCAGACTGATATTGATTTCAGCCTGCTTTTTTTAAGTGCGCACTTACTCACCGCATGGACTTGCGGTGAAAAACATCCTTATGCCGGTCGGGCCTTGACCTCGGCGGTATTTTTTATATGACAAGCGCGTCGGGCGGTGGGGGGACGCCGACGCGCGCGGCTGACGCCGCATTTTTTTATTCTATGATATTCCTTTTTATCCACTCCGCCGCGGCGAGGATGGGGGTGGTTTTGGGCATGATTTGATTTTTTATGCCGCGCATGGTGAGATATTCCGTCAAATGCGGGAGCATAAGCGGGGTTTGCCGCTTTATATCGTGCAGTATCACGCCGCCCGAAAAGGTGTACGGTGTGTTTTTATCGAGACCGAATTTATTGTATCCCGTCTCTGCGTACGCCGCGAGTGCGTAGGCGGCGGTTTTGAATATGTTTATCGCGGCTTTGTCGCCCGTATCCGCCGCCTTCTCGCACTCATAGCAGAAATCGGCGATGTTTTTCTGCGCCTGCGGCGTTTGATAAACGCCGTAAACGGAGCCGCGGAACGTGTCGGACGGGTATTTTTTGCGCAAAAGCTGTGATAAAAGCGTCTTTTCGCCCGTGCCCTCGTAATCCGCTATCGCCGCGTTTATTGCGTCGCGCCCTATGGAAAATCCCGAGCCCTCGTCGCCGAGCAGGGGGCCGTAGCCGCCTATGATATCGAGCGTTTTGCCGTCCTTTATTATATACGTGTCCGCGCCCGTGCCGGAGAGAATCAGCACGCCGTCACCGTAAATTCCCGCGGCGTAAAGCCCGAGCGTACCCTCGTCGACCTCGACCGCCTCGCAGCCGAAAATTTCGGAAAACAGCGAGGTGTTGTGCATGAAATATCCGGCGCAGAACTGCGCGTCAAAGCCTCCGACCGCTTCGGTCAGCTTGTTTTTCGCTTCCTCTATTACCTTTTTGACCGTTTCTTTGTCGGACGTTCTGGGGTTGACCCCGCCCGGCTGGCGAACGGTGCACAAAATCTCGCCGCCCGGGGCGACGGCGGCAAGCTCCAACTTCGTGCCGCCGCCGTCCGCGGCTATATATATTTTTCTCATTTTACAACGTAGGAGTACATAAAGCGACCGCCCGGCGCCGTGTCGCCGTTTGAATAGAAGTCCATTATATCTCCGTCCTTCTGCATATTATCGTTCCACTTGAAGTTGACGGTGAATTTGTCGCCCGAAATCCCGAGATACGATTTCGGGATCTTTACGACGAGATATTTGCCGTTTACCTTGTATGATACCTTGCCGACGACCTCAAAGCTCCAGCCGCCCTTGCTTCTTTCAAGCGTCGACTCGGTTGCCGAGGGCGATACGCGGTTGAGCACGTATTCAAAGCCTTCCCAGCTCTTGTTTGAATCTCCGGTGTCGATAAACAGTCTCATCCACGCTTTGTCGGTACAGGAGGTTATATTATCGTTACATTCGACCATGAAATACAGGTTGTCGTTATCGCGGCTGACCTTTGCGCCTGTAATATCGTTTCTGCCCGTCGTGTTAGTGTAGGTCATTCCGATATAGCCTTTGCTGTTTCTGTCAAACGTGTTGTTCTTATACGCTATATAGTACGGTCCGACGCTGTCCCACTGTGAGATATTGCCGTTTATATCTATCGTCTTCGCCGCCGTCGGCGCAGGGGCTGCTCTTGTTCCCTTGTACTGTCTTATATACGATACGAGCTGATAATAGTAGTTGTCTTTAAGATCGCCGTTTGACGGTTCTATATCGCGGCTGTATTCGTCGTTGAACTGGTCGGGGAACGCGTTCTTTACTCCCTGCCACGTCGGCTGTTTCTGCGCCACCCACTCGTTCCAGCCGGTGACGAACACGAAGTTGACGTCCTGCGCTATCGCGTACTCCCACTGTTCGGCGAAGTTCGCGCCGTAGAGCTTTGCGTTCTCTCTTGTGTCGTAGCCCTTTGAGGTGTAAGTCCTGCCGAAAATGTTAGTGCCGTTCATGGCGGTCAGACCCGCTGTCTTGCTCCAGTTCTGCGCCACGCCGACGGTCGTCTGCTTCATGCCTCTGCCGTCGGTGTAGACCGCCTGCGGATATTTGGCGAGCCAGCCCCATTTCGTCGTGTTCTTCTGAGACGACGCGTTGTATTCCGGCACGCCCTGGCGGAACGTGAAGAAATTGTATATCTCGTTGTCAAGAGCGTTCGTCCTGTTCAGGCCCGTCGTAAGCGACATCATAAGCGGCTTGCCGTTCCAGTAGAACCACAGCTCGTTATAGCCCGAATCCTTGTAAGCGGTCTGATATATGGTGCGCAGCTGTATCGCGGCGCTGTTCGCGTCGCCGAACGGCAGGATGAACGAAATTTTAGGCGTCTTTACGCCGTCCTCGCGGGCTTTCTTATAGACCTCCAACAGCGTCATATAAGATTCCTGCCACGTAAACGTTCCGTTCGTGTTGTCGAAGATAACGACGTCGACTCCCGCGTCTGCGAGAAGCTCGGCGTGCTTGCGGAGCACCCATTTGTCCGTCGTCGTATAGTAGCCGAAGACAGGCTCGTTCCAGAAACAGCCGTAATAATCGCCTATCGTGCTCCATACGCTGTGATTGTGGTTAGTTATCGCCTCGGGGTACTTGTCGCATATCTCTTGCAGGCTTATCGGTTTGTAGTTCTTTGAATGCTCGACGTGCCACGTCCAGTAGAATATGCCCACGTACTTGTCCTGTTTCGGATCACCCGTCTGCTCGTTTGTCGGAAGAGTTCTGCCCAAGCCGTCCGTCGCGACCCACGTGTCGGACATCGCGTCGCGTTCCTTCAAAATCGGCGTGTCGTCGGGCTCCGGCGGGGCTATGCCGCCGCCGTCCGCCTTCGCCTGCGTGAACAGCGGATCCGCGGACCCGTAATAACGCACGCGGAGCGCCGCCTCGCCGTCAGTATCGGTCCCGTTGTTGTTGAACATTGATTTTGAGACGTTTGACGGGAAGAACCATACGCCCACCTGCTCCGTCGCGCCGCTGAATACGAGTATATAGTCGCCCGGCTCCTGAACGTGGAACGAAAGCTCGAGCCAGTCGTTGTCCTTATAGTTTTCAAACACCTTCGTCGCTATGACGCCGGTCTTCATGGAATCCGCGACGCTCTGATCGTATTTGTAAAGCGACAGGCGGATATTCCCCGTGTCGTTGCCCCATGACGGACACCAGGCGGACAGCATATCGAATTTCGCGTTTATCTTGAAATGCTGTGCGAAATATTTTCCCGATTGCAGCTGATATGCGGTCTTGTCCGCGTCGGCGTTCTTGTCGTACATATCCGCCGTGCGCTTGGAGGGCAGCGTCGGATCGTTCGTCATGCCGCCGCTTACGTAGCGGAAAAGCGCCGTGACGTCCTTGTTGTTGAGCGCGCCGTCGCCGTTCACGTCCGTAAGCTCCTTTATAACCGGCTGTGTTGAGCCGCTTATATATCTGAAAAGCATCACGACGTCCTTGTTGTTGACCTTATCGTCGCCGTTTATATCGCCCGTTTTATATTCTTTCTTTATCGGATCGACGAATGAGCTTTCGTCAAACGGAGGAACGTAAACGCGCGCGCGCCAGATCTCCTCCTTCGTGCCGTCCGCAAAGTGCGCAAAAAGCTGTACCGTCGTTATATTGGCGGGATCCACCTCCACGGGTATCTTGAAGCGGTAATCGAATTCGCCGGGGCCGGCCTTTTTTACCGCCTCCTCCGCCTCTACCTTGAACGACGCGGCGGAGTTGGACCACGCGGGGTTGCCCTCCTGAACGTAGGAAAAGCTCTCAATGTCGGAGCCGTCCGCCGAGACCCAGCCCCAGAAGATCGCGCAGCGCGTGTCCTTCGGCAAGTGCGGCGTGTCGATGTTTACGGCCTTGCCGTTGCACGTTATGTATTTCGTTTCGTCGCTGCCGTTCGGCTTTTTGCCGTACCTCACCTCGTCGTAGCTGACCTTGACGACGTGATTGAATTTCTCCTTTACGACAGTCTGATACTCCTCGTCTTCGGCGTTCGACGACACCGGCAGAAACGCCAGAAGCATTGAAAGGATAAGAAGGATGATCACGGGTTTTTTCATTTTTCTGCTCCCTTTTTCTTTTTGAGTATAAGTATTACCGCTCCGCAGAGCGCAAACATCGCGATTATTACGCATATACTGATCAGATAAAGTCTCGCTGTGCCGCCGCCGTTTTCCGCTTTTGTTTCATAGGCGGTCGTCGGCACGGCGGTGTCGAAATGCTGTGATTCGGGCTCCGGCATCGTGTCCGCCGTCGCCTCCGTCACGGTTTCGGTGGAGTTTTTCTCCGCGGTGTATATACCGAGCGTGCAGATACGCGGCGTGGCGTCGCGCGGCAGGCCCTGCGGCGACACCGTCATTTTGTCAATCGCCCCGATCGTTTCGTCAAGCGCCAGCGCCGCCGTCGCGGCAGCACCGGATTCAAGCGTGATGAAGGCGACCGTCGTTCCGTTCGCGCCGTAGACCGTCAGCTTTATGTCGACGCTGTCCGTTCCCTCCGGCAGATAGTCGGCGTAAAGCCTTACATATAACGTCTGTCGATATTTTTTCTCCGAAAACTCGTACTGCGCGTACCCGTAATCGAGCTCCGACTGATCGAACGCAGCGGCGGCGAGGCTCTCGCCGTTCACGCTGTCGGTATAAATGTTTTTACAGCTGCCCGCCGCGGACCAGCCGTCGACGTCCGTCCCGTCGAAAATCGTCGTAACGACAAACGGAAGCTCGGACGGTTCAAGCTTGCCGAGGCTTTTATAAAGCTTTGTCTGTGTTTTGATATTCGGAAAATACGCGGCTACGCCGCCGGGGAACGCGTCTTTGCCGAGCGCGTCCGCGGCTTCAAGCCCGTACGTCGTATCGAGCACGGAGAACAATGAAAGCGTGTTTTCGTCCGCGTTTTCAAGTGAGGCGCATATCGCCGCGCCGTCCTGGCAGCCGTAGAACAGGCGTATCAGCTCCTCCGCGCTGCCCGCGGAACAGCGGACGACGGTTTTGAAGCCGTACTGATCGAATGCCTGATAAGACGACAGGTCGGATACGCCGTCCGCCTCAACGTATACGGGCGTATATGCGCGGTCCGTCAGATCGAGCGACAGCATCTCAACGAAAGCCGTGCTTGAAAACGAGGATACGGGCGCCATTACGGTTATGCCGTATTCCGCGAGCAGATTGCGCGCGGTGATAATAAGCGAAGAAGCGTATTTTTCCGCTCTGTCCGCGGTAAAGCCGCGCATGGAGGCGATCGCCTGCGCGTCAAGCGGCCCGCACGGTATAACGGCGCACACGCGGCCGCTGTACCTTCCGGCGAAATATGAGAGCAGGGAAAGGTAAAAGTCCGCGCCCTCCGCCATGGTAATATCCGGCAGTATCTCGTTTTCGCTGTTGAACAGATATTTGTCCGAGCCGGAAAACGCCGTGTATGTTATGCGCAGTACCGTCTGCGCACCCTCTTTTGAGCACAGCTCCGCCGCGCGGTCAAGCTCGCTTAAAATATCGTCGGACAAATAATACGTCGCGTCGGATATTTTAAATTCCGTTTCGCTTTTTTCGATGAAAAGCGAGGATGTGCTGACGTCTATATAAACGGCGCCGGGCAAAAGCTCGTGTACGTCGGACAGATCCGACGGCAGATCGACGCCCTTGTATTTCAGCGTTACGAGCGGCGTCGCCGGGGTTTTGACGTATGCAACGCCCGCGTCGGCGTAGCCGCCGTTTTTGCCCTCGTATCTTACCAGATATTTGAAATAAGCGTTGTTTAAATCGCCGTCCTTTTCGGACAGCTCAAACGAGAACGACGCCGAGACGGAGGCCGTGGCGTAAGGCTCCGAATCTATCGCGGCGGGCAGCTCCTCGTCGACACCGGGCGCGATGCGGTAAAGGCATATCCTCTGAGAAGAAGCGGGATATTCCGGCATGGTGCCCGATATCTTTATACGCCCGTCCGATTTGTACGCCGTGACAGTTCCCGCGTACGAGGCGGGGAAGCGGTACGTCGCAAATCCTATGCTTTTTATCTCTATAATGCCCTTTGCACTGCCGGGAAGTTCGATTTTGAACGACGCGACGGTAGTGCCCGACTGAAATCCGCCTATGTTGAAATAATACACGCTCTCGCCGGGTTTCAGCGCAAGCGTTTTTGAATTTTCGTCGTTATATGAGCGCTGTTTGTCGAGCTTGAAGCTCATTTTTATCTTTTCCGCGGTGCAGTTGTTCACAAGCGTGACGGCAAGGGCGTTATATACGCCGTTTGTCATATATCCGCAGTCCGTGCTCTCAAAGCTGCTGTTGGAGCCGTCGGGCGTGAATATGAGAGAATTATCCGTGTACGTGATTTTGCCCCTCGTCGCGGTGAAGTCCGACGCGAAATAAGGCAGCTTGTCCGGCAGACCGTCAACGAGCGCCGTATGCACGCGGTCGACGCGGCAGACTATGCGGACGGAGGCGTCCGATTTGGCGGACACGGTCACGCTTATATCGTCTATCTTTACGCTCGACGAGGTGTCGACGGGCAGATACGCCGCGCACCACTGCCCCGACGGCAGATAAGCCGTTGCTGTAAAGGATTTTTTGGAGCCGCGCATCGTCACAGTTGCGTAAAACTCCGCGTCGCCCGAGGGCTCGGCGTACAGGCATACGCAGAGCGAGCGGGTGTTGGACGTGTTGCGCTTTTTATTCGGTACGAGCGTTACGCCGACCTTGTCGTTGCCGACCATTTTAAGACACTGCCCGCCTTCAAGCGCGCCGTCCGACGACGCGATAATCGTGCCGTCGTCTGCGGTGCGTTTCGTCTCCTCGCCTTCAAAGCCGTCTATCATCACGGCGGTGCAAAGCTCCGCCTGCACCTCCGTTATGGGTGAAATATTCAGTTTTCCGCCGTCCTGCGCCGCATACTCGCCGTGACAGACGGCGGAGAGCAAAAGCGAAGCGCAGAGCAGGACCGATAAGAATAAATTAAATTTTTTCATACCTTAATTCTAACACAAAATAATTATATATAAAGATAAATATTGTAAATATTGACGCCGCCGGCGCGGTCCCGCCGCCGTATCGGACGTAAAAAAACAAAAAATTTACATTATTTCTCTGTTTTTATGACAGAGAAGTATTGCAAACGCGGAAAAAATATAGTATAATAAACTAAACTTTTTGTTTTTTGAAAGGAAAATTAAATATGTTATTCAGCGTTTTAACAGCAGCGGGCAACGGAACGACGACCAATTCGTGGCTCCAGATGCTCCCGTCCATAGGTATCATACTCGTTTTAGTCGTTGCGTTCTACTTCATGCTCATACGTCCTCAGAGAAAGCGCGAGAAGCAGGAAACGGAAATGAGAAGCAATCTGAGCGTCGGCGACGAGGTCACTACGACCGGCGGCATAGTCGGCAGGATTTTAAGCGTATCCGACGACACGGTAGTCATCGGCACGTCGGGCGACTGCACGAAGCTTCGCATAGTCAAGGGCTCTATCGCGCGCGTTGACAGAAAAATAGGCGAGCCGGAAACCCCCGTTGAGGAAAAAAAGAAGTAATAAAAAACAAAACTCTCCCGTATAATATATCGGTAAACAGATATATGATACGGGGGTCGTTTTTTATGGAATACGGTGAGAAAAGATCGCTTGATATGCTCGCGTCCGCTGCAATAGGCGGCGCGTCGTCGTCCGTTTTCGCCATGGCGCTTCTTACGGTGCTCGCGGCGCTTACGCTGTTATCGCCCGATCCGGCGCGGTTTTATTGGCTCGGCTTTGCCGTAAATCTCGTCTGCTGTTTTTCGGGCGGCTTCATCGGCGCAAGATTTACGGAAAAGCGGCCTTTCGTCGCCGGTATTATAAGCGGCGCGATGTTCATAGTGACGTCCGGTACCGTTGCGCTCATCGTCTCGGGCGGTCTGCACCCCGCGTACCTGCCCGCCACGGCGGCGTGCGCCGCGCTCGGCGCGTTCTGCGGCAGTATCAGACGCAGCGCGAAAAAAATTCCGGCGTTCGATGATATGAAATTCGGGGAATAAAACAGAAAGGGCGCGCTTTGCGCGGCAATTCAGCTCTGACAAACAACAAAGAACAGACTGAAGTATTTCCGGCCTGTTCTTTTCAATAATTGCGCTCTTACTCGCCGCATTTACGCGCAGTGAAAAACTTCCTTATCGGGCTTTTCCCTTTACGGCGGCTTTTTATTTTGTTCTTATCCGTAACGCCGGGCGCACCGCGTCGCTCGGCAGGCTCGATTCATAACCGTAAAGGTTTACGTAGCCCGAATAGTAAACGAACGAAACGTAATAAGGGTAGTAACCGGGCGAGCGGAGCACCCACCAGCAGTAATGCCTGCCGAATTCAAAAATGCTTTCTCCCGTTCCGGCTCCGCGCGCCATCGCGTATTCCGTCGGCGCGCACATCCTTGATTCGCCCGTTGTTAAATATCTGTTCGCCTCGTCTATGCTTAAAAGGAATATCTTATCCTCCGTGTCGTTTCCGGGCGGCGTGTCGTACCCCGGGTTTTTGTCCGCGGTAACGGTCGAAACAATAACGCTTTTTTGCTCCTCATCATCAAACGCCGCGTTAAAAAACGTATCGTTCAGCCAGGTGCGGAGCGTGCACGTCTCCCACGTTATGTCGGAGTATACGGAATTGTACGGATGGCTGTCAAGCGCGTACCGGCTCAAAATCAAAAGATCGTCGCCGTTCTTGTCGAGTACCAGCCATTCTATATCCTCTTTGCCGTTTGACGGATCGTTATCCTGCTCGTATTTGCCGAAATACACCGTGTCTCCCGCGGCGGCGGCTCTCAGCTTTACCGATTTGTACTGATCGAAAAGATCTTTCGCCTTATCCGCGCTGTCTTTGTATCCGTCAAGCTTTATCAGCGTCTCGTACGCTTTCATAATATCGCCGCGCTCTATGAGTGATAACGCCTCGTTGTATCTTTGCTCAGAGAAGGCGGCGCCGCATAAGACGGCCCTGTCCGCGCTGTCCTTATATCCGTTAAGCGAAGTAAATATTGAAAGAGCTTCTTCAAATTTGCCGTTTTCGTAAAGCTGCACGGCGGAATTGTAGGAAGCCTCTTTTTTTGCCTCTTTGCATTTTTCTATCTGCCCGTCGGAATCCTTATATCCGTTCAGAGCCGTAAAGGCTTTTATCGCTTCGTCGTATTTTCCGGCGTCGTAAAGCCCTACCGCGGCGTTGTATCTTGCAAACGGTATTATAACGGTTATGAGAAGGACGGCGAATACGGCGCACACCGCGGCAAAGATCGCCGCGATAACGGCTATCCTTTTGCGCAGAGCCGCCGCCTGCTCCAAAGTGAGCCGCGGAAGCCTCTGCTTTTTGCCGCACATTTTACAGACGGTTTCCGTCGCCCCCGCCTCAAACTCAATTATGCTTTTACACCTTTTACATCTGTAAACAGCCATATATGACCTCTATAAATAATATATAGTATTCTAACATATAAAAAAGAATTTGTCAATACGGTTTTAAAGTAAAATATTTTGCCTTGCGGCAAAATATGAAATATTCCCTTAACGGGAATGTGAAATATTCGGCTATGCGCCGAATGTGAAATAAAATTTGCCCGCAGGGCAAATTTTACTGAAAAAACCTCGCCAAGGCGAGGTTTTTTCATGACCCATCGGAGATTCGAACTCCGGACACCTTGATTAAAAGTCAAGTGCTCTACCT
>CADBSB010000117.1 GCA_902797235.1 uncultured Ruminococcus sp. | reverse complement strand
TATCAGATATGGTTCACGCCGACGAGCGTGACTTATCCCGATCAGATAATATACAATCACTATCAGACTTATCTCGACGGCGGTATCGAAGCCGTCAAAAAGGTCTATACTCAGGGTCCCGAGGGCTGGGGTCATTACTGGGGCGAGCCGTATTTCGGATATTATCTGACAAACGACCGCTGGATAATAAGAAAACACGCCTCGATGCTTTCCGACATCGGCATCGACTTCATTTTCCTCGACGTGACGAACGGCAACCCACAGTCGACGAGCTATAAGGCGATATTCAAGGAATACGAGCAGATGAGAAAAGAGGGGCTCGATACGCCCGATATCTGCTTCTTCTTAGCCGACAACGCGGACCTCGTAGAAAACGTTTTCCTTGAATTATGGGACGACGTGTATTCAACGGGACAGTACAGCGATCTGTACGTCATGTACGACGGAAAGCCGCTTATCCTCGGAAACCTGAAAAGCGTGTCGAAAGAGACTGCGCAGATAGTCAAGAACTTCACCTACCGCCGCTGCTGGGCGCTTAAAGCGAACGTAAAGAACGGCAAGGATTTCTGGACGTGGATGTGCGAGTCGCCTCAGGTCGCGTCATATAAATCCACAAAGGAAAACATAGAAGAAATATCCATTTCGGCGGCTGTGCTCGCCAACACAAGCTCCGGCAGAAGCAACCAGAAAGGCAAACAGCCGAAGGTGACAAAGTTCGCCGACGGAACGAAGGATGATTTTCAGTTCAATCTCGAAACGACGGGGCAGGGGCTTTTCTTTGCGGAGCAGATGGAGCGCGCCGCGGACGTCGATCCGTACGTGGTGCTTATAACCGAATGGAACGAATGGGCGGCGGGACGCTGGAACGGCACCGGTCACCCGACGATAGCGAACACGTACATTTCGTGGTCTGAAAGCTATTACGTCGACTGCTTCAACCCCGAATTCAGCCGCGACATAGAGCCTATGAAGGGCGGCTTCGGCGACAATTACTATTATCAGCTTGCAAAATTCATGCGCGAATTCAAGGGCAGCCGCCCCGCTCCCGCCGCGTCCGGTCAGCACGATATAACGCTTGACGGCGGGCTCGGTCAATGGGCTGACGTATGGCCCGAATACCGCGATACCACGGGCGACACGCTCCACCGCGATTCGCTCGGCAACGGCGGACTCGTAAAATACAAGAACGAGACGGGAAGAAACGATATAGCTTCTGCAAAGGTATCGAGAGCCGGCGGAAACACGTATTTCCTCGCCGTCTGCACGGATAAACTCACCGCGCCGGAGGGTACGAACTGGATGAATCTGTTCATCAACACGGACTGCGACCATAAAACCGGCTGGTACGGCTACGACCTTATAATAAACCGCGACAACGGCTCGATAGAGAAGTTCAAAGACAACACGTGGGAGACTGAGAATATCGGTAAGGGCGAAATATACGTCGGTGAAAACCACGTTGTGATAAAGCTTGACGATAAAGTCTGCGGTTTAGGCGATGACTTTGATTTCAAATGGGCGGACAACTCGACTGAAACGGGCGAGATCATGCAGTTCCTCGATCTGGGCGACGCCGCGCCTAACGCGCGCTTCAACTATGCGTACAGAAAGACGGCAAAAGAAACTCAGCTTACCGATAACGTAAAGGAAGTCGTCGGCGACGGAGCGTCGTTTACGTCAAACAGACCGTACGCGCTGTCAGACAAAAAGACCGTTCCGGTTTACGAGGCGGACACGGCGGCGCTTCCGGTCATGTATAAAAACAGATTGTTTGTTCCCGCCGCATCGCTCGGAATCGTAAAGGATATGAGCGCAGCCGTAAACGGAAACACCGCGACTGTAACGTACAAAGATAAAACGTTTACGTTTGAAGACGGTAAGACCGACGTAAAATGCGGAAGCGACGTATATCAGATACCCGTCGCGCCGTATGTCAGGGACGGCGTGCTGTACGTACCGTGCAACGCCGCGGCGTATATCGCCGGACTTAATTATACGCAAAATGACCTCGGCGTCGCGATAATAACGGCGACGGATCTTTCAGACGGCGAAAAAGCGAGCAGGGCGTTGAATGATTTGTATATTTCATATTGACAATCGGCAGTAGTGTGATATAATATAAAAAAATATTGGGGAGAGACGTATGAAAAACCGCATCATATCGGTATTATTGACCGTACTGTTCATCCTGCCGCTTTCGGCGGGGTGTACTCCGACGAATGAGATAACAACGGACACGGATAAAACGCCGCAGTCCGACACACAGCCGCAGACGACCGACACGGAAACGGACGCCGAAACGGAGCCCGAGCCGGAGGAGGTAAAGGCGGCGGAAATAACGGTAAAATCGTTTTCAGCCGGCGACAAAATAAGTCTGTCGTACGAGCTTAAAACGTTGCCCGACGGGCTTGACGGAAAAATAAAGCTCGTCGCGACGTCGGAGGACGGCAAGGCCGTCGAGGGCGAATTTGACAGGACCGGCAGCGCGGAGCTTGAAGCACCGGCAAAGGGCGGCGTCATAAACGTGCAGGCGTCGTTTGTCACCTCAGACGGCGAAGTGCTCGATACAGCGGAATTAAGGACAAAGGACGGGCTGATACAGTTAACGGAGGACGGTATACGTCTCGTCGTCGCCGAAATGACGGACGACGAAAAGGCTCATCTCGTCGCCGGTACCGGCAATCCCAAAAAGACCGGCGCGTCCGGCGGAACGTATGAGATAGCGCGTCTCGGCGTGCCGTCGATCACGGTAAACGACGGTCCGGCGGGCGTAAGATACAACGTGGCCGTGTGGTATCCGTCGATAATGAACATCACCTCGTCCTGGGACAGCGAGCTTATATACAGCGTGGGCGAGGGAATAGGCAGGGATTCGCTTGCATTGGGCATAGACGTGGTGCTCGGCCCCGGTATGAACATACAGAAAAACGTGCTTGGCGGCCGTAACTTCGAATATTGCTCGGAGGATCCGCTCCTCACCGCGTATTCGGCAACCGCGTACGTTCTCGGTATGCAGTCCACGGGCACGGAAGCGTGCGTAAAGCATTTTGCCGCAAACGAGCAGGAGACAAACAGAGGCTCCGCAAGCTCCTCCGTGACGGAAAGGGCGCTGCGTGAGATATACTTAAAGCCGTTCCAGCTCACGATAAGAGATTCGAAACCCGTTACGGTAATGTCCTCTTACAACCCGATCAACGGCGTTTACACTTCAATAAACAAGGACCTCCTTACCGGTATCCTGCGCTATGAATGGGGCTATAAGGGCATGGTTATGTGCGACTGGGGCTCCGCCGGCGCGATAGTCGACAAGGTCAACGCGCAGAACGACATAAAAATGCCGGGCGAAACGGACGACGCGAAAAATATGCTCGCCGGCATCAGAAACGGCACGGTAAACCGCGAGGCGCTCGATCTCTGCTGCGAACACATTTTATACGCAGTAGTCAAGTCGCCCACTTACCGCGAGCTTGAAATGAACACAAAGGTCGATTTCAAGGGCAACGGCAAGGTCGTTTCCGCCGCCGCGGTCGATACGATAGTGCTTTTGAAAAACGACAACAACGCGCTGCCCTACGCAAAGGACACGACGTTAGCCGTATTCGGCAACGGAGCGTATAAGACGCAGTGCGGCGGCTCCGGCTCAGGCGGCGTATCTCCGCAGAGGACGATCTCGATAATCAAAGGCATAAATACAAATACCGATCTTAACTTATACGACGAAAAACACAATGTTTTCAGAAACTGTGAGGCGCACAGCAAAACAGACGCGTCAAAGGACGTCGCAGTTACAGAAAAATACGCAAAGGAATGCGCGGACGGCGCGGACGCCGCGGTGATAGTCATAACGCGCGATTCCTCCGAGGGCGCGGACAACAGCGTCGCAAAAGGCGATTTCACTTTAAACGATACGGAATTCGATATGATAAAGCGCGTGTCGGAGGCTTTCCACTCCAAGGGCAAGACCGTTACCGTGCTTATAAACACCGGCTCTCCGATCGAGGTCGTGTCGTGGCGCGAGCTTGTCGACGCCATACTGTTCATCGGCTACCCGGGACAGAACGCGGGCGAATCCGTCGCAAAGGTGCTCTCCGGCGAGGTGAACCCGAACGCTAAAACGACGATGTCCTGGCCCGTATCGTACAGCGACACGCCCTGCTACAAATATTTCCCCGGCAACTCCGGAAAAACGGTGTATTACGAGGATATTTACGTAGGCTACAGATATTATGAGACGTTTAACGTAAAGACCGCGTATCCGTTCGGTTACGGCTTGTCTTATACGGAATTTGATTATTCGGATTTCTCCGTTAAAGAAAACAGAGACGGCACGTTTACCGCGAGCGTAAAGGTGACAAACAGGGGAAAGACCGCGGGCAGAGAAATTGCACAGTTTTACGTTTCAAAGCCGGAGGCGACGCTTGAGCAGCCGTCTGTCGAGCTTTGCGGCTTTGCAAAAACCGCTCTGCTTCAGCCGGGCGAGTCTGAGACGGTTACTGTAAAGATAACCACCGACGATATTTACAGCTACGACACGGCAAACAGCCGCTACATAGTGGATAAAGGCATGTATAAGTTCTATTCCGCGGCATCCGCCGGGGATATGCGCGGCGAAGCGACACTTGAAATAAAAGATCTGCGCGTAATATACGACGTGGAAAACCGCTGCGTACCGTCGCCGGAGCCGGAGCATATAATAAAATCTGAATACAAGGTACCGGAAAAGAAGTCGGACGAAGACGCGATAGCAAAGATGGACGACGTCAAAAAGAGCGGAAAAGCGTATATAGTGGACCTCAAAAAAGAATACGAGGTCGGACAGATAGAAATGACCTGGAACGGTCTGAACGGACCCGTCACGATAAGTACCGCGGGCGAGGATCAAAAATTCGTAAGATACGACCTGTTCGAGTCGTCCGGTCTTGTTATGTTTGAGGAAAATCTGCACGGGATCAAAGCGAGATACATAAAAATAGATCCCGTAAACACCGCATCCCTGGACGATGTTAAGGTATATGTCGTGAGGGACGAAGAAAGAGAAGAGCATAAGGCGTATGAAAACCTGGCGCTTAAAAAGAGCGTCAAAGCCGCGTCGGTAGAGGGAAATCTGTACGCGAAAAACGCCGTTGACGGCGATTTCTCGTCGCGCTGGGGCTCGCTGCCGACAGGTGAATCGTGGCTTTGCGTTGACTTAGGCGAGGTAAAGCATATAAAGGGTATGCTCTTATATCTTGAAGCCGCGTGGGTGCCGTACCGCGTGGAGTATTCGACGGACGGCAAGAACTTTACTGCGGCCGCGTCGCTCGGCTCGGGCGAGGTATTCGTAAAGCTCAAAGATCTCGATTTTGACGCACGATACGTCAGCTTCATCCGCGAGGGAGAGAACTGGTTCAGTATCTACGAGGTCGAAATCTACGGATGACGCCGTGCACATGACCCGGTTTTGCACCTGATATTCAGAGAAAACGTGTGAAAACCGGCCCTGAAATTGCAAAAAAGAACGCCCCGGAGACGTCAGTCTCCGGGGCGCCGATTTTACAAAAGTTCCGTCAATACCGCGCCGCGGGCGTCAGCTTTTCGATGAGCTTTACCATGCGGGGATCGGTCTCAAACTGTTTGAACCGCTCTCCCTTAAGGACGTTCAGAAGCAGGCCCGATTCATTTTCGGTATAATTTTTAGACGGGTGCAGATCGGAAAAATCGATTTTGTTTACGATGAATGAAGTGAATTTTCCATCTTTTTGCGTATCGCATTTTATCGCGTGATCCGCCGATTTTTCAAGGCACTCAAACATTTTCGCCGCGTCGTTCAGCTCTGAATATTTCTTTGCCATATCTAAATAGATCTCCTTATACCGGGTGTGATAAAATCCGCAGTTTCCGTCCGGATAAAGCAAATCGAAGCATTTTATGCAAAATTCAAGCGCTTTGATTTGATCCTTAGGCGCATAGCCGCCCTTTTGACACATGATACACACGTTCAATTCGACCTTATCAAAAAGGCTCATGACGTTAAACTGACACTGACGGACCGCTTCTTCTCCATCCAGAATGTGCGTTAACATATCATTTTCCGAAACGTTGCCTGCCATATTTGCGTACTTTTTTGCAGAATCCGCATCCTTTTTGATGTAGTAATAGGTGAAGCACAGACATTGGATCGCACCGCCGCGCAAGGTCTGATCGGTTGATTCGTTCAAAATTCTCTCTCCGCACGCGATGATCTCGTCGGCGTTTGCATCCCGGTCAAATGCTGACAAAGCATACATCAGACGGTGAATGACCGACAGATCGTTCGGGAATTCCTTTTGGGCTTCTCTCCAAAGCGCCACGCGCTCCGCGCATTTTCCGTCGCGGAAGAGTTCGCTGTCTTTTTCTTTGTACGCGTTTATTTTTTTCTCTTTCTCGATTGCCCCGACGCCGAGCAGATCGTCAATGCTTACGTTGTAATAGGACGCGATAGCCGGTAAAAGCGTTATATCCGGGTAACCTTCCTCACGCTCCCATTTGGAGACCGCCTGCGTGGTGATACCGAGGTGGTTTGCCAGATCCTCCTGCGTGTTGCCTTTTTCCATGCGGAGTTTTTTTAATTGTTTGCTCAACAAAACCTTCATAATTTCCTCCCGAAAATAATAGTAACAAGCGCTTGTTCCGATTTTATGATAACATAAGGACGGAATAAATGCAACAACCGCGTTGTTTATTTTCGGTTGCATTTTTAAACGGATGGTTTATAAGCGCTCTGTTCGCTGAGCAGAAATACTGCATAAAGAAGATTGTGATCGGAGCATTCCGTAACATACATACCGCTTGAAAGCTCTGTGAAGTTATCGCTTACGACTATATTGTCCGGTATAAAAGTATCATAACGGTGGAATGTCAGATATCGTCTGTCCGGCCGGTTGACGTAGTACGCGCCGCCGATGTAACTGATATCGTTGAGATCAAAACAGTTGAGGTCCCCCACAAGGATATAGCTGTCATAGCTTTTCAGCATTTCACCGATCGTTTCCATCTGCGCTATGCGCACCGAACGGTCTTCGTACGAAAGATGCGTGACAAGTACGTCGATCTTCATTTCCTCAATGTAAACCACGGCGTGACCGACGGAGCGCTTTTCCTTGCCCCCGGATTCAAGAGGTATCACTTCAAAGCTTTCGATCGGGTAACGGGAAAGCAGCGCCGTGCCGTACTCGCCGCTGCCGAGTGAAATGGCTTTTGCAAAAGCGTAATAAGTATATCCCGCAAGCCGCGCAAGCTCCGCCGCCTCGTCAACTTTTCCGGAACGGTCGCAGTTGATATCGACCTCTTCAAGTCCGATGATATCCGGTGATATTTCGCTTATTACCCGTGCGACGTTTTCAAGACCTTCCGCCCCGTGTTTTATATTGAACGTTGCCAGAGTGATCTCGATGCTGACGGGAATTTTTTCATCGGCCGTTGTTTGCTCAATTACGGTGGTTTGTTCTTCCGTGGTTTCTATTTCCAGCGCGGGCAGCTCGTTTTTCCCGTTTCCGGAAAAGCTTCCGGTCGTTTGTTCTCCCGCGGCGGTCTGTTCACCCGGTTCGGGTCTCCCGGTCGCATAAAAAGGACCTGTATTATCCGTGCAGGCAGAGAGAATACAGATCAGTACAAACGCCGCCGCGCACAATACCGTTATTATGTTTATTCTGTTTTTCACGTAAACCTCTCTTTATACCGGCGTTTTTCTTTATCATGTCTGTCTAGGATAACTCTTGTTACCCTAACGTAGTGTAACATAAAAACCGTAAAAAATCAAGTGCTTTTCAAATACTAATAAAATGTTGTCTGAAAAGTGAATTCCACTGCGGAATTTACTTTGGGAATTTACTCATATTTTTTGCGTTGGCTGTCTCGCCATTATGTCTTGACATTTCTTTTGATTTGTAGTATAATGAAAACGGACAATCCGAATACGCACAATATTGCCTCGTTGTGCCCCGCCTTTCCGCTTAGGCACGCGAGAAGTCTCGCGTAAAGACTTGATATCCGGATAACGCAAGGACCAAGTTCAAACGTCTTTATCCGGTTGTAAAGATTCAGAGGCAACAAAGTACTAAATAATAAACGGAGGATAACCATGAAGAAACTGTTCATAACGCTTGCATGCATCATTACGCTCGCCGCGGCGCTTGCTCTTCCCGATTTTGCCATACGCACGGATAACGGAGTCCTTGTATATGACGCGGATCGCATAGAGGAGATCCTGAACTGTGAGGCGGGAGAGCGCGATATCAGATGGGACGTGCCGTTCCTTGCAAACGAACCGAAGATCGACGGCGTAATAGGTGATAACGAATACCTGCCGTTTGAAAACTATATGCCGTACATGTCAAAAGCGGCGTTCGGCAAAACAAGCGAAAACTCGTTCCAGGAGTTTATAGACTCGACGGAAGACAACATACTCGACGCGTACTGGGGCTGGGACGGAACATATCTTTATATCGCATTCACGGTGCATCTG
>CADBSB010000116.1 GCA_902797235.1 uncultured Ruminococcus sp. | reverse complement strand
TTAAATTCGCCTCTTTCAGCTCGGCAAAGCCGAATTTAGCTTGCGACAGCAAATTTAGCTATGCGAAGCATAATTTAGCTCGCCGTCAGGCGAATTTAGCTTCGGCGCGGTATAGCATATTTAAAATTACTTCCTTATCAAACCGCGCCGAACGCGGCAGCCTCTGTCTTTATTTTATCTTATTCCATATTTAAATACGATTTCCAGATTATCTTCTTCTCAAATTCGTACGCCGTGAGCGGACGGGAGAAGTAGTAGCCCTGGACGAGCGCGCAGCCGAGGTCTTTAAGCAAAAGCATCTGCGCCTCGGTCTCAACGCCCTCGGCGATGACGGGAACGCGGAGGTTTTTGGCTATATCGAGTATAAGCTCGATAAGAAGCACGTCCTTCTCGTCCTTTTCCGCCTTCTGTATGAAAGCTCTGTCCATTTTGAGTATATCGACCGGCATCGAGGAGAGCATATTCAGCGACGAATAGCCCGAGCCGAAGTCGTCCATCTCTATCTTATATCCCTTTTCGCGCAGGCCGCCGACGACGCGTATGATGTCCTCGGCGTTTTCCGTGTACGCGGATTCCGTTACTTCGAGCAGCAGCGCGTTATGGTCAAGCCCGTTGTCCTTCAGTATGCCGTCGAGCGTTGCTTCAAGCTCCGGATCGAAAACGTCCATACGCGAGAGGTTTACGGATACGGGTATTATAACGCCGTACCTTCCGCGCCATTCGGCGATCTGCTTTGCGACCTCCTGCCAGACGAATTTGTCTATCTCCGCTATCTGTCCGTTTTTCTCAAACAGCGGTATGAAGTCCGCGGGCGAGATCATTCCGAGCTTCGGGTGGCGCCAGCGTATCAGCGCTTCCGCGCTTTTCAGCACGGGCGGGTCGGACTGTATGTCGTATTTCGGCTGATAGAACACTTCAAACTGCCCTTCGATCAGGGCGCGGCGCCTGTCGTTCAAAAGTCTTTGCTCGTATATCTCGCGCGACTGCACCACCTCGTCGAATATCACTATGTGATCCTTGTAATTCGCGCGTGCGAGACTGCACGCCGTACGCGCGCGGTCGAACATCTGGACGGGCTCCATGCCCTCTTTCCACGGCATTACGCCGACGCGCAGCAGTATGCTCGTGTTTCTCGATATCTGATCGAGCTTTCCCTGGAAGCGGCTGAACATCGGATGATAGTCGTCGGTGTGGCGGCAGTACAGATCGAATTTATCGCCCTCGAAGCGGCACGCCATACCGTCCGTCTCTTTGGCATATGCGAGTATCTCCGCGCCGAGGACGCGCAGCACCTCGTCTCCGAATTCGCGCCCGTTCAGCTCGTTTACGGAATGGAAGCGATCTATGTCTATGACTATGGCGTCCATCTGTTTGTCGGGATCGTCCGCAAACATACGGTTTGTGTATTCAAAGAAGTAGTTTCTGTTATAAAGGCCCGTGAGAGTGTCCGTTTCCGTCGCGCTTATAAGCGTTTTTTCCTCGTTCGCCTTTTTCTCTATCATCATACTGCGCAGAACGAGTATGAGTATCACTATGATAATGACCGCGACGACCGCCATGGACACGCCGAGATTGTCTTTTATGAAGTCTGCAAACGTGGATTTGACCTCTTCCATGGAGTAGTAAGCCAGAGACGCGTTGACCGTCGCCGTCGGTATGGCCCCTATGATCCTTGCGAGTATGGAATAAAGCACCGTATCGCCTTTATTTACGGCAAAGCAGTATCCCAGATCGACGCCCGTCGAAACGGTGACGAGATTTAAGCTCTCACAGAGCTTTGATACGTTGTTGTAGCGGTAGCTTGAAATTATCACGCAGTCCGCCGCGCCCATCGCGACTTCGCGCAGGCACGTCGTCGTATCCGAGAAGTATACAGCGTGCCAGCCGGGGAAGTTGTTTTCAAGAAAAACCTCGTAATTGCTGTTGCCCTGGTTTACGGCGACCGTCACGTCTTCCTTCGTTACAAAGCTTTTCTGTTCCGACGCGCGTACTATCGCGTACATTTCGGAGGTCATCATATACGTCGTTATTATGACGCCGTGCTCCTCCGCGTCAAATTCCGTAAGATTTGCCGGGAAAACGCAGTCTATCTCGCCGGTTTTGAGCGCCGCGAGCGCGTCGTTCACGGTGGGATATGCGATCGCCTCGAATTCTATCGTGGCGTTATGCATAAC
This sequence comes from uncultured Ruminococcus sp., assembly GCA_902797235.1. Lineage (GTDB taxonomy): Bacteria > Bacillota > Clostridia > Oscillospirales > CAG-272 > UBA1248. The sequence continues at coordinate 13,947 of CADBSB010000116.1, read as the reverse complement.
GCTGCTTGCTATTTCAAGATAATCCTTCAAAGCGCCGGTCAACTTGCCCGTCGCATCGTCCTTGTCGCAGAACGCAAGATAATTGTCCTGGTAGCCGACGCGTATCTTTCCGTGCTTTTCAAGCCATTTCTTTTCCGCCGCGTCAAGGCTCTTGTTCGCGCTCAGTACGGTTATGTATTTTTCCGCAAGCTCGTGGTTGTAATGGTTGTTTTCCTCGTTTATGCGGTTCATCGCCGCGTCAAGCTCTTTCAACAGATCCGGACGCGTCTTCGTTATTCCGAAATAGAAGTTGGAGGAGCCGATCTTGACGAGCGGTATCGAATCGCCCGTTGAGCCGAACGCGTCAATCGCCGCAAAAGCGTCTATCTCGCCCCTGTTCATCATATCTATGGAATCGTAATCGGAATAGTTAAGCTCTACTATTTCTATATCTATGCCGGTCTTCATCGACCATTCACGCAGGAAACCGACCTGTATGCTGTCCTTGTTCGTTCCGACCTTTTTGCCCCTGAGCGTCGTCAGATCCTCGGGTGAGATCTCTTTATTCTCCGGGGAAATGAAAATGTAATATTCCTCGGAGCCCATCGGAAGCGAGGGGTAAAGTATGCTTTCCGCGCGTTCTTCCGTGTACGAAACGTCGCACAGCATATCTATTTCGCCGTTTTCGAGCATATGGAACATATCGGACCACGTATCGCCCTCCACGTACTCGTATTTCCAGTTGGTGTAAGCGGCTATCTTCTGCTGATAATCGTACGCGTAACCGGTGCGCCTGCCGTTTTCATCCTTCTGGCAGAAAGGGGAAACGAACCAGCCGGTGCGGACGACCTTTTCTTCCTTCTTCGCGGCAAAAGACGCAACGGAAAAAACGGCGGACAGCGCCATAATGACGCACAACGCTATTGCCGCCGCTTCCTTAAATTTTAACGATTTACTGCCGCAAAACATTCCTTTTATCCTCAAAATGCAGATTATAGGGGCTGAATGTGGAAGCTATTGAAATATGTTCACAGTAAGTCTATCATAAAAACTATTTAAATAAAATATTCGTGTGAAATTTATCTATAAATATTATGTAAATTTTTATAAAATAATGTAAAAACTGAGGCTGTTTTTATTACAAATCGCCGAAATACGCCTTCATCTCCGCGTCGGACAGATCAAAAAACGATTTTATGCTCGCAAGGAAGTTCTTCTGCCTCAAACCGTCTTTTACGAAATCCCGTATCTTCTGCACGCTTGATTCCCAGCCGGAGATCGATCTGTTGTACAGCTTTCTGTCTGCGGCAAGCTCCGTGCGGAACTGCGCCTCGTATTCGGACAGGACTTCAAGCACGCGCTTTTCGTTCAGCGTCGTCTTCATAAGCTCCGCGCAGCGCTTTAAAAACATATCTTTGAAATCCGGGTTTGTTAATAACGACCGGATCAGATTGTGCAGGCCGTTGTTCGGCATCGTTTTCGCTATCGCCACCTGATCGTTGTGGTAGAACGACCAGTCAAGGTCGAAAAAGCACCAGTGCCATTTCCCGTCGTCCTCCGTGGACTGATAAAATCTCACGTTTGCAAGGTCGCGGTCGGCGAAGTACGCGCGGCAGATGTACCAGTCCATAAGACTGTACGCGTCTATCCTGTCCATTACGTACTTGTAGTATTCCTCCGTTTTCATGCTGTGCTTTTTGACGTAGGATAAAAGCGCCTCGTAGCTGTCCGCCGTGCCGGCTGAAACCGATCCGTAGGTGTTGAGCAGATTTATGGAATCGCGCGAAACGCCCAGGCGGTTGGCGCAGTACATCGTGTCAAATCTCTCGCGCAGCCAGTAAATGCCGCGATATTCGCCGTTTAAGTAAAGCACAACGGGGCGCGCCGCGAGGGTGTTCAGGTTGGTCGTGCCGTCGACAAGCGCCGTGCAGAGCTCGTCGCGGAAGCCGGCGTACGGATAATCCTCGGCGCCGCCGTGTAAAAGCAGGGAATTGAACGTGGTGTAATCCCTGTTGTCAAATAAGGGATAGTCGAGCGTGCCGAGACCGTACGTCGAGCGGAATCTCAGCTGAAAATTCTGTTTCGCTCCCTTTTTGCTGTCGTTGCCGTGGAGCTTGAAGCCGCACGGAGCGGAAAAAAGCTCAACGCCGTTGTCGACGAGAGAAACGAAACAGCCGTACTCGTATTCCTTGCCGGTCGTCTTTGTCAGAACTCCGTTTTCGCCCGTCAGATATTCCGGCTTTATCGCAACGTTTAAGACGGGGTAAGTGTGGTTTGCGTTTAAAATGTAGATGAACGAGGCAAGCTCGCTGCTCCTGCCGCCCGATCTGCACACGGCGCGTATGCTTGTTATGCCGTCTACCGGTATGGGCCCCTCGTAAAGCGTTGATTTTTCGGTCGGCTCGCTGCCGTCCGTCGTGTAGTATATCTCGCCGTCGCCGTAAAGCGCCACGGTCAGAAGCCCGTCGTACGCGCCGGACAAAACGCTTGAAGTCGGCGCGGCGGGAACGTCAATATAGCCCGGCTTGTTTTCTTTGCCGGGCGTGGGGGAATCCATATAAACGAACGTGCCGTTGTAAACGCCCCAGCTCTCGTTTTTCTTCAAATCGGCGGGGACGGAAACGTAGTCCGTTATTTTTTCGCCGTCGGATAAGAACAGCTCTTCACCGTCGGAGCTTATCTTGAACGGCGCGTGACCGGATTTCACGAGCCCCGAGCAGTAGATGAGATAATACTGCCCCGGAGCAAGCTGAACGTCCGGCAGCTTGCAGCGCTTCAAATCGCTTCTTTTGTCGGATAAGTAGTAGTTTGAAAGCCTTACGGTCTCAGTACCGCCGTTATACACCTCGCACAGATCGTAATAGCTGCCGTTTACCGGCGCGTACTTGTTGTTTGACGACATGACCTCGGATATGTATAACCCGTCGGGCGCGTACGCCGCGCGGTAATCTGCGTAGCCGGATTGAGTGTTCGGGTAGCCGGGCGTCGCGTACTCGCATATCCCGTCAGGGCCGATAGAGCTGTTGCCGATCGAGCCGTCGTACCTGAATTCGTCGATCAGGTCGTTTTTGTACGCAAGTTTTACGCAGTCGCCGTCGTTTGAAAGACGGAAGACCGATTCGTCGTCAAATTTCAGCACAAGGAAGCCCTTTGCGGCGATAGTATAGCCGTCGAGCGCAACGCGCTTTTCCTTGTCTTTTTCTTTATACAGATAAAAGCCGGCAAGTGCAGCGTCCTCGTCCTCGTCGTTGTAAAGCTCTATCCAGTCGTCCGAGCAGCGCATGACAAACGTTTCGTTATCCGCCATAAGCTCGTTTATAAGTATTCTTTTAGGTATCTCGGGCGGCTCCGTTACGGAGTCCGTTTCCGTCTCCGTGTCCGGCTGTATATCGGGCAGGGTCTCCCCCTCCGTCGTTGCTTCGCCGGTTTCCGCCGCCGTCGTTTCGGGCTCTGTGCCGTCTGTCGTGACGACGGCGGGAACGGCCGGCTCCGTGCAGGACATAAGCACGGAGAGTAAGATCATAAGGGATACGGAAACGATAAAATGCTTTTTTTTCATATACCACCATATAATATCATAATTCGATGTCTTTTAACCGATTATAACAGATTTTGCGGTATATGTCAAGAGGTTTTTATTTCCCGGCTCTGTATTCTGAGATCTCGCAGCACGCTTTCGCGAACATTTTGCGGCTGCCGGCGACCGAAGCCTCGAACTGCGCGGCGTTCGCGGCGCCCACGCCCAGGTTGTCCGCGGCCTCCGCGGCGTCGATGTTGGAGGCTAAGAATATGAATTTCCAGCCCTCTTCTTTCTTCTGTTCTATCATCTTTTTGACCTTCGGACCGCTGTATTCGCGGCTCGCGTTTTCAAGTCCGTCCGTGGTTATGACGAACATCGTCTTTTCCGGCACGTCCTCGGCTCTGATATACTTGTGTATATCTTCAATGTGCTTTATCGTGCCGCCCACCGCGTCGAGCAGAGCCGTGCAGCCGCCCGTGCGATAGTCGTCCTCGGTCATGGGCTTGATGCCGTCGATGCTCACCCTGTCGTGCACCGTTTCCGCGTCGTTTGAGAAAAGCACCGTCGTGACGAGCACCTCTCCCTCAAGCTTCTTCTGCTCGTCTATCACCGAGTTGAAGCCGCCGACCGTGTCCTTTTCCAGTCCGTGCATCGAGCCGCTTTTGTCTAAGATGAATACGAGCTCCGTTTTGTTGTTTTTGATTTTGTTTTTCATTTTGATTTTCCTCTCTTTCTTTTTTCTGTTCGCATTATACCACGCGCAAAAACAAAAAAGGTCGCCTGAAAAGCGACATTTGAAAATTAAGAATTATGAATCAAGAATTCAAAAATCAAGGTGTCGCCGACGTGACGAATATGGTGTGTTCCCGCAGCCGACGTCTATTCGGCGCAGCCGTTTTTGTGTATTTCACCTTTTTACAAAAACTCTTATATACAGCAAACCCGCCGCGTTTTACCGCGGCGGGTCTGTTTGAAAATACAATATTTAAATTCACAGTTATAGTCTTAACTACCATCCTTTTTTTTATTTTAATGTGTATTGCTTGTCAAATATTTTTCAGAGAAAGATTCGCTCGCAAAAAATTCTTCGTCAAGTGGTGCGTTGTTACAAAAACCTTTTAAATCATCAAATGTAAAATATACATCGCCCGTATAAATCCAAGCTCCGTTTTTATCTGCTTTATAATATCCCCCAACTCGATAATCAGCATAATCATAAACATTTATGCCTGTGTTACCAGCTTCAAACATCTCATTAGGTTCATAGTATAAAACAAAGAAAGCGGTGGGGTTGTTTAATATATCCATAGAAACTTGCGGATAACCGGAAAGTCTTTGACTCTCATCATAATTTATACAAACAGCCTTTATTGTTCCGCTTTCGGGAGCGGTTTTAATTGTTCTGATTATTATAATATCAAATACAGTTATATACCATGTTATTCCGTCAGATGTTGTTTTTACTGTTTGGATATTATACGCCGTACCGTAAACAAGCGCTTTATTATCTTTGTTAATCAAATTAGACATATAAGTGCTGAACCAGGGAATGTCAGCTCCCGATGATTCCGATTTAAACGGATTTTCGATTGCCGTATTCACCGGAAATACCCCGAACCTCATCGTTATATCGGAGTTTTTGACGGACAGCGTATTTTGTACGTTTATGCCTACTACTAAAACCGCGACCGCGAGACACGCCACGGACAAGCCTTTTATTATACCATACATTCTTCTCTTTTTGCCGTAATTCAACGCTTTGTTTATTATGTCGGTATCTACATATTCCATACCGTATAAAATATCATAAGAATTCATATATTATAACCCTCGCTTTCAAGATATTCTTTTAATTTGTTCCTCATTCTGAACATGATCGATTTTGTTTTGCTTTGGCTCAGACCGAGCTTTTTCGATATGTCGGCGACGCTTTCCGTTTGGAAATAGCGGCGTATGAAGACAGCCTGATAAAGAGGTTTCTGCTTTTTCAAAAACGCGTTAATAAGTTTGCCGAGCTCTCTTGATTCAAGCTCCGTCTGAGCGTCCGAACCGTCGGATACGCACTGTTCAAGCTCCTCCGTTATACCGGTAATAACGGCGCTGCGCTTATCCGCGCTCCTCTTTCTGCAAACGTCGAGCGCGGCGTGCCTTGCAAGGCGGCAGAGGTAGATTTTTAAGTAACCGTAAGGAGGATCGGACGGTATGCTGTTCCACGCCTGTATATACGCGTCGTTCACACATTCCTCCGCATCCGCATCGTCGCCCGTTACGTTGAGCGCGACCGTCTTCAAGTACCCGCCGTATTTTGCCGACGTCTCGGCAATCGCTTTTTCGTCGCGTGCAATATAAAGACCGATTATCTCGTTATCGTCCATCCGCTCACCTCCTTTTTTGAAGCTTCACTATATAAAGCGTAAAAAATCCGATCCGGTTGCATTATTTTAAAAAAAGCCGCGTTTTTGCGGCTTTGATGCTTTAAGCGAGTTTTAATGTGTCGGTTTCGGGAACCCCCGCGCGACCATGTCACGCGGGGAACCCCTCGCTATGGTCCCGGGAACCCCCGCGCGACCATGTCACGCGGGGAACCCCTCGCTATGGCCCCGGGAACCCCCGCGCGACCATGTCACGCGGGGAACCCCTCACTATGGCCCCGGGAACCCCCGCGCGACCATGTCACGCGGGGAACCCCCTCCCCTATGCGGTTTGATGCGCTGCCCTCTGTTTGTTTTAGTCCTCTTTCTCGGGATTGACGAGGCGGACGGCGATGCGCTCCTCGGGGTCGTCTATGCCGTTTTCGGCCAGAGCTTTACTGCAATTTTCGATCAGGTCGAAATAGACGTTCCAGTAATTCGACGTTTCGCACCACGCGCGGATCGTGAATATATACGTATCGTCGTCGACCGCGGTGAGACGCGCGAACGGCGCGGGCTCCTTTATGACGCCCTCCGTATTGTTAGTCGCTTCGAGAAGCACTCTTTTTACAAGCTCCTGATCTATGTCGTTCGTTATCTTGAAATTCTGGTCGACGCGGCGTCTGTCGGACGCGGTGAAGTTCGTCACGTTCGCGTTCATGAGATCGCCGTTCGGCACGAGCACGACCTTATTGTCTATCGTCGTGAGCTTCGTATAGAATATGCTTATATCCTTTACGGTGCCCTCGGCACCCGTCGATTCTATGTAATCGCCTATTTTGAACGGTCTGAATATGAGTATCATGAAACCGCCCGCGAGGTTGGAGAGCGCGCCCTGGAACGCGAGGCCGACCGCGAGACCGGCTGACGCGAGCAGCGCGACCACGCTCGTCATCGGAACGCCGAGTATCTCTATAACGCCTATGAGCAGGAGCAGATATAGAAGTATTTTGATCACTTTCTTTACAAGATTTTTCGCCGTGTCGTTAAGCTTTGATCTGTCTATCGCCTTGCCTGCGAATTTGCAGATCAGCTTGATCACGAAAAATCCGATAACGAGTACGGCTATCGCAAGAAGTATCTTTCCGCCGTACGACGTGCCCATGTCAACGAGTTTTTTTAAGAATTCTTCCATTTTTCCTCTCCTTTACTTTTTCTTTTTTATCACTATGACCGCGATCACCGCCGCAACGGCGACAGCCGCCGCGGCAACGGCTCCGATCAGTATGCCCGTGTAGCTGTTCGTTTTTGTCTTCCGATCCGTTTCCGTACCCGTCGTCTGCGCGTCCTTCGTATCCTCGTCCGTTGCCGCGGCGGTGTTACCGTCCGTTACGACTGACGTGTTTTCACCGGTCACGACGGACGTGTTGTCGTCAATTTCTCCCGCCTTTGCGACGTAGCTGTATTTGAATCTGCCCGCCGGCGCGACGTCGCCGGAGGTGTAGAAGTTAAGTATATCACCGTCGAGCACCACGCCGTCCGTCACCTTGAAGTTTACCGTGAAATCGCCGTCGGGAATACCGAGATCGGCGCGCTTGACTTTTATCTGCATAACGCTGCCCGTGACCTTGTACGCGCAGTCCGCTACCTTTTCGTTATCGTAGCCGGTGCCCTTGAATTTGTAAAGCGAAACGGTGTCCGCCGTCGCGTCCTTTATGACGTAATCGAACGATTCCCAGCCGTCGAGCCCGCCGTTTACCGTGTCGAGATAAACGTTCATCCAGTTCGGGTCGGTGTAGGGCGATATATCGTTATTGCATTCGATGTAGACGTATAAGTTGTCTTTGTCGCGCGCGAGCTTCGCGCCCTTTATGTCGTTATTGCCCGTCCTGTCCGTGTATCTTACGCCGCCGTAGCCGAGGGCGTCCCTGTCCTCGATATTTCCGGTGTACGCCACGTAGTACGGTCCCACGCTGTCCCACTGAGACGCGGAGCCGTTTATATCGACCGTCTTTTCGCCCGTCGACGCCGGTATCGGGTTCGTTCCCTTGAACTGTCTTACGTACGATACGAACTGGTAATAATAATGGTCTTTGAGCTGTCCCTTGCTCGGCTCTATGTCACGCGAATATTCGTCGTTGAACTCGTCCGGGAACGCGTTTTTGACGCCTCCCCATTCGTCGTACCGTCCGGCTACCCACTCGTTCCAGCCGGTGACGAACACGATCTTGGGGTCGACCTCGAGCGCGTATTCCCACTGCTCCGCGAAGTTGTAGCCGTACAGAGAGTGGTTTTCCTCGGAGTAATGCGCAAAGCCGTCTTTATGCGTGTAGGATCTTCCGAATATGTTTTCGCCGTTCATCGCCGTGCAGATCACGTCGGGCGAGGAGTTCTGCGCCACGCCGACGGAAATTTCCTCGACCTTGCCCGCCTTTACGTCGGCGCCCGCCGCGTAATATCTCGCCTGCGGGTATCTCGACAGCCAGCCCCACTGCTTTGTGCTTCCGTCGCCCGTGTTGTACGTCGGCTGACCGGCGCGGAACGTGAAGAATTTTTTGATCTCCTTGTCAAGCAGCGAGGAATCGAGCGATCTGTTGCCGCCCATTACCATGGGCTTGCCGTCCCAGTAAAACCACAGATCCTGATATTTGCCCGGTCTGTATATATCCATGTATAGGCTTTCAAGCTGAGCTTTTATGTTCGATCCGCTCTGGTCGAACGGGAGTAAGAACGAGATCTTCGGCGTCATCACGCCGTCCTTTCTCGCCTGCTCGTACACGTCGAATATGACGCGGTAGCTCGACCGCCACGTGAAAGTTCCGTTCGTGTTGTCGAAGAAAATGACGTCAACGCCGGCGGCCGCCAACAGCTCCGCCTGCTTTCTTATGACCCAGCGGTCCGTCGTCTTGTAATAGCCGTAGATCGGCTCGTTCCAGAAATACATGGCGTCGGATTTAGGCCATTTGCTGAAATTGTAGTCGTTTTTCGATTCGGGATATTTTTCGATGAATTCGCTGACGTTCAGCGGCTCCGCGTCCCTGTCCGTATGCCACGACCAGTAGAACAGACCGACGTATTTGTCCTGCCTTACGTCGCCCGTCTGCTCGTGCGTCGCCACCTCGCGGCCGAGGCCGTCGATCGCCACCCACGTGTCGGGGTACGCGTTTCTCGTGTAAAGGATATCGTCCTCGGGTATCACGTACTCCTTGGGCGCCGTCGCCGTTCCGTCTACCTGCAAAACGCTCTCGCATTTCGTGACCGGGTCGGTGACCCTGTCGGTGAAATAAACGGTGACTTCAAGGTCGTATTCGCCTTCCAGACCGTCAAGATAAGCGTAACCCAGGGATTTCGTCATCGGATAACGCCAGATGCCGACCTTGCCGACCGTGTCGTATATGGCAAAGAAGTATTCGCCGGCGGGAAGCGGCTCGTCGAATCTGAGCTCGTTCGTCGCGCAGTCGCGCATCGTATCGAGGCGTTTTTCGTACTTCGGCGCCTGCTTGACGGTGGCTTCAAAATCGCCCGCCCATTCAAACACGCCTATCGTAGACTGACTGTCCGTCTTGTTCCACGTCGGCATACAGAACGCCACCGCCTCAAACGGCGCGTTGAGTTTCGCGCGCTGACCGTAGACGGAGCCGTCCGTCACCTCCTGCGGATATTTCTGCGAATCGAGCGCGGGATCGTACAGCTTGTAACCGTACCTGGCGCCCGCCGCGGCGACCGTGAACACACACGCGGCAAGCATCGCGGCGCAGAGGACCAAAGAGATAAACCTTACTTTCTTCATAATCTATCCTTTCATTTTTGCTGATTTGATTGTTTTGATTATATCATATATTTTAATAATATTCAAGCGGTATAAGGCGCAATTTGACGATTTTTTTTGATTTTTTACGCTTTTTATATAGATTTACAATCCGTTTTCACCTGATTTTCGTATAAAACCGTTGAATTCGTTAATAAATACAGATATAATATAATCAATAAATGCGGAAACGGAGCCGGAAAATATGAAAAAACAAATCGTTATTATAGCTTTGGCAGTCGCTTTTACGGCGGTTTTTCGATTATATCCGGCCGGCGCCGAGTTATAAGTTATATTTGCCTGCGGCAAGTTATATTCGGCTGACGCCGAGTTAAGGCGGCGCGTGCGCCGGATGAGGCGAACGGAATTATTGCAAACAAACGTTAAATCCGCCTTTCTTTGCAGGGGAGGGGTCTCCCCTCCCGCGCAAAGATTAAAGGATAATATACTTGACATTTTGCTTTGTTTAGTGTATAATCTATACGTTAAGAGGTATGCGTATGGATAAGGTGGAAATATATACGGACGGGTCGTGCCTGTGCAACCCCGGGCCGGGGGGATGGGCGGCGATACTCGTCTGCCGCGGCAAAGAAAGGCTCATATCGGGCGGCGAGGCGGAGACGACCAACAACAGGATGGAGCTGCTCGGCGCTATAAGCGCGTTTGAGGCGCTTAAACGGCCGTGCGACGTCGCGTTCTGCTCCGATTCAAAATACGTTATCGACGGTCTGTCGAAAAACTGGGCTAAAATGTGGCGGGCAAACGGCTGGCGCAAATCCGACAACAAGCCGGCGCTTAACGTTGAGCTTTGGGACAGACTTTTGACGGCGATCGAGCCGCACAAAATAGAATATATATGGATAAAAGGTCACGCCGGGCATCCGTACAATGAAAGATGCGACGAGACGGCGAGAAGTGAAGCGATGAAATTTCAGAAGGAGGAGAATTAAATGGCAAATTATCCCGATAACAAAAAGGACGACACCGAATTTGAGGACGTTTACGCGGGCCCCGAGTTTTTCGGCGTCGACGACGAACCGAAGGACGAATTACATGATGAAAAGAAAAAAAAGAAAAAGCCCGAGCCGCCGCGCGACGAATTCGTCTGCGTGTACGCCGGTCCCGAATATTTCGGCGTAAAGGAAGAAGATCCCGATACGGAGGTCGAGGAGGAGCCGAAGCCCGGGGAGGATCCCGCCGCGCCCGAGGCTGAGCCCGAGCAGCCCGAGGAGAAGCCGGATGATAAGGCGGAGCTTGAAAAACAGAGAAAAGCACTGAACCCGAATGATTTAAGTCGGTTTGAGGCGGTCTACGCCGGCCCGCAGTATTATCAGAATCAGTTTATGATGGCGTATGCCGGCCCTCAGCAGATGAACAGGGGCGGAAGCAACCCCATTGGCATGATGGCGATAATGGGTCCGCCGCCTCAGCCGGAAAAGAGAAAATGCGATAAATGCGGCGCGGAAATGCCGAAAACCGCAAAATTCTGCGGTATATGCGGCAATAAATTAGCCGCCGTCTGCCCCGGCTGCGGAGCGTTCAATCCTCCGAATTCAAAATTCTGCACCGAATGCGGAGCTCTTTTGAAATGAGTGAATACAGACTTATAAGCTGCGTGTGGGAGATAACTCTTTCCTGCTGTTTTTCGTGCGCGTACTGCGGCTCCTGCGGCGGAAAAGCCCGTGAAAACGAGCTTACAACGGAGGAATGTATCGACGTCGCGCGCCAGCTCTCCGGGCTCGGCTGCCGCCGCGTCTCCATGATAGGCGGCGAGATATTCATGCGGGCCGACTGGCAGACTATCGTCAAAGCGCTGACGTCGCGTAACGTCGCCGTCTGCGTTATAACGAACGGCTTTGTTATGACGGACGAGATAATCCGAGCGTTGAAGGACTGCAAGGTCGAATCCGTCGCCGTGTCGCTTGACGGACCGAAGGACGTGCACGACGCTTTCAGGCAACAGGGCAGCTACGACAGAGCCCTGTCCGCGATAAAAACGCTGACGGAAAACAACATCCCCACGTCCGTGATAAGCGCCCTGCGCTCTGATAATTACAAACGTCTGCCAAAGCTGTACGAGACGCTTAAAAACTACCCGATATTCGCGTGGCAGCTGCAAGCCTGCTCGCCCATGGGCAACGCGAAGAAAAACGGCGTTGAGGTCGCGTTCGACGCGCGGTACGTCATGGATTTCGTCGTTGAAAATCTGAAAACCGCCCCGTTCTCAATGGGAACGGCGGACAATATAGGGTATTATACGGAAAACGAGCCGCTTCTGCGCGGCGCCCCCGGCTCAACGTTCCGCGGCTGCGGCGCGGGTCTTACGTCGATCGGCATAGACAGTATCGGCAACGTGCGCGGCTGCGAATCCATGTACGACGAGCATTTTATAGAGGGTAATTTAAGACAGCGCACGCTTGCGGATATATGGAACGACGAAAACGCGTTTGCGTATAACCGTAAATTCAAACCGGAAATGCTCACCGGCAAATGCGCCGACTGCCCCGTAGATATGCTCTGCGCCGGCGGCTGCCGCTCGTATAACTACTTTACAAACGATAAAAAGCTTTACGAAAATATCCTCTGCGCGAGGCATAACAAATAGCTTGCGAAGCAAATTCAGCTGAAAATTCATCACGGACGCTCGTCCGGGTAAAAACGTTTAAAACGGGTCGTCGAGGGCGCCGACCCCTGCGGAAACATTTTTAAATACAAGAACGCTTGCGGAAGAATGCGGGCGTTCTTGTATTTTTGCCCATTGTTTTAACAAAAACTTTTACGCATTAGGGCAAAATGCCGTTGACAATTAAAATAATTTTTGTTATAATATAGAAGATTATAATAAAAAAGGAGCGTATACTGTGAAAAAAGCAGCGATTTTCGGTATTATTGCGGCGTTTATCGTTATTGCGCTTTTGATATTTCTGCCCGTCGTCGTAAAGCTCGGCGGAGAACCGGTCGAGAGCGCGTCCGTATCGGACGGCACAAACGAAATAACGGATACAAACGGCGAAACCGCATCTGAGACCGTCAGCGGCATAACGACCGACCCCGACACCACGGTCCATATAACCGACACAACAGGTCCGGACGAGACCGTGACGGAGGATACGACCGGATCGGCGGACGATACGACGGAGCCGGATAATACTTCCGCGCCCGAGACCACGACCGGGGAGGAGATAACCACCGCGCCCGAGACCACGACCGAGGAGGAGATAACCACCGCGCCCGAGACGACAACGGAGGCGGAGACGACCACAGTCGCCGTCGAGCCGCTCGATCCGGAGAAAAAGTACGTCGCTTTCACGTTCGACGACGGACCGGACGCCAAAAGATCAAAGCTTATAACGGACAAGATGCTTGAATACGGCGGCAAATGCACGTTCTTCGCGATTGGAAACCTTATAAAGGGCGACCGCGAAAAGGGTATGCAGTACGCTTACGAAAACGGCATGGAGATAGGGCTTCACTGCTGGTCGCACGATTACTATTATACCGTAACAACAGGTAAAAAGGCCTGTACTCCTGAGATATATCATAGTGAAATTTATGATACAGCCGATAAAATTAAAGAATCTCTCGGAGTTTACCCGACGCTCATGCGTCCGCCCGGAGGAAACATAACCGAGGAACAGTACAAGTCGTGCGAATTCCCGGTGATAATCTGGAGCATAGACACGGAAGACTGGAAGCATAAGAAGAACACGGACGAAAATCCGAAATCGGAAAACATACAGACGATAGTAAGAAACGCGTTGTACGGCGGCAAAGAAGCTGCCGAAGCTAATTTCAAAGTCAAAAACGGCGATATAATCCTTATGCACGAGATATATGAAAACAGCTACGACGCGTTCTGCATAATAATCGAGGAACTTCACAACAGAGGCTTTGAATTCGTGACCGTGTCCGAGCTTTTGCAGAATCCCGCGCCGGGCTACAAGTATTACAGCGCAACGTATAAAAAAGGATAAGAGGACAAAAATGAAACTTGAAAAGCTTGTGGGCGACCGCTTTAAAGAGCGCCCCTCCGAATGTTTGATAGACAGCCACGCGCTGATGCTCCGCGGCGGATATATGAAATACGTATCGAGCGGTATCTTCTCTCAGTATATGCCGCTCCGCCGCGTGTGCAGAAAAATAGAGCAGATAATAAGAGAGGAAATGGACAAAATCGACGGACAGGAGGTGCTTTTGCCCGTGGTGATGCCCGCCTCCATATGGGAGGAATCCGGAAGGTACAGCAGTATAGGCGCGGAGATGTTCCGCTTCAAGGACAGAAACGGCGC
>CADBSB010000115.1 GCA_902797235.1 uncultured Ruminococcus sp. | reverse complement strand
TTGATGAATTCGTGATTGACTATGATCTTATCCTGAACGTCCTTCAAAGCTTCATTCAGTATCTTGTATTTCTCAACAAGTCCGGATTCAGCCCAGATCTTGAAGTTTACGGAATACATCTTCTTGTATTCGATATCCTTCTTCAGGATGTCGGTATTCTCATATGCGAGTAAGAAGTACGGTACCGCGCCGTTTTCGATCGCTTTGAGCAGCTCGTAGTCTATATCGCCCGCCATGTTGAGCGCCGTGCCCGCGAACTGTACGTAGCCGTGGAGCACCATGCCCATGAACGGTATCGCTTCACTCGTTCTCAGATACTGGCTGGAATCGAGCGGGGCGTCTAAGATATAGTCCACGTTCTTTATGGCGTACATATTGCCGCCGTCTACCATTACCTTGCCGAAATCGTTCTGCATCTGTGCGAGCAGATCCTTTACAAGGCTCTTCGAATCCTCTCTGTTGTACGGATCGTTCTTATCGAAGTCGGAGTTCAGATCGGAGCCGAGCGTTGCGACGGATATACCGGACGGAGCGTATTCAAGCAGCTTCGGAGCGAGATGCTCGTAGAAGTACGAGAACACGGACGTTGAGATAAGGTTCGGACCCCATCTTCTCGTCATCTGGTAAGCCGGGTCGTATTCATACGTTCTCGGATAACGGTTATCCATCGTCTTAGCGGCGTGCTGCTTGTAGGAGAAGCCGTCGAACATCTTTGTTTCAAGCAGGTACGTGAATTCGAATTCCGGATATATCTCTATATCCTTTTCGTTTGCGAATTCCATTAAGCTCTTGAAGCCCTTGTTTCCGCCGACCTTGCTCTCCCATTTGAGGTTGTAAGGCACGGTGGCGTACAGACCGCCGTTTGCGTAACCGGTGAGCTTGAATTTGATGTTGGTTATTCCCTCCTCGGCAAGCTGGTTATACATAGCCTTTACGTCGTCAAACGAGGTAAGAGGCTTTTTGACCGTCACAGGTACGGAAAGTACCGTGTCCTCAGTCTGTATCGTGCCGAGCGTTTCGAGTACAAGCGGTATATCCGACTTGATCTCGTCCGCTTTAAGTCTTTCTATTATGCCGTTTGATTCAAGGTAATCGCGGCAGGCGTTTACCATACCCATGTAATCGGCGTAGTAGAATTTGGATTTCGTATCTTCCTTGCCCTCTGCCTGCAGACCCTGGTAGTATTCATCCACCTTCGTCTCGTCGGACAGCAAGAAGTATTTAACTGTGTAGTTGCCCGTGTATTTTCTCTTTGCCGAGACTGTCCACATCGCGTCGTCCGCGGCGGAGCCCATAGCTTCACGCAAGCTGTATGAGTCAGTCGGTCTCGGGAAGAATTTTGTCTGCACGGAGCTGTAAACGTGCGTCGATCCGCCGCCGTTTACGGTGGAGATCTGCGCAAGGGCGTCGCCCTCGGTAAGTATTGCAAAGTAACCTCTGTTATCCGTTACCGTTGTGGTGCGCATCTCCGTCTTTGTCTTTATCCAGTAACCGTACTGGTCCTGATACCATTCCTCTTCGGGAAGGTCAACGGTAACGGCCTTGACCGTTCTGTTGTAATAATTCTCCACCACGCCGTAGACAGGCATCCTCATCGTTTGTCTGTGCGCCGGGTCCGTGGTGTAATACGCGTAGTCGGGACCGTAAACGTTCGACGTGATGTTAAGAGGCTTTTTGACGTCCTCAAATCTCGTTATCGTGCCGGAGCCGTCCGGTATGAACGTGAAGCCCTGATACGTGCTGTTTCCGCAGCCGAACCACGGGTTGACCTGCAGGTAATCGAGCGTGTAGGCGTTCTCGTCAAAGCTTATGCTGTTGGCGGCGAGCGTCTGCGTAAGGCCCGTTTCGTCAAGCGTGTACTCGATCGCCATTCTGAACAGCGGCTGCGATACGGCGGAGACTTCGAATTCCGTTATCTCGTGGTCGTAGTCGAGCTCTTCGTAGCTGTAATCGGGGGCGTACATTTTGATGTAGCCCTCAAGCACGCCGTACTCACGGTCCTTCGTATCGGTACCGAGCACCCATATGAACGGATACTTTTTAAGTATCGGCCACTGGGACAGCATCTGGTCGCGCTGCGTTTTCGTTATCGTCGGGTCGTTCAGATCCTTCGGGGTATAGAAGCCGTTTGCAAACTTGTTTAAAATGAAGTTTCTCTGACCTTCCGCCATGCCCTCGGTATTCTTTTCTATAGGCTCGACGATCATTTCCATGAAACGCTCGTCCGTTATCATCTGCGGTACGAGGTATCTCGACTGCGATTTACCGAGCGTGTATTCGACACGGACGCCGTTTTTGATATTCTTTACGATGACCTGCTCACGCAGAGCGGCTTCCGTGTAGCTGTTGTAGACCGTTGTTTTCGATCCGGTCGTGAACTGAAGTATGATCTGCGACATAAGCTCTGCCTTTGTGTCGGCGGAACCCTTTGTCGACGCTATGTCATACGGGTTACTGAACAGGACCTGACCCGTTCTCTTGTCTTTAACGGCGATCTCACCGTAGGCGGCGCGGACGTAGAGCTGATAGTTGTCGTTTTCTATTCTCAAACGCATATCCTTCAGCTTATCCTCGGGCGTCTTGTAAACGACTTTAAGGATGTCTACGCTTCTGTCTTCCGGTTCGTTTTCGTTGTCAGTCGTCTCCTCTGTCGTCGTGCTGTTTTTCGCGGATACGGTAATATTCATACCGAGCACCGTTGCAAACGTGGCGAACATCATAAGAGCGGCAAGTAAGGTTGAGAGTATTTTCTTTATATTATTCATATTATTATCATCCTCCCATCCTTTCTAAATTCGGTACGAGATCTCGGTCACTATGTTTGCCACGAAACCTACGATCTTCTGTATAAGGTTTGTAAACAGCAGGGCGACGAACATGATGAACGCCATACCTATTATTGTACCCGCTGTTGTGAATATGTTTTTCATGAACGAGTAGTCGTGCGTTACCTGTGATCCGAAGAACACCAGCATACCGACCCAAACCCACATGACGCCTACGATAAGGTCGAGCACCTTGCCCTCGGACAAACTGAGCACGTGCGAGAGCAGCGTGTGCGGGATTATGCAGAGCGGTATCGGAACGAGCGCGTAGCACGTTGCGATGAATATGTCTTTCAGGCTTCCTTCGCCCTCGAACAGCGTCGTCAGACACCAGTTGGAGAGCACCCACAGACCGACCGGAACGACGATCGATATGATCTGTCCGAATATGCTCTGATAGCCTCTCGACGGGTTGAACAGGTAAGCCGTGCCTATGCCGTTGTAGGTGAACGCGATGATCGCGATAGCCAGCCACGTTACGGCGCCTCTGATCGATCCGCGTTTTTCATGCTTCAGATCCCAGAAGCCGTCGAACGGGTGCATCATAAGGTGGAACGCGAAGATTATCTCTTCTCCGTACGTTCTGCGTCCGCCCGGTCTTGTCGCGACCTCTTTATTTCTCTTTCCGACGAAGCGGAAGAAGAAGTACAGACCGACGACCACGACGATTATTACAAGCGGAACGATGAGCGCGTATTTGGCGACCCATTCCTTTCTGTACTGCTTGAACGCCGTGGAGTAGTTTGACGTTTCATACGCCGCCTCATACATCTTCATTGCGGCCTGATAGTCGCCTTCTCTGTAATAGGACTTGCCTATACCGACGTACGCTTCGTCAAAGTTGTTGTTGCGCATCAGAATGCCTCTCCAGTTTTCGGCGGCCTCGTCGTAGTTGAGCTTCTTCTGATTTTCAAGCGCGCTTATGAGTATGTTGCCGTATTCCGTTCTTTTGAACACCGTTATGTTATCGGCGGTGTTGTCGAGCACGAGAAGGTCGGCGCCTTTGTAAACTATACTGTTGACGGTCTCCATATTGCCGAGCTGCGAGCCCTGGTCGCCGAAGACGAACATCAGGGAGCCGTTCTCGTCATACGTAAAGATCTTTGATCTTACCTTGTCTATTATGCTCCACGTTCCCATCGGACCGAGCGCGACGTCGACGATCTTTGACGGACCGTATATCGTTGTGCTCGAGGAGGCGGAGTAGTTGATCTTGACCTCACCGGACGGCGGATAGAAGCCGTTACGCTTCAGTATCTCGTCACCCTGGGTGTTCAGCATCTTGACAGGCGCGTACTCGCCGGATTTGTCCTTGCCGGTTATGGCGTTCTGCTGTGCGCTCTCGTCAAGGTTTATGTTGGTGACGTAGATCATACCGTTTTTGTCTATCGTGATGTTCTCATACTCGGACGCAACGGTCTGCTGCTGCTGATCGAGCTGTTCCTGCGTCTGGAAGCGTCTCCAGAATATCTGCCAGGCTGATAACGGCGATTTCTGCGCGCCTATGAAGCCCTGGAACTGTCCGTCGCTGTCCATCGCTATGATACCCTGGTACGTAGAGGTGGAAACGACGTACATTCTTCCCGATCTGTCGACCGCCACGGCCTTGGGGCGGTAGAGGTCGTCTATCGAGAATTCATCCGCTATCGGCTTTTCGACGGTCCTCAGATATTTCGCGTCGCGGTCGAACACCACTATTCTGTTGTTGTCCGTATCGCAGACGTAAATGCAGTCTTCCGTTACGAAAACGCCCTGCGGGTTGTTGAACTTATCGGAAATGCCCTGAGAGTTCGTGAATTTTTCGATATAGTATCTGAGCTTGAATCTCTTGTTTAAAACCACTATCCTGTTGTTGCCGGCGTCCGCTATGTAAACGTTTTCCTTGTCGTCAACGAACAGGTCGGACGGGTTTTCAAGATCGGGCGATATGCCCATCGAAGCGCTTGTTACTATCTCGTCGGGAACGTATGCGTCGGGAGACTGCATTGCGTTTCCGTTTATATCGTACGTGTAGCTCTGGTATGAATAGTAAGCTGCCGTTGCCGGAGCCAGAACGAGAAGCACGACGAATATGACCGAGGCGGCCTTTATAATATTTTTCATTATTATAATACCTCCTTAGTCTTTCATACCGGACGAAGCCATCGTCTCTATGATGTTACTCTGTGATACGATAAATACCGTAACAGGCACTATCATCATTATGACCATGGCGGCGGTACTTGCGCCCGCGCGGACGATACCGGCGGAGAGTATCTGCTGTATCGCGTAGTTGAACGTCTTCAACTGCTCGGACTGGATGTAAACGGACGAGCCCGTGTTCCATAAGCCCTGGAACGAGTAAACTATAAGCGTCAGCCACGCCGGTTTGACCATCGGCATCGCTATCGACCAGAATACTCTGAACTCACCCGCACCGTCAAGTCTCGCGCTTTCCAGCGCCTCGTTCGATACCGACGAATCCATGAACTGCTTCATCAAATACAGACCGAGCGTCGAGCAGCAGGCCGGCAGGATGATTGCGAGCAGGTTGTCGATAAGACCGAGCAGTGAGAACGTGATGAAGTTCGCTATACCCGTGACCGTAGACACGAACATAAGGGACAGGACTATCATCTGGAATATCGTCTTTCTGCCCGGGAACGGGATCTTTGACAGCGCGTACGCCGCAAGAGAACCGAGACAGAGGTTGCCGAACGTTCCGGCTACGGTTATGAGCACCGTGTTGAATATGTATCTTGAAAACGGTACCCACGACGTGTTCATAAGTCTGAACAGGTCGGCGTAGTTTTTGAACGTCGGGTTTATTACGTAGAATTTAGGCGGGAATATCCACAGCTCATCAAGAGGCTTCAGCGACGTCATTACCGAGAAGTACATCGGTATGAACATCAGGATGCCGAGTACGACAAGCAGTGCGGTGATACCCGCGTCGCCTCCCGCGGAGCGGTTAAGGACGACTTTATGATTTCTGACACGCATTCTTCTTGCCATATTACTGTCCCACCTTTGATAAGAGTTTCTTGATAAGCATGTTAGAGCCTATCATCATAAGGAACAATATGGTTGCGATAGCCGATGAATAACCGACCTCGAAACGCTGTCCGCCGTAGTCCTCGAGATGGTGCATGATCGTCCATGCACAATAGTCGACCGAGGGGAAGCCGGCGAGCGCCGTAACTATACCGCCGAAGCCGAATGAACCCGTTATACTCATAACGGCACCGAACATCAGCTGTTCCTTCATGGCGGGCAGGGTTATGTACCACAGCTCCTGCCACCTGTTTTTAACGCCGTCAAGGGCGCCCGCTTCATACAGGCTGTTGTCGACTATCTGCAAGCCCGCGATAAACGATAAGAACGTAGTACCGAGCGAGGTCCACAGCGCGACGACTATACAAAGCGGCATAACGTAGCTTGCGTTCTGGAAGAACTGTATGGGCTCCGTTATGAAGTTGTACTCGATCAGGAAGCCGTTTACGTAGCCGTAACGGTCCGACGAGAAGAATATACCGAATATCTGATACATCGAGCCCGCTATTGACGGAGCATAGAATATAAGCGTTACGAATGCTCTCATCTTCGGGGGCAGCTCGTTGATGAACCATGCGACGAACAGCGATAACAGGTAGGACACAGGACCCGTTACAACTGCGAATATCAGCGTGTTCTGTATGGCGGTGAGGAATATATCATCGTCAAGGAACAGCCTTATGTAGTTGTCAAGTCCTATGAACTTAGGCCATTCGAGCAGGTTGAACGAGGTAAAGCTCAGTATCATCGAAAGGAAGACGGGTACGACCGTGAACACGAAGAACAGGATGAAGAACGGCGCTATCATTATGTAGCCGGCCTTGTGCTTCTTCATCTCTTTGAGCGTCCACTGGGCTTTCGACATATCCTTTCTTGCCACCGGCTTTGCTTTTCTCTCTTTTACTGCCGTATTCTGTGACATAGTAGTTTTTCTCCTATTTCAAATTTGCGTTCATACTATTATGAATAAATATTATAAGATCACTTGAACCATTCGGGATGCTCTCCCTGATTCTGCTCTTTATAATCTTCATAAGTAATAAGTCCAAACTCTTTACGCTTACGCGACAATTCGTTGTTGATATACTGTATCTGGTCAAGTAATGAATCCGTTGCGTTCGCGTTATTGTTATAGCAGTTAAGGAATGCAAAGTCAACGTAACGGGTTATGATGTAACCGCCCGGGAATTCGGGTGTGCCCTTTAAGTGGGCGAACTGTGCTTCAAGGTTCTTTCTCTCCTGGTTGGTCCATGACATATTGCGGAGAGCCTCGGTGTTCGCGGTGTTGAACTTCGCCGCCATACCGACTATCGCCTCGTACTGCTTCGCGTACGTGGACTGAGCCTCGGCTCCCGTCCACCACTTCATGTACTCCCAGCAGTTCTTGCGCAGCTCTTCGGATCTGCCATTCTTGTCTCTCATCAGGACTGTCGCGGAAACGGAGCACGGCGCGTTGCTGTTTATCATCAGCTTGCCGTCTTCGCCGTAAACCGCGTCGCCGTTATCATCTCTTACAACGGTACCGGGCAAGAGCGTGAACTCCCAAAGTCCGCGGAGCTCTGTCGCGTAGATCGTGAACTGGTTGTAGGTCAGGTAATCGGCGACCGCTATCGGCATCTCGCCCATTCTGAAATACGTCGCAAGGTCGTACGCACGCGGGAACTTGAACGTCTGGAACAGTGTTACAAGCTCTTCGAAGCATTCAAGGGATTTCCTTGAATCTATATTTATCCTCATACCGTCGAGAACTCCGTCGCCGTCTATATCGGAATAAATGTCCTCGTCACGCTGATACATCAGCATCATCAGACCGCCGAGGGACGACGGGAAGCCTATCTTACGGTAGTTTATTTGAAGGGTAGGAACTATATCGTAGAGATCATCCCATGTCTGCGGAACTTCAAGATCGAGCTCCGCGAATATGTCTTTGCGGTAGAACAGCATCGAGAAGCCGAGACGCTCCGGCATACCGTAATAGATATACGAGCCTAAGCTGTCCGGGTTTTCAAGTCTTAAACCGACGAGCGCCTGATCGCTGAAGCGGTCCGCGCATACCTGTAAATAATCGGAATAGAGGTTGTTGTCCCCGTCCGCTTCTATGTAAAGCGGCTCGACCGCGCTTCTTATCGCGTAGTTGATGACTTCCGTCTGACCCATCGCAAGCGATATATCCGGACCGTCGCCGGCAAGCGTCGCGGGAAGCAGGGTGCCCGCCGCAACGAGCTTAAGGTTTACTTTAACGGGGCAGGTGTTGTCTATCAGCTCACGCATGACCTGAGCTTCCTCACGGCTCGTTGAGATCCACACCTCGACCGGTTCGACGTCTCTGTTGTCGTCAAGAGAACCGAGTGAGTTGTAATCCGTAAAGAAGCTGGCGAAGAACGCGCTTACTTCAAATCCGAGCGACTTCCAGAAGCCCGCCGTGCCCTTCGGCATTTCCTTTTCGGTCTTGGACGCCGGCTGCAGCGAAATGTAGTCAACGTTTAACGCCTGCAGCTTTGTGTTCATGACCCAGGTGCCCAAGTAACCGGTATTGACTTTAAGGTTGTCAAGGTTTTTCGCTATCTCGGATTCCTTGCTGCTCATCTTTTGCAGCAGGTACGCTATTTTTTCAAGCGTCGCTATATCGGACGCGGATTTACCGCCGAGTATCTTTTTGAACTGTTCGGCAATATCCGTGATCTTCAGCTGTGTTTTACGCATAAGGACTATCGTGTCGTATATGACCTCGGCAAATCCGTAAGACGTGAATTCGTCGGGGTTCGGGCCGGTTATCCTTATGATCGACTGATAAATGGAGTTCATGTCGTTGATGCAGTCGCCTATCTGGCGGAGCGTATCGGACATGTTGCCGTAGCCGACTTCCATTTTTATGGTGTAGTCCTTGCCGGCCTCGAACCAGAATTTAAGGCTCTGTTCGCCGTCGGACAAAGGCGTGCACTGCCAGTCGTCGCTGTAATTGAACTGTATCCTGTAACAGTTCTCGAACGGCACCTCGCCGTTGATGTAAAGCACGCGGGATACGTACAGACCTTCGCGTATGGACTGCTTGAATCTCGGTACTATGTAGTAGTAGCCGTCCTCGGTTATCTCGCTTCCGGGTATCGTCCACTCTATCCACTGACCGAACGTCTGCCACTTGCTGTCGCCTATCGTGTTGAGCAGCTGATTGGAGGCGTGCTGCGGCTCCGTTATAGCCGACGTTCTGTCGTTCAACGCGTAGATCGTTAAGTCTGACGTCGCGGTGGGCGTTTCCGCCTGCACCTTCGGCGCGTTAGCCGACGCGGAGGCGTCCTTCGTTCCGTGCGCGGCGAGGTATTCCTCGTACGTATAGAGCTTCGCGGGAGCCTCGATCCTGATCTCGGATAAGATCAGGTCGTTCATCGTCGCGTTCAGCGTTATCGTGTGTTCGCCTTTCGTCAGAGCGAATTTGAGCGGCTGCAGCTCATAGCCCTGGGAATCGCGGAAATAAGAAGTCGACCACCGGTAAACCTGCGATTTTGTAGGTTTCTTTTCGTTCCCGTTCTTATCGAGCTGGAATCCCTGCGTTCCGTCGTCTCTCTTGAAATCGGCGTTGTAGTTGTCTACGAAGCGTCTTGTGAATTCGAAGTAGTACGATTCACTGAACGGCGCCTTTCCGTCGATGAAGAACTCACGCTTGATGTTCGACGTGTTGATGCTCTGCGTTTCGTAAGGCATGTATTCGATGCAGACGACGTAATATCCCGTTTCGGGGATGTTTACCGTCCAGCTCGTCATACCGGCCTCCGGCATATGCAGAACGCTTCCCTTTTCCGGATCCGTCAGAACCTCGACCGTCTGTTCGGGATAGTCGGGATCGGGCACGAACGTGTAATCGTTCGCCGCCTTTACGACCACCCCGGCGCCTTTCGCGTCGGTCCAGTTCTGGGCGTTCCTTTCTTCGATGTAGGTATGGTAGTCCTCACTGTATAAGTACTCCTTTACCTGGTCCATGGTCGTCTTTTCCGTATCGCCGCCGTCTTCCGCGGTGTTTACGGCACAGACGCCCGTTGAGATTAGCATAAGCAACGCGAGCAGCACCGCGATAGCTTTTGCCGTTTTGGATGATCTCATTAGTTTTTCCTCCTGATGATTATCGAATACACCGGATCGCTCCGGTATCCGCATCGGGCGCCGCAACGAGAAACAGCGCCCAATAATTTATATATAATATAGCACACGCGTTAAATAAAGTCAATACATTATTTTTTAATTAAATTCCAGACAGTTTTCACACAACCATATAAAAACCGTCACATAGCCGAAAATCCCGTTTTTGTATATATGCACAAACGCCGCGTAATATATAATAATAAGGAGTAATAACGGGGATTAAAGCGATTTTCAGCTTATGATTGTATCTTTTTGAGATTTTGAATTGAAATAATTATCTTATAATTTATTACAATAATTTAAATATCTAAAAATTATGACCTCTTTTCCGTTCGTTGAATTGATTAAAAAACAAATCAAAAAATTGTGCACTATATACAAATTTTGTCGGAAAATTTCTCCGTTTGTATAATTTGCACAAACTTTCATTTTTTTATCGAAAATCGAAAAAAAGGCTTTACAAACAGCGTTGTTTGATGTATAATACACGTATTGATTTTCAGGATGGCGAAAACATGCAGAAGGATTCGGTAGTTAAGAAATTCAAAAAAATACCTACGATAGAGACGCCGCGGCTCACCCTGCGCCGTATGCGCACGGAGGACTATCACGATATGTACGAGTACTCCAAGCGTGAGGACGTTACGAAGTATCTGCTCTGGTCCCCGCACCCCAACAGATCGCATACAAAGAAGTATCTTGAATATATAAAAACGAGATACGACGAGGGCGAGTTTTACGACTGGGCGGTGATTTTAAAGAGCGAATCGAAGATGATCGGAACGTGCGGTTTTGCGTCGTTTGATTTTCAGAACAACTCGGGCGAGGTCGGCTACGTCATAAACCCCGCGTACAGAGGGAACGGTTACGCGCCGGAGGCTCTGCTTGAAGTGATGATGTTCGGCTTCATGGAGCTCAATCTCCATAGGATAGCGGCGAGATACATGGACGGAAACGACGCGTCGCGCCGCGTTATGGACAAGCTGGGCATGAAATACGAGGGCTGCGCGCGCTCCTCCCTTTTTGTCAAGGGAGAATACAAATCCATCCATACGTGCGCTATGCTGAGCGACGAGTTCATTAAAAGATATTTAAAAACGGAATAGTTGATTTATTCATCACTTTGTGCTAAAATTCAAGAAAAAATATCGGGGAGCTCGGTGAAAGACCGGGCTGAGAGGAAACAAAGTTTCGACCCAAAGGGCGTATTTATACGTCCGCACCTGATCCGGATAATGCCGGCGTAGGTAATGAGTATCAGAAATTGAGAAAATGTAAACGCCGCGTATCAACGCGGCGTTTGTATTTTCAAACCCCTCTTTCCCTTAAAAGAAAGGAAGAAAGAAAAATGACAGAACAGGTAAACGCAAAACAGAAAACGAACAAAGAACGCACGAGAACGCTTGTTGAGTGCGCGGCGATGATAGCGCTCGGTACGGTATTATCGCTGATCAAGATACCGATAGGGCACCTGGGCGGAAGCGTAACGCTTTTATCTACACTGCCTCTCGTGATCATCTGCTACCGCCACGGCGCAAAATGGGGATTTTTATCGACGTTCATCTATTCCCTGCTTCAAATGCTCGTTGATATACCGACGGTCGTCAAGATCTTCGCACCGGGCGAGGGACTTGTATGGTATATGGCGATACTCTCGATATTCCTTGATTACGTGTTCGCTTTCAGCATAATCGGTCTTGCGTCGGTCGTGCGCAATATCAAAAACCCGACCGCGGCGATGAGCCTCGGCGCTCTGATAGGACTGTCCGCAAGGTACGTCTCCCACTTCTTCTCCGGCTGGATATTCTACGGAGCGTGGGCAAGCTGGTATTTCGACGCCGCGGAGGAAGGCAGCTTTGCAAGCCAAAGCGACTGGGCGGCGAAATTCGGCGCGTGGGTATTATCCGTTTTCGGCGACGGTCAGGGCTTATCGGCGTTCTACTCCGCTTTCTACAACGGTTTGTATATGATCCCCGAAATTATCATAACCGTCGCGGGCGCGGTCGCCGTGTCGTTCATACCGTTCGTGGTGAACAAGGAAAAGCGCATCCGTTAAGTAAAATAATCAACGATCCCGTTATACATACCCTGTGCGTATGAGGCGGGGTCGTTATTCATTGCCGCGGCTTCCTTTGCGTTCGTTATAAAGCCCATTTCTATCAAGGTCGCGGGCATGGCGGTCTTTCGGAGCACGTATAAGGTCGGTCTTGCAAAAACGCCTCTTGACACGGTGCCGGTTTTGTTGTATAATCCTTTTAAGATACTTTGCGCAAACGGATATGCGCGTGAGGATAACGAGTAAACGTACCCCTCGCTCCCCGTCGCCGTCGTTATCTCGGAAGCGTTGGCGTGAAGACTTATGAAATAGTCCGCGCCCCAGGCGTTTGCGGCGTTCGTGCGTGCGGCAAGCGAGGTCGCGTTGCTCGTACCTAAGATCTCATCGGGCGAGTTTCTCGACGTTATCGATGAAAATTCCGGATTGGAATTTAAGAGATCTCTTAATCTTATTCCTATATTGTAAGTGAGGTCCGCCTCCTGCAAGCCGTTGCCCTCGGCGCCGGAATTCGGGTTTCTCGGGTTGTGTCCCTGATCTATAAAAATCTTTATCATAATAATTCTCCTTTATTATCACGATATGCGGGGTGAGTAAATTACGTGAGCGGAAAAACCGATATACTGTTGTCAAAAATAAGAAAATGCGCCGATAAGTACGGCATGATAAAGGACGGCGACAGGGTCCTGTGCGCCGTATCGGGCGGCAAGGATTCGCTTGCGCTTCGTTACGGTTTAAAGCTTCTGTCAGCGTTTTACCCGGAAAAATTCACGGTCTCCGCCGTCACCGTCGATATGGGGCAGAGCGCTGATTTCTCCTCGGTTTCGGCATTCATGGCGAAAAACGGGATACCGTACGAAACCGTAAAAACGGACATAGGCGAGGCGATAAAGGACCTTGAAAAGCCGTGTTCCTTATGCGCAAGGCTGCGCCGCGCGGCGCTTTGCAATTACGCCGCGGAGCACGGTTTTACAAAGCTCGCGCTCGGACACACCGAGGACGACACGGCGGAAACGGCGCTTATGAACCTGCTTTACGGCGGGAAAATCCATACGCTCGAGCCGACGACTACGTATGACGACAAAGCCCTGACGCTTATCCGCCCGCTCATAACGACGAACGAAAGGCTGATAATCGCCTTGTCAAAGGAGCTCGGCCTGCCCATAGTCAAAAACCCCTGCGGCCGCGAGAGCGACTCCGCAAGGGATGAGGTGCGAAATATAATCAAACAGACCGACAAGACCTGCCGCGGCACCGCGCACAGGATAGCGGCGGCGATGATGAAAAATTGAGGGTGTTATGGAAAAATATAAAGTTAAAATCACCGTTACAAAAGCGGACTGCCGCTGCGGTTATTTCAAGGTCGGGCAGGAGTTTACGGTTGACGACCTCTGTCCTCCGCTCTGCCACGAATTATGGAACTGTGCGTATCCGTACGTTTTCGCGCTGCAGAACGGCGCGTCGCTCGACTGCGGTGATACGCGAGCCCCCGAATTTGACGTCGCCTGCCCCGATGGCGGCAGGGTCGTCATACACGGGGAGATCATCAAAGGCTGATTTCAAACCGCAGGGCGTGGGCTTGCTCCCACCGTCAAAAGTGACAGCATATCTATCCCTCGAGGACACGGGTGGGGATAGGGGTTTCACACCTATTTTATTTAAAGCGCGTCCTTCGGGCAGTTTTTCGTACATTCAAGGCAAAGTATACATTCCGTTCCGTTTTTGCGCTTCCTCGAATTATCCGTTATATCAACGTCCATGGGACATACGCTTTTGCATTTGCCGCAGTTCACGCATTTGCTTTTATCGCATTTTACGCGGATAAGCGAAAAATAACTCGCGGGCTTCAAAAACACGGTCACGGGGCAAACGTATTTACAGAACGCTCTGTTATCCTTTAAGGCGAAAGCGAGTATTATGCCGACGGCGTAATAGACCGCGTTTCCGATAAGGAACGCAAAGAACATTATCCGCTCGATATTCACGACGCGAGCCAAAAACAAAGCGGAGACGAAAATAAGCGACAGCGCAAACGTTATGTACCTTATCCACCCCGCCTTTTTACGCGGCGAGCGCGGCGTTTTATATGGCAGAAAATCGAGCACCATCGCGGTCCAGCACGCATATCCGCACCAGCCGCGCCCGAATATCAGCGGACCGAAAATTTTCGCAACGGCGTAATGTATGGTCGCCGCCTCGAAAACGCCTGTGAAAAGATAGTACCAGAAGCCCTCTATCTGCATATTCTCCGCACGGATAATTCCGAGATAAACGAGCATATAAAGCCCGACAAGCAGCTGAACGATGCGCCTGGCGAATCTGACCTTTTTAATAAACAGAAACACGCCGAGCGATACGGATATGCCGATATAGCTGAAATTGAACAAGTAAAATATGTTATCCAAAGCAAGCCACAGTATAACGGCGACCGCCTCGAAGACGATAAGCATTATTATCGGTATCAGATATTTTTTAAACCTCTTCATCAAAAGTTCCTTACACAATACTCTTTCATAAACGTCTTTATTTCCTCCTCGCCGCGTCCCTCGTAATATGCGACGAGGAGCTTTTTGAATTCGGGCACGCGGGATTCGGGTATGACGATAAACCCGCCGCCGTGCGATATTAAGTAGTGATTTGCGAATATGACCGCGGCGCGCTTGTTTCCGTCGTTATAGATCTGCGTTTTCATGCAGTATAAGCACAGTTCTATCGCCGTATCTGTCGGGTCGGTGCCCTCCGCTATCTCTTTTATCCGGTCTCTTACCTCGTATTCCACGGGCAGAGGCGGGATATACGACGTTCCGCCTATCGTTACGGGAACGCCGCGTATCCTGCCGCCCTCCGCGTAAAAGCCCTCGTTTACGAGCTTTGCTACGTTGCAGAGCAGATAATAATCGGACGGGCACTGTATGACGTCGCGGTCTATGATGAACTCCCATGCGTGCTTTAAGTTAAGTATCTTCTGCACGTCGCTCGCCGTAACGCCGTTGACCTTGCCGTTTTCTATTATATCCTCCGTCTGCGGGAATGACGTCGCAACACCCTCGAGCACCGCCTGATCGTATATATTCGATTTCATATTCGCGCGTGCGAATTCAAGATTTAGCACGACGCGTGCGGGCAGGTCCTTCTCCTCAAATCCGAGCTCAGACAATTTCTTTTCAAGATGCCGGATACTTCTTTTAAGCTCCTTTGCCTCGCGGCACGACGACAAAAGGACGCGGTACAGATCGTCCGAGTAAATACCGACGTATTGTGATATATATCTGCCGCCCTCTCTTTTTCTGACGTACAGATATTTTCCGTCTCCCCGCTCTTTTATCTCGACCGAGCCGTCGTAAGGCAAAAGTTTGAGCCGCGTCTGATGATCCGCGCGTGTGCGGAGCAGCTCCTGTATCTCGTCAAAGGCGTTGTTATTCATAATATTGCTCCATTGGGGTGAATTTCTGCGTTATATTATAACATAAATTACCCTAATTGTCAATACTTACCGTAAAAATTTACGTCACGCCTTTCTTTTTGTCCTCTTTCGACTTGCAGTCCTCCCCGCACATATGCGAGGACATACACGTAAATTCTCCGTCCGTGCCGAGCTCGCGTTTCAGCACTACGTTTCCGTCGAGCTTTGAGCAGTAGCGTTGTTTTATTTCGTAAAAAGGCACGTCTTTTGATTTCCCCATCAAAAATTCGTTCATAATAAAATCTCCTTACCGGTTTTTTATTATTTTACCCGATAAGGAGATTTTTAGTTACTGTTTTTTATAATTTCAGCGCCCAGCGGGCGTTATCTTTACACATATCGTCTACGTCGTACTTCGCCTGCCAGCCGAGGATTTCCTTTGCCTTTGATACGTCGGCGTAGCACTCCGCTATATCGCCGGCGCGGCGCGGGGCTATGACGTACGGCACCTTTTTGCCCGACGCTTTTTCAAACGCACGGACAAGCTCAAGCACCGACGTTCCCCTGCCGGTTCCGAGGTTCACGGTCTGCACGCCGTTGTTTTTTCTTGCGTATTCAAGCGCGGCGATATGACCGTCCGCGAGATCTACGACGTGGATATAATCGCGCACGCCCGTGCCGTCCGGCGTGTCGTAATCGTCGCCGAAAACGTTCAGGTGATCGTATTCTCCGTTTGCGACCTTAACGATATACGGCATAAGATTGTTCGGTATTCCGTTCGGCTTCTCGCCGATAAGTCCGCTCTTATGCGCGCCTATCGGGTTGAAATAACGGAGCAGGACGGCGGAAAACTCTTTGTCCGACGTGCATACGCCCTCAAGTATGTGTTCAATAAACACCTTCGTCCAGCCGTAAGGATTGGTCGCACTCGTCTTCATATCCTCGGTGAACGGCACCTTGTTGTCGTTACCGTATACCGTGGCGGAGGACGAGAATATCATCTTTTTGCAGCCGCTTGCCTTCATGGCTTCAAGCACGCAAAGCGTCCCGTTTATATTGTTGTCGTAATAATCAAGCGGCTTTTCCACCGATTCGCCCACGGCTTTAAGACCCGCGAAATGGATGACGGCTTCGATCTTGTTTTCTTCAAATAAGCGCTTCAAAAGCTCCTTGTCGCGCATATCGCCTTCATAAAACTTAAAATCCTTACCGCTTATCTGCCTGATCTTGTCAAGCACGTCCGGCGAGCTGTTTGAAAAATTATCGAGTATAACGATCTCTTCGCCGTGTTCAAGAAGCTGAACGACCGTATGCGAGCCGATGAAGCCCGCGCCGCCTGTTACGAGAACAGCCATAAACTACCTCCACAAACCTTTTTTGTATTCGCCCTTATCCGTCAGTTCTTTTATTGACGCAACGACCTGTTCTCTGTCCTCGCGGTACGTTACGCCGAACCATTTTGACGTTGTTTTCAGCACCTTGACCGTCGCGCCGTCCGCCATGGCCTCTTTTACCGCCGTCGGCAGATAATATTCGTCCTTTAAAGGTCTCGGCGCGCTGTCTATGTTCATAACAAAATTCTTGAAGCCCTTTGCAAGCACGTCCTTGAACTCAGGCGTGAAGCCCCAGAGATTCATTGAAACGGTCGCGTCCGGCTTGAGCGGCGATCTTTCGTCGCCCTCTATGAACTCTATTCCGTGATCCGTGACCTCAATTTTCGTGCGCTCCACTATGCTTTCAAGCTCGCCGTTTTCGTCGACCGTACAGATGCCGCGCGATACGGAGCCGTGCTCGGTTACCGTGTTGTCGAGACGGAAGCCCGCCATGCAGTACTGACCGGCTTTTGCGTTTTTGAGAAATTCACCGACTACGGCAATAGATTCTCTGCCGTAGAAATCGTCCGCGTTTATAACGGCGAAATTGTCGTTCAAAAGCTCTCTTGCCGCGTAAACCGCGTGGCCCGTGCCCCACGGCTTTACTCTGCCCTCGGGTATTTTCGCGCCGTCCGGGATATCGTCGAGCGTCTGGTACGCGTATTCGATCTTCATACCGGTTATACGCCTGCCTATCGTTTCCTCAAAATCGGCTCTGTGTTCGGGCTTTATAATGAATACAACCCTGTCAAAGCCCGCTCTCTTCGCGTCGTATATTGAATAGTCTACTATGAATTCCCCCGCTTCCGATACGGGATCGATCTGTTTCATTCCGCCGTAACGGGAGCCGAGCCCCGCCGCCATTATCACAAGTGTCATTTTTTTCTTTCTCCTTACAGTTTCAATACTATGCCGTACTTATCGGCAAGGGATTTAAAGAATTTTGATTCAACCTTTGCTATTTCCTCAAAGTCGAGCGTCCTCGTCGGATCGTTGTATTCAACTCTTACAAGAACGGACGTAAAGCCTCTCGGAACGCCGACACCCACGTAAACGTCGCGCGGCGATACGTTGATAACTATATCGGACGCTTCTTTTATGCACGGGCTGTAATCAACGAAATGTATTCCGTTCTTAACGAGCAGGTTATATTCTCTCGTAACGGACGGGTATGCGCTGTCGAATTCTATCGAGCGCTTCGTCTCGTCAAATCCGTCGAAGCAGAATTCAAGGTACGCGACGTCGTCGCGCGCGAGCTTGCCGTTTTCAAATTCAAGGAGCACCTTCGGATCTATTTTTCCGACGTAACCGATGCGCCTGCCTCCGACGTAAACGTCGCCGCCGGCGCCCTGCTCGAACATACCCATTTCATCGGTCTGCTTTATTTCATACTTGATGTTGTACTCGCGGAAAAGCGCGTCGAGCAGGGATACCGCGTCGTAAACGCTGAATTTCGCGTCCTTTGCGATACCGAAGCCGCGGCCGAGCTTAACGCCCGTCATAAGCGCGGCGAACACGTTTTTCTCGTTATATCCGTCGCCGTGATCGGCCTGGCGGAAGAAGCGCTTGCCGACCTCGAAAATACGCAGGTCGTTTTTGCCGACCGACATATTTGCGACCGCGGTCGAAATAAGACCGTACGCGAGTGACGGACGCATGAGCTCGTAGAAATTGTTAAGCGGATTAAGTATCTTTATATCGCCGTAATACTCGGAATCCTCTTTTATATGGAGCATCTGCATCGCGTTTCCGGGGATGAAGCCGTAGGTCAGGACTTCTATGAAACCGAAGCCGACCATCATATCGCGCAGCTTGTTGGAATTCTTGTTTACGGGGTTTTCAACAAACGGAGCGTACAGCTTTACGGGCTGCGGCTCTATGTTGTGGTAGCCGTACATACGGCCGACCTCTTCAATCACGTCAACGTCGTAATCTATATCGAGGCGGAAATCGGGGATAGTGACCTTGATGTTTTCGCCGTCTTTGCACTCAGTTCCAAAGAAGCAGTCGTTCAAGTATTTGCAAATAGTTTCGAGGTCAAGATCTGAGCCCAAAAGCGAGTTGATGCGCTTTTTGGTGACTATCATCGTATGCGGCTCGTTCTTCGTGTTATCGGTGTATAAATAGCCCGTCTTATTATATTCGCCGCCGCACAGCTCGGTTATCATCTTTACGCAGATAAGCGCGCCGGGGATCGCCGTGGCGGGCGAAACGCCGCGCTCGAAGCGGTAGGACGCCGCGGTCTGTACGTGCGTTTTCTTGCTCGTAACGCGCTCTATAATGTGGTCAAAATTCGCACTCTCTATTATGATATTTTTCGTGCTCTCCGTCACTTCGGGAGCGTGGCCGCCTATGATGCCGGCGACGCAAAGCGGATTTTCATCGTCGGAGATGAGAAGCGCGCCCTTCGGCAGCTCTATCTCGGTAGACGCGAGCGTCGTAAACTTCGTCGGTTCCTTTACGTTTTCGATACGAATGTCGCCCTTTACCTTATCCGCGTCGAAAATGTGTATCGGCTGACCTATGAGCAAAAGCACGTAGTTGCTTATATCGACTATCGGGTTTATGCAGGCGATACCGGACTTTTTAAGTCTGTCCTTTATGTATTCGGGAGTTTCGCCAGTGTTGTCCACGCCGCGTATCTCAACGGCGGAATATCTGTGCACGTCGGACGAATCGACGATTATCTTATGCGATAAAACGGAATTGTCGCTGCCGAAATTCACGGGCACGTCGGGCGTGAAGTTCTTTATCTGACGTCTTCCCTTGCCCGCGTAGAACTCGCGCAGAACGCCGGCGACGGACAGCATATCGGGTCTGTTCGCCTTGACCTCTATCTCAACGGCCTTGTCGTCGCCGTAGTCTTCTATCGACGCTATCTCAAAGCCCTGAATGTCGAGCCAGTGTAAAAGCTCCTCGTAATCGGCGCCTATTTCGGATTCGGCGGCTAACCAGTTATATGAAAATTTGAACATTGTACTCGCCTCCTCTTACAGCTGTTCCCACAAGGATATTTCGTTTTCGAACAGCTTGCGCATTTCGTTTATCTTGAAGTAAAGCATGGGCAGACGGTTAAGTCCCCAGCCGAACGCGAAGCCCACGGTGTCGCGCGAATAGCCGACAGCCTCGAACACGTTCGGGTGTACCATACCGGCGCCCGCCACGCGCATCCAGCCCGTGCCCTTGCACGTTCTGCATCCCTTGCCGCCGCACATGATGCAGCCCATGTCGACCGCCGCCGACGGCTCCGTGTACGGATAATAGCACGGCGAGAATTTTACTTTATATTCCGGTCCGAAAACGCGCTTAACGCTCTCGGTGACCGCCCATTTGAGGTTTGCAAGGTTTATGCCCTCGCCCACGACAAGTCCCTCGACCTGGTAAAAGCACGGCGTGTGCTGCGGGTCTATCTCGTCCACTCTGTAAACGACGCCCGGGGAGATTATCATGAAAGGCGGCTTGTGCTCGAGCATGTATCTGACCTGAACGCAGGAGGTGTGCGAGCGCAAAAGCACCTTCGGATATTCAAGATAAAACGTATCCTGCATATCTCTCGCCGGATGATAGTACGGCATATTCAGCATTTCGTAATTGTGCTTGTCGTTTTCTATCTCGGGACCGTAGGCAATGCTGAAGCCCATTTCCTTATAGACCTCCTCAAACATACGGCCGACGCGGATGAGCGGATGGATCTTACCGCGTATGAACTCAGGCGACGGAACGGTCAGATCGACCGCCGCCGTGTTTTTCGACAGCTCTGCGATCTTCTTTTTCGCCGCGGCAATTCTTTCCTCAAATTCCTTTTTGAATTCATTTATGGCGGCGCCGACGTCCTTCTTTTCCTCGTTCGGAAGCGTTTTCATCTCCGCGAAAAGCTCCTTCATCACCTTACGGAACGAAGATTCGACCTGCTGGAGCTTGTCCGGCGCGTCGCTTTGTTCAAGCTTGTCGGATAATTCCCGTTTTTTGTCATCAATGAACTGTGCCATGATACACGTTCTCCTTTTTTTCATGCCGATTTACATTAGTTTTCATTATATAATATCACATCAAAAATCCCATGTCAAGCATATTTTTTAAATAATTAAGGATTCAGATTTAAGAATTCGGTATTTAAGCCTTTCCTTTTTGGCGCGCGAAGCGCACATTTCACCGCAAAGCGACACCTTAGGGTAACGAGAATTATCCGAACCACGTTTTCGGACGGCATCTCGCCGCTCCTGCTTCGTTAAACCCCTTGCTGTTACGTATAG
>CADBSB010000114.1 GCA_902797235.1 uncultured Ruminococcus sp. | reverse complement strand
GGAGGTACGGGTTACGTCTGTACGTTTTCCCGTCCTTTTCCACGGTATGGAAATAATGCTCGGAGGCGTTGTACGGAAACGCACGGAACTGGCTTACGGCGCTTTTCTTCTTCATATCGGAGATCGCTGCCGCGGTAATGCCGCCGTTATAATACGCCAAAAAATAGTACTGCGCGCCGGTATCGTGACCCGACAGCGACAAAACGAGACCGTTTGCTGATTCAAAATAGCCGTTATTATACCCTTTTTCCTCCAAATCATCAGCTATAAGCTGAATTTCGTACGCGTCGTGAAGTAAATTCAGATCTATCACGGGCGCCTCCGTCAGCTCAAAATCGTTCACAAACGCCCTGTATTTGCCGGAAAGCGTGAGCTTTACGGTCTTTGCCCGATCGTCGAATTCAAGTTCAAAATTATCGAGGTCGTTCACCTGCTCGCTTATCTTTTCTATCCTGTTTTTCTCCGTCTCATTGTTCAGAGGGTCGAATTCGTACGGATCTTCAAGCACTAAAATACTGTTCCACTCTCTGTAAAGCGCGCCGGCGAACATATTATAACCTTTTTTCAGAAGCGTCTTTTCGTACGCGTCTTTCAGCACTTCATACAGCTCGTCGCCTACTTTAACGGCGGTACCGGGGTTTTTATTTATCGTTTTTATATTGTTATAACCGTCGTATTCGACCTCGGCGTCTATCAGTCTGTAAACGCGGCTGAGCGCAACGCCATAGCGGTTTTTAAGCTCTCTCAGCACCTTTTTCATCTCGTCGCTTGAACCGGTAAAATAATACTGGAATACGATATTACCCTGATATATGAGCGTACTGTCTATAACGTCCGCCTCGACCGTCGTATATCCCTCGTCCATGTGACCTAACATCACAACGCCGTATGTGATCGCGCCGACGGCGACGATGACGGCGACGGCAAAGCAGACGATACGGATAACAAGCTTCTTTTTGCTTTTTTTATCGGTAGGTTCCTTTACCTCTATTACTTCTCTTTCCTCATTCATAACAAATACCGAAAAACGGGACGCGGAATGCGTCCCGTTATCCTTTAATTATTGAAACGTATCTTTTTGTATTCTTCGATTTCGGGAGCGTTTCCGAAAACCATATGTCCGTTGCCTATATCGACAAGATCGGGCTTATCGACGGAATAATCGTGCATATCGGTATCGTATACAAACAGATGCTTCTGCTTTTCAAGTATCGGGTCGGGCGTGGGTATCGCGGAAATAAGCGATTTGGTGTAGGGGTGGAGCGGATACGCGAACAGCTCCTCCGTTTCCGCTATTTCCATAATCCTGCCCTTGTAGATAACGACTATTCTGTCGCTTATGAACCTTACTATCGACAAGTCGTGCGCTATGAACAGATACGTAAGTCCGCGTTCCTTCTGGAATTTCTTCAACAGATTCAGAACCTGCGCGCGGATGGAAACGTCAAGCGCAGATATAGGCTCGTCGGCGACGATGAACTCCGGCTCCATGACGATGGAGCGGGCGATGCCGACACGCTGGCGCTGGCCGCCCGAAAATTCGTGCGGGTAACGCGTCAGATGCTCGGGCAGAAGGCCTACTTCCTCAATTATCTTCTCCACCTTTTCCATTCTGTCCTTATCGTCTTTATACAGATGGAAATTGTAAAGTCCCTCGGATATGATGTATTCTATGGTCGCGCGCTCGTTTAACGATGCGGCGGGGTCCTGGAATATCATCTGTATCTTTCTTATGACCTCGCGGTCGTCCTTGCGGCTCAGCTTGCCGGAGATCTTTTTTCCGTCGTAGAATATGGCGCCGGCGGAGCAGGGGTTAATCCTCACTATCGCGCGGCCTATCGTCGTTTTACCGGAGCCGGATTCACCGACGAGGGAAAGCGTTTCGCCCTTGTATATGTCAAAGCTTACGTTGTCAACAGCTTTGAACGCCTTTTTGCCGTGTCCGAAAACTACGTCGAGGTTCTGGATCGACAGTATTACTTTTTTCTCAGTATTTTCCATATTCCGCCTCCCTAGCTACCGAAATCGACGTACGTCTTTAAGATCTTTTCGTGCAGGTTCCTGATATTCTCCGGCGGCTCTACCTTCGGAGCGCGCGGATCGAGCAGCCACGTTTTTGCGTAATGCGTGTCGCTTATCTTGAACATCGGCGGCTCCTTTACAAGGTCTATCGCCATGGCGTACTTGTTTCTCGGCGCGAATGCGTCGCCAACTATCTTGTTATACAGGGACGGAGGCGTGCCGGGGATCGAGAACAGGTCGGTTCCCTTTTCGCAAAGCTGCGGCAAGGACGATATAAGCGCCCACGTATAGGGATGACGCGGCTCGTAGAATATCTCCTCGACCGTGCCGAGCTCCACTATCTGACCGCCGTACAGAACGGCAACTCTCTCCGCGACGTTTGCAACGACGCCGAGGTCGTGCGTGATATACACCGTGGTAAAGCCGAGCTGCTTTTGCAGGTCCTTTATAAGTCTTATGATCTGAGCCTGGATCGTAACGTCAAGCGCGGTCGTCGGCTCGTCGCAAATCAGTATTTTGGGCTGGCAGGACAGGGCTATCGCTATAACGATCCTCTGTCTCATACCGCCGGAATACTCAAACGGATAGTCGTTGAAGCGCTTTTCCGGCTCGGGTATACCGACCTTGCTCATTATGTCAAGCGCTCTTTCCTTAGCCTCGGACTGCGAGCATTTCTGGTGCTTCAAAATGACCGTCATTATCTGCTTTCCTATCGTGATAACGGGGTTTAACGACGTCATCGGGTCCTGGAAAACGGTTGCTATGCGGCGGCCTCTGATCTGCTGCCAGTCGTTTGTGTATTTGACCTTTGCGAGGTTCAATATACACGTTCCGTGCAGTCTGTCCTCGGTCTTGTCAAGCAGCTTGACTCTGAACGCGACGTTGTCGAACAGCGGGTTTTTAACGTGGCTTCTGTTCAGGTCAAGCCCTATGATCATGGCTTTTTTGATCTCGCGCTTCAGCTTGTATATGAGAACAAGTCTCTGACGCAAGGGATAACGTCCGACGGAAAGATATACCTCGTCCGCCAAAAGCTCGTTTCTCTTCTTCTGATCTTCCGACAACGTCGTATTCGAAGTTTCCTTCTCATACTGCGCTTTCAGCTCGTTATAACGCGCCTGAAATTCCGCCTTGTACGCCTCGTCGTGTTTCAAGGCGTCGGCGTTTTCCTTGATCTTCGATTTGATCTCGTTTTCGAGCGCTTTTATCTGCGTGTCGTACTCGTCTATCTTTTCGCCGACCTCTTTGTATTTCTCGTGGTCGTGCTTGGAGTCGAGCGTCTGCCTTAAATTGAACGCTTCCGTGCGTTTGAATTCAAGGTCGTTCATCTTGGCGTCGTAATCTTTGCGCTCCTCGTCGGACAGGGTGGCTCTCGCCTCCTCCTCCGCCTTGAGCTTCTGTATCTTGTTGTACGTATCCGCGCCGTATTCAAAGCGAGAATACTTGTCAAAGCTTTTTCTTATGTTTGATATAAGAGTTTTGTCGAGTTTATTTAAATTGACGACGGTGTCCGCAAGCTCTTCGTCGTTCAACTGTATCGTGCCGTTGCTGATGAAGCCGTTAGAGTCAAGCATTCCGGCGAACGTTTTTGTCAAAACGGATTTGCCGGAGCCGGATTCACCGACTATCGCCAATGATTCGTTTTCGTAAACGTCGAGCGATACGTTTCTTATCGCGGTCAGAACTCTTCCGCGGACGTTGAATTTCACTTCTACGTTTTTAAGCGAGAGAAGGACTTTTTTCTCAGTGTTTTCCATAGTCTTCCCTCCTTACATATGCGTTCTCGGGTCAGAGGCGTCAGCCAGGTTCTGACCGAGAAGGTAAAGGATTATCGTTATGGCGGCGGCTATGAACACGGGCGGCCAGAATTCCCACGGATACTGTGTGAATCCCGTCTGCGCCTGCGCGATCATACGGCCGAGTGACGGAACGGAAGCCGAAAGACCGATACCCAGGTATGAGAGGTAAACCTCTGAGGATATGTAGGACGGCAGCTCCGTCGCAAGCAGCGTAACGATAACGCTCGTTAAGAACGGAAGTATGTTTTTGGATACCATTCTCGGAAGCGGCGTGCCTAAGCAGCGCGACGCGAGAGAATACTCACGGTCACGGATTATCATGACCTGCGTTCTGAAAAAGTACGCTATACCGAGCCAGCCGGTGACGGTCAGAGCGAATATGAAGCTCCAGAAACCGGCGCCGATAACGTAAACGAGAACGGATATGAGCAGTATATAAGGTACGTTTGCGATAATGTTGTATATAACGAGCATCACCGCGTCAAATTTCTTTGAGTAGCCCCATACCGCGCCTAAGAATATGCCTATCGTCATGTTTATGGCGGCGCATATAACGGATATGAGCAGCGACGTTCTCGCGGATGAAATTATACCGTATAATATCGAGTTTCCGTAAGGACCGGTGCCGAGTATCCATTTGATCGCGGGCCCGCATTCGGGCTTATCGGCGAAGAATTCAAGCGCTTTCGCGGGGTTTAAGTGCTGAGCCGCGAGCAGCGTAACGTTTTCGTCATACACGTACGGCGCGAAGATCGGCACTATGAACGCTATAAGGAATATAAGTATGAATACGATTATCAGGAAGATGTTTATCTTCTTTTTGAAGAATATTCTGAAAACGGATTTCCAGTACGAATATCTCGGAGCGATTATCTTCTCCGACTGTATCATATCCTGTGTTATCGGTACGAATAATTCGTCCTCGTTTTCTATTTTTACGTCTTTTTCGTTTTCGTTCATTATCTTCCGCCTCCTTTCGATGATGACAGCGAAATACGCGGGTCGTATTTTGCGAGAAGCAGGTCACCAAGGATAAGAGATACAATCGATATGGTTGTATAGAACACGGTCGCCGCGACGATTACCGCGTTATCGTGTCTTGTTATGGATTCCGTAAGCAGCGTACCGACGCCGGGTACGGAGTAAACGCTTTCTGTAATGATCGCACCGACAAGGCTTCCGAGAACAGACGCCGGTATGCCGTGTACGATATATATCATGGCGTTGCGCGAGATGTGAGTTCTGTAAATCTCACCCTCGGACAAGCCCTGGGAGCGCGCGAATTTAACGTAGTCCGAGTTCATCTGGTCTATCATGTAGCGGCGCATCCACTTCATAAGGCCGCCTATGCTCGGCAAAGCGAGCGATATGATAGGCAAAATATACGCGAGGATCTTCGGCACGGCGTTTGCAAACGTGTAGGGCAAGTTGAACACCGTCGTACCTATCGCGGCGAACATGAAGATGTAAGCGAGGGACGGGACCGCCATAATGAATATGACGTAAACGTTGCCGAGCTTATCCACCCACGTGTCCTTCTTTCTCGCCATCAGTATGCCGAGAGGCAGACCGAGCAGGTATGCTATGATCGTCGCTATAAGACCTATGACGAAGGAGTTTGCAAGTCTTGACATCTCGTCCTTGTGATAGGTGTACATCGAGTAGTTGTCCGTAAATCTCGTCGTTTCAAATTCACCGGTCGAGTTATAGCTGTATTTGAGGGAGTGCATATCGATAGCCGAGCTTTCCTCATACCCCGTCGGGAAAACGACGGTCGAGAATTTCGGTTCGCCCTGCTCGCGCACTATGACCTCCGATATTTCCTCACCGCGGTATCTTGTGAACGAAACGCCGAGGTTCAGGTGTAAGAAGTTCTGATGTATGAACGGGAATTTATTGTCGAAATAAAGCAGATATTTATGCGTGGTACCGGAGCCGACGATCGCAAACCAGCCGTAGGGGTCGTTTTCAAAACGGATGTACCTTTCGGTCAGGTTCGGGTCGTCAACGTCGTTTATCGTTTCTATCGAGAAGAAGCCTTTGACGTAGTCCCACATACGCTCAAAAACGCTCTTCTCTTTTATGGCGTAGAGCGCGGCGCTGCCTCCGGGCTTCATCTGCCCGTTGCTGTATGTGATAGGCTCGAGATAACTTATCTCGTACCCTTTTGCTTTATAGGTGTCGATAAACTTTCTGACGCTCTCGTTTTCGGTGTATTTTTCCGGATTCTTTATGGCGTTTTTATCCTCTATGTACTGAGGATTATCCGTATAATCCTCGTCATTGCCGTAAAGGCCTTTAAGGAACGCGCCGTATTCGGCCGTTACCATATATCCGAATTTCTGATACTGCGAATATTCGTACGCCGTTCTGTCGTTCAAGAACTTTTTGTTCCATATATCGTCAGACTGGAATATGACCTTTCTGTCTATCAGCGAATAGACGAGGATCATTACAATCATAACGACGACGATAAGCGAAAATATCGAAAACAGTATGCGCTTGAGCATATATTTTTTCATAAATGCTAACTATAATTAACGCGCGGCTTAATTATATCCTCCTTTGATGTACTCGGCGTGAAAAATAAAATTCCACTTTCTAAAAAACAGAACATATTCCGCACCCTTAGAAAGCAGAATTCTGTTTTTCACTTAAAAAACAAGCGAAACACATAGGAAACCTTGCGGTCTCCTATGTGTCGCACAAATTAACTCGAATACGAGCTTATATCGGTTTATTAGAAGAGACCTATAACCTTTGTCAT
This sequence comes from uncultured Ruminococcus sp., assembly GCA_902797235.1. Classification (GTDB taxonomy): domain Bacteria; phylum Bacillota; class Clostridia; order Oscillospirales; family CAG-272; genus UBA1248. The sequence goes on along the minus strand of CADBSB010000114.1, from coordinate 1,628 downwards.
ATAGCCTGCACCGAGAGATGCAAACGTATCAAGGTAGGTGGACGGATCGCCGTAGTCGGGACCCCAACCGGAACCGTAGAATATATCGAAGTTGCCGGCAGCACCGTTGGATGCTCTGTAACCGCAGGCATAGAAGTCAGCTCTTTCTTCGCAGCCTACCATGTTGATTATTACGTTCTCTTTGCCGAGGTTATCTTCCATGAACTTCTTGAACGCGGAGGCCTGAGCCGTGGAATTGTCATCGGAAGACTGATATATAAGGTCGAGTTTGATCGGCCAATGTACTTTGTCGCCGAGCTCTTCCTTAGCCTTTGCAAGAGCGGCCTTTGCGTTTTCAACGCTGTACCAGCCGTTGATGCCGTCCTGAGCCTTGATCGGAGAGTTGATCTTTTCAAGGTAGTACTGAACGAGATCACCGTAAGTCGTACCGACCTTGAAGGTATGACCGTCAGCGTCGGTTACGTCAGCGTCGATAAATACGAAGTTCGGGGAGGTGTACATGTTGCGGAGGTTCTGGTTAGCAAGATCCGCGCCTCTGGAAACGCCGTTCCAAGTCGTCTGGTCAAACGCATACTGGACGGCCTGACGGAAGTACTTGTTGTTGAGAGCCGTTACGGTGTCAGCCTTTTCCTGCTCTGTCTTCGGGGAAGCGCCGTTGCCGTTCTGAAGAGCGAACGTACCGCGGTTCAGGTTCAGACCGGAGAAGTAAGTGGTGGAGTTCGTATCGGAAATGTAAGCGTACTTTTCATAGTTGCCGTCCTCTTTTGCGAGGTCGAGTATACCGGTGGACTGGGAAAGCGTTACGCCGGAGTAGATGCCGGACTTAACGTCGGCGTAGAACTGCGGATAGTTCTTACCGTCGAAGTATACCCAGCGGATCTCCTCGAGGGTTACCTTGTCGGCGTTGTAGTAGTTCGGGTTCTTCGCGATCTTGATCTCGGAAGCTTCGTCGAACTTCGTTACGTAGTACGGGCCGCAGTAAACCTGAGAAGCTATGTCGGTAACCTTACCGTAGGTGTATTTAGCGGAATCTTCGGACGCTGCTTTGTATTCTTCTATGCCATATACGCCGCCTCTGGATTCATAGAAGCTCTTGCACATCGGCAGGAATATGGAGTAGGTAAGCATCGTCAGGAAGTAGGAAGTAGGCTGGCAAAGCGTTACTTCGAGCGTATAGTCGTCAACTGCTTTGTAGCCGACGTCTGCCCACTTGCCGCCCTTGAGGTACTCGGAAACGCCTTTTACAACACCGGCAACGAGCGATTCAAGACCCGCCTGGCAGTCGAGCATGTGCTGGAAGCCCGCCTCAAAGTCTTTCGCGGTAAGATCGGCATACTTTTTGCCTTCGGAAGTGTACCAGGCAACTCCCTGACGGATCTTGAAGGTTATCTTCAGATTGTCTTCGGAGATGGACCATTCGGTCGCGAGAGCCGGCTGCATCTTGCCGAGGTTATCGTATTCAACAAGACCTTCAACGCAGTTAACGGTAAGCTCCGTGTCAGCCTGGGACGAGGTGTTCAGCCAGTCGAGCGTTACGGGAGCGGTCGTGAACGAGGTCGCGTAGGTCTTCTGGATGGTGTGGCCCTTGCTTGTCAGGTAAGCGGCGGGATCATAAGTGCCTTCGCCGT